>SLPQ01000256.1 GCA_007131925.1 Candidatus Brocadiia bacterium | reverse complement strand
TGGAGATCCGCGCCGGCACCGGAGGCGAGGAGGCGGCGCTCTTTGCGGCGGACCTTTTCAACATGTACCGCCAGTATGCCGAGGCCGAGGGCTGGACCGTGGAGGTCATGGACTCATCGCCGACCGACATGGGCGGCTTTCGCGAGATGATATTTTCGGTCTCAGGCCGCGACGTACACCGGCGCCTGAGATACGAAAGCGGGGGGCACAGGGTGCAGCGCGTGCCCGAGACCGAAAGCCAGGGGCGCATACATACATCAGCCTGCACGGTAGCGGTGCTTCCCGAGGCCGAGGAGGTGGATGTCGAGATAAGCCCTGACGAGGTACGCATCGACTTTTACCGGGCAAGCGGCCCCGGCGGCCAGAAGGTCAACAAGACATCCTCGGCAGTGCGCCTGACTCACGAGCCGACCGGCATCGTCGTGTCGATACAGGACGAGAAGTCCCAGCACAAAAACCGCGCCAAGGCCATGCGCATCCTCAGAAGCCGCCTGTACGACCACTACCAGGACCAGCTCGACCGCCAGAGGCAGTCGATGCGAGCAGGCCAGATAGGCTCAGGCGACCGTTCGCAGCGCATCCGCACCTATAACTTCCCACAAAACCGCGTCACCGACCACCGCATAAACCTTACCCTCTACCACCTCGACCGCATCATAATGGGAGACCTCGACGAGCTTATCGATGCGCTGGTCGATTTTGACAGCCGCGAAAAGGTAAGGGCCGTACTCGAGGGGGAGCTGGCGATCTGATCCGCTCGGGGGCCGGGGCGCACCCACACTCTCAGGATTCCAGGCCTACTCGTACGCGTGAGATGACTCGCGCCCTGCGCCACGCGGCGAAGGGGCATCGCTACCGCCCTGCGCTTTTCTCGGCGATGTTGCGAAGTGTGCTCGCGCGGCTTGCCGGCGCCGGATGGCTTGAAAAGAGTACCTGCCAGTAGCGGGGCGGGTCCATTTCGGCGAGGTTGTTGGCGGCGAGCTTTTCGATCGCATCGGCGAGCATTTGCGCCTTGCCGGTAAACCGCGCCGCCCAGATGTCGGCGCTCCACTCGAGAGTGCGTGAGAGGTAGTTCAAGAGCGGGCTCACGACGAGAAAGAGCCCTGCAAAGGTCAGTACTATCAGCGGAAAGCCCGCCACATCGCTGATGCCGTCAAGGCCGAGGGCCTCGGCCGAGAGATTCAGGGCGCCGGCGGCCAGCGCAAAGCCGGCGAATGAAACCGCCGCGCCGGCGACGAGCATTATCTCGCCGTGGCGGCTCTTGATGTGGGCCAGCTCGTGGGCGGTGACGGCCTCGATCTCGCCTGGTTCGAGCAGCTCGAGGATCGTGTCGCTGAGCAGGACCTCCCTGGTAGAGCCGAGGCCGGTCACGGCTGCGTTGGCCTTTCGAGTGTCCTGGCCGACGATGATGCGCTTGACGTCTGAGACGGTAAAGCCTGCACGGCTGAAGAGCTCACGCATGCGGTCTTTGAGAGCGTCGTCGTCGAGCTCTTCACGCTTGTAGAAAAGCGGCAGCAGGATGCGCGCACCGTAGCGGCCGATGACCAGGCCGAAGACCAGGTACGCCAGCCACGCCCAAAACCACCACGTCCCCTCGAAGCGCCTGAGAAAAAGATAGAATACCTGCCCCAGCGCCACGACAAAGAGGGCACTGAGAAAGTATTTCTTGGCCTCCGACCACAGCCAGCGACGCAGCCGCTGCCTGGAAAGCCGAAAACGGCGCTCGACCACGTACCCCCTCAGAAAAGCCACCGGAAAGTGCACGATATTGTAGATAAGCGTGAATAATAACAAATACCAGAAGACCACCGCCACCGGCCCAGCGCGCCCCTCGCGCGCCACAAAGCTGCGCAGCGCCGTCGAGCCCCAGGCGATCATCACGGCAAGATACGCCGCACCCACCAGAAGGCTCGCCAGAGCGAGAACAAGCTCCAGGCGCCTCAGGCGGTGCGCGGCCTGTCTGATGCGTTCGATGGCTTCGGCGCGTTTGTTCTGGACTTCAGACATTACAGCCTCCGAAAAAGACTATAGGGCGGACGCACGCTCGTGGCAACCAAATTTGCACCGGCGGGTTGATTGGCGGCTCTACTGCATGCAGGCTGCCGCCGCTTCGCCTGGAGTATGCAACCCTTTGACCACAAAGGCGCCCGTCACTAAAATCTCGCGCTGTATGTCTTGCAAGGAGGTGATCGATGGTACCGGAAGCCCTGCTTTACCTGTCGCGAGCCGAGGTAGAGGCCGTCGGCGTAAAGATGCTTGATATCATCGAGGCGCTCGAGGTCATGTTTGCCGAAAAGGGCAAAGGCAAAGTCGAGATGCCGCCCAAGCCCGGTATACACACGCGCGGCGATGCCTTTATCCACGCTATGCCGGCCTGGATACCGAGCCTCGAAGCCGCGGGCATCAAGTGGGTCTCCGGCTATCCTGCAAACCAGAGCAGGGGCCTGCCTTATATCACGGGGCTTATCATCCTCAATGACCCAGAGACGGGCGTGCCCATTTCAGTGATGGACTGCACCTGGGTGACCGCCATGCGCACCGGCGCTGCGACGGCTGTGGCGGCAAGACATCTGGCCAGGGCAGACTCATCTACAGTCGGCATCATCGCCTGCGGAGTCCAGGGGCGAAGCAACCTCGAGGCGCTCGACTGCCTCTTTGATATCGAAAAGGTGCACGCTTACGACATCCGCCGCGAGGTCAGCGAGAATTACGCCGCAGAGATGAGCGCACGCCTTGGACTCGACATAGAGGTCAAGGGCTCCCCGGAGAAGTGCGTGCGCGGCATGGACATCGTCGTCACCAGCGGGCCGATCCAGAAGAAACCCACCCCCGTGATCGAGGCTGGCTGGCTGGCGCCGGGCGCATTCGCCAGCCCTGTGGATTTCGACTCGTACTGGCAGGGCGCGGCGCTGGCCGAGGCCGACAGGCTCGCCACCGACGACCGCTCCCAGATGGAGTACTACCGCAGCGTCGGCTACTTCGCGCAGACTCCTCTGCCCTACGCGGATCTCGGCGAGATCATCGCCGGTGAAAAGCCCGGCCGCCAGTGTCACTCGGAACGCACGATCTGCATAAACCTCGGCCTTGCCCTCGACGACATGGCTACAGCGATCATTGTTTATAAGAGAGCCAGGGAGATGGGCATCGGCAGAGAGCTGGCGCTCTGAGCGGCGATTTCGGCGCTGACGGGCCGGCCCGCAGCGGCAAAAACCTGCGTCCGCGGCACTCTCCAGGCAATGTCGTCCTTGAAACAAAGAGGTGTGGGGCAGATTGATGTCGTGTCGTTAGTCCTTATGTGGACTGGCCTTGCGTCAAAGAGTGGAGTCGCCTTGCCCAGCAGGTCGAAAAAAAATGAACTATTTGCGCCCCTGTGCGTAGTTAATTATTGTGAGATTGTCCTATAATGCGGGAACTATGCCTGAAGACAGGACAGAGGATTTTGAGGTTTTCAAGCGGGAGCTGATGCTCACGCCGCGCCGGGTCCGCGTGAGGCTCCTTTTGAAGATTGAGGAGTTTATCACCGGGCTTGATCCCCGCAAGACCTATCCTTTCGACTACATTTTCTACTGCATCACCGAGCACCGCCCGGAAAGCGCCCCCTCTACCGGCGTGCCTGCCGAGCGGGTCCTTGTCGAGCTTGCGCGCATCCTTGATGATGTGGGACGCACCGTGCGGGTGGCTGTCGATTCGATAGAGGAGCGGGTGCTCTCCGTCGAGGACCTGGCGTCACGGTGGCAGGTCTCGAATGCCACGATACTGCGCTGGCGCGAGGCGGGTCTGCCGTCGCGCTTTTTCGCCTTTGGCGGCGGTCGTCGCAAGGTGGGAGTGCGCGCGAGCCTTGCGCGGAAGTTCGAGATTATGCGCCGACGCCTGATAAGGCGCGCCCGCATGAATCGTAGGGTCGGCGCCGTCGAGCGGCGAGAGATACTGGAGGCCGCGCTTGTGGGCCTCGCGCGTGAGACGCCGCCGTCGAAGCTGATCGCAGACCTCGCGGGGGACTTTGACCTGCGGCAGGTGAAGGTGCAGCGGATACTTCAGGCGGCCGCAAGCCGCAACAATGCCCTTTTGCCGCTCACACGGGCTCACATATCGAAAAGGGAACGCGAGTCGATCGTCTCCGAAATGACAGCAGGCGCCAGTATCAAAGAGACGGCCGCGCGCTGGGGCCGCTCCCGCGAGAGCGTCAGGAAGATCTGGCTTGAGGGCCGCGCGCGCCGGCTCATGTCCATGAAGCTGAAGTACATCCACAACGAGGAATTTGAGGCGCCCGACGCTTCAGAGCATATCCTTGAGGCCACCCCCGCCACTGTCGAGCCTCCGAGCGATACGGCACCCGCAAGCGACCTGCCGGTCTATCTCAAGGGCATAGCAGGTTCGCCGCTTCTTTCAAGAGATGGGGAGGTGGCGCTTTTCCGCAAGTACAATTTCCTGAAATATCTTGCACGTGAGGGGCGCTCTCGTATCGAGGTGAAAAGCCCCTCGGCGGTCCTGCTGGAACACGTAGAAAAGCACGTCGATGAGGCCTGGAAGGTCCGCGAGCGGCTGGTACGCTCCAACCTGCGGCTGGTCGTGGCCATAGCGCGGCGCCACCACGGCAGAAAGACCGACTTTTCCTCGCTCGTCTCGGATGGAAATATCGCCCTTCTCGACTCGATAGAGGCATTCGACTACGCTCGAGGAAATCGCTTCAGCACTTATGCAGGGTGGGCCATTATGCGCCGTTTCGCAAAGACCGTGCCGGAGGAAAACTACTGCCTGTCGGGCGTTGAGGAGTTTCTTGAAAACACCATCGGCGTCGAGGTCGACTACGCCGCCCCCGCACAGTCAGAGGTCTCTCACGGTATCGCGCTTGCCCTTTCGGACCTGCCGGAACGCGAGAGGCTGGTCATAGAAGGCCGCTTTGCGCTCGACGGCCGAGCCAAGCCCTCCACCCTTAAGGAGCTTGGCATGGCCTTCGGGGTCACCAAGGAGCGTATCCGCCAGATCGAGGCCCAGGCCCTCGCCCGGATGCGCGGCATCATCATGGCCAGCGCGCCGGAGCTGGCCGTCTGAAGGGCTCCTGCAGACGTGCTTTGACAAGGTTTTCCACAGCCATATAATTCCATCCGTTGCGATCCTGCTTGCGTCAAAACCGGTTTTACCGTCGCACTGGAGAGACCATGAGCGAAAATGCCACCGCAGAAGCCCGCATCCCCTCGAGCGGCGAGACAATCGCCGGGGCCCTTGCCTGTTTTGTGCTTGGCAACCTTGCAATCGTCCTTGCAGCCGGGGGCTACGAAATATCCGCCATAGGCCTGCAGGTCCGCTCACCGGGCAGGCCGCTTGGATTTCTCCTGGCGTTGCTGGCAGTTCGCGCAGCCCTCACGTGGAGGCGCGCGGGACGGGCTGCCGCACTCAGCGGACTTCTCACCCTCGGGGTCCCTGCGGCTGTGCTCGCAGCGATCGTTTTCTACACGGTTCAGACAGGGCGCGCCGCCGACGTACCGGCGTGGGCGGCCGCAGCGGTTTGGGGCATGGGGCTGGTGGGCTTTGTCCTGGCGTGGATATCATGGCCACCGCCGCTGGGCACCGCGCGCATTGTAGTGGTGCTGGTCTATATCGGGGCAAGCGCTGCACTCGCCGGCAGCCTCCGCAGAAGCGGCGACTGGGAGCGGACATTCAACCTGAGAAAGCCGCGCCTGGCAGCCGACACGATCGTTCCCGCCGACCGTGCGGGGCTGCTGGCCGGCAGAGGCCTTGGTGTATCTTTCGAAAAGAAGGCCCTCGACTATGACTGGCGCGACACGGCCATCGTCGAGGCGGGCGGCTTCTTTTCTGATCGGGCATCCTGGAGCGCTGGCAGCCGCCTTGTATTCGAAGTCGCACGCACCGAAGATGCCGCACGCGCAGAAGCGAAGGTTACGCTTGTAGGCGGCAGTCACGAGGGCGTCCAGTTTGAAAGAAGCGTTCGAAATCTGAGCAGCGACTCATGGGAGAGGGTGTCGATCGACCTGCAGGAGGCCGGGGGGGCTGAGGTGGTGTTTGAAGTGGTCGGCGATGAAGGCCGCGGCGCTGTGCTCTTTGCAAACCCGCGCATCATGGACCCCGCCGTCAGCACAGACGCGCTCAACATAATCCTCATCGTGGTCGACACCCTGCGGGCCGACCGTATGGGGCTGTACGGCTACGAAAAGCCCACCACGCCTGAACTGGAAGCTGTGGCGGCATCGGCGGTCGTCTTTGACGGATCTCTATCGCAGTCTTCCTGGACACGCCCGACGATGGGTACTCTTTATACATCTTTGCATCCGAGTGCCCACGGCTCCAATTCCTGGGAACAGGGTCTAAGCTTCGAGCTGGCGACATTCGCCACCAGGCTGCGAGACGCAGGCTACCACACCGCCGCCCTGCAGTCAAACAGGCTGATGGGGCCTGAGCCCGGCTTTGCCCAGGGATTTGCCAGGTATGTGCATTACCCTTCGCACCGGCCGAGCGCACTGAACCCCGACCGCCACGTCAGAGCCGAGCGTATAAATCGAGAGGCACTTGAGTGGCTCGACAAGACAGACGAGCGGCCCTTCCTCCTTTACCTGCACTACATGGATGTCCATGACCCCTATGTGCCGCCACAGGAGTTTCGAAGGTTCGGCACAGACAGCTCCGGACTGTACGACGGTGAGATAGCCTATTTCAGCAGGAAATTCGCAGAGCTCTACGAAGAGCTCCAGGAGAGGGGCCTGCTGGAGGATTCGGTTATCATACTCACCAGCGACCATGGCGAGCAGTTCTGGGAGCACGGCTCTTACAAGCATGGCCTCTCTCTCTACAACGAAGAGGTCGGCGTACCGCTTATAATCTGGCACCCTGACGCAGCGCCCGCGCGCATAGCATCGCGCACCAGTACTGTTGATATCGCACCCACGATAATCGACATAGCCGGCGCTGCGCCTATTGCCGACGCTGCCGGGATTTCGCTGATGCCGGCCGTCGCCGGTGAGCCGCTGGAGAAGCGCGGCGTCTTTTGTGAGCTTCACACGATATATCCGCCTGGGCAGCATCTCGTGTCATTGACTGAGGGGGACATGCGGCTTATCGTGTCGAACCCCGAGGTCAGAAGCGCTCTCAGATTTGAGCTGTACGATCTGGCGGCGGACCCTGCAGAGCAGATCAACCTGGCCTCTTCGATGCTGGAAGAGCGCACCGCGATGTTCGAAAAAGTGCGGGCATTTCTGGAGGCCCAGGCGGCGCTTCACATAAGGCTCGTGCCGGAGGAGTTTCACCTGCCGTTGACAGAGGAACGGATAAGGGACCTCGAGGCTCTCGGCTACTTGAACTGAGAGCCGGAGGCCCGGCGGCAGATGTGCTACGGCCTCTCGATGCAGGGTGCCGCCCTTGAGAACGGTTTGAGCGCGGCCGGCCGCGCGGTGGGTTGCTGTACAGGGTACCGGGGTGGCTTCAGAGTCAGTAATGGAGGGGCAGCGGCCTCATCATTATGCGCTTGAGGTGTGGCCGATTGACGATGCAGGACCACGACAAGTCATCCTGCACGGCCGATAAGCTCGGCCCGGAGGCGCTTTTGATCTGCAGTTCCCGTACGTCTCGTCGGATGTGGGCGGTCTTTGCGCTTTCGGCGCTTCTTCTGGGCGCAGGGGTATCGGCCAACTGGCGCATACAGTCTGACTCGGCTCTGTATCTGGGCATCGCCCGGTCGCTGGCCGCCGGTGAGGGATACACCTTTTCCGGAGACCCTCAAAGCAGCATCCCGCCAGGCGCTCCACTTCTGTATTCAATCGTGTGGAGGGCGGCCGGCACTCCGAACGCGCCCGAGGGTATCGAGCGTCTCTCGCTTTGGTTTAACGCGCTTACCGCACTTGTGGCACTTGGCGGGGTGGTCGCGGCCTACTTTCTCGTCCGTGAGATGGCGGGCGAGACAGCGGCGTTTTTTGCGGCCGGGCTTCTGGCCGTCAGCGAGAGGTACTATGGCCCGGCCATGGCGCCTTTGACCGACACGCTTTACTGTCTCTTGTCATGGGTGGCCCTTTTTGCCTTTGTCAGGGCGAGGCGCACAAACGGGCCGGCCCTGGTGGCGGCGGCGTCACTGCTGATCGTGCTCGCTCCGCTTGGGCGCGCAGTGGGCATAGCGCTTGTGGCCGCTCTGGCGGTGCAGGTGGTGTGGGAGGCCCGCAGGCACATGCCCTCTGGTCACGATCTTGTGCTGGTGCTGCCGGGATTGGCTGCGAGTGCAGCATTCATCTTTGTGATAGTGTCCGGGCGCGGCGGCGTCGACTTCAACTACTGGGATGACCTTGTGGCGGGGCGCGGTGCGGGGGCGCTCTTGTGGCGCTTTGGCTCTCACCTTTGGACTTTGCCGAGCAACGTCTTCAAATCGGTGGTGGGTCTTGAGAGCATCGCCGGGCTCTCCCTTGTGTTTTCCGGGTGGCTGGTCTGGGGCGCGCTCGGTGCGTGGCGAAGAGGGGCCCGGACTGCTGTCATCTACGTGTGCATATATTTTTTGTGGGTGGCACTTGGAGAAGAGGTGCGGCCGCGCTACGTGGCGCCGATGCTGCCATTTATCTATCTTTTCATCTTTGAGGCGGCGCGCCTTACCATCGCGCGCTTTGAGCTGCGCTCGGCCGCTGCCGGTCTGCGGGCACGCCGGGTCCTCCATGTGCTGCTGGTGCTTACTATAGCGGCGAACCTCGTCTACATCGGCAGCAGAATCCATACCAATCATTCAAGAGACTTTCTCCAGGCATATCGGCGCGGCAGGTGGATCGACTACGCCGACCTCGGCAAATACCTCGCCCAGGCCCCACCGGAGGGCCGTGTGCTCGTCCTTCAGCATCGTATACTGCATATGCTTTCGGGAGCCCTCACCACTCCTCTTCCCTACCACCCGGATGCCCCGCATCGCCCCTCGCAGGAAGAGATGGCGCAATACATCGAAAAGCGCTACGTCAGCGCCATAGTCACCGACGGCAACGACCAAGAAAGCCTGCAGATACTTACCTCCTTCATTGAAAGCTCGCAGTACGAGTGGCAAAGAGAGGCCGAGTTCGGCAGGCTTGTGCTCCATCGCCGCCATTTGAACGCGCAAAAAGAGACGCATCAGCCCTGAAGCGCCCTGTGACCGCACCGGTCGGCTTGTCCGGCGTGGCTTGAGAGACCCGGAGAAAGTGGCGTCCGGAGCGGCTCTTGAGACTTGCCGCGGAAGCGTTTCTATGGTATCTTTTAAGTGCAGCATGCTGAGGCAGAGCTCTATACTGCTCCGCTCGCGGTATATCAATCGCTCCAGGGATGGGGCGGGCAAAAAGAGGTAGAGGGGCGCGAGATGGGCGTGGAAGCTCCCGGTGTACTGCCGGAGTGGCGTTACAGGGCGATAGCCCGTCCGGCGGCCCGCCGACGAAATGACGACGAGGACCCTTTCCAGACCGAGGCAGAGGGGCGGCTGGCGGCTGAGGGTCTGCCATGGTGCTTTGCGGAGATGAACTACCCTCACTGGCGACGGGTGCCCCTCTCCTGCGGTGACACTGCAAGCGCCTCATACTACGTAGACGGCGCCGGCTCAGAGCGCAGGCGTGCCCTCGAGAGGCTGGTCTTGTGCGCGCGCTGTCCGGTCTTTGCCCGCTGCAGAGACCTCACCATGGCCAAAAAGTCGACAGATCCATCCCTGGGCGCCGCCGCGAAAAGGAAAGACCTGCTGGCCGCACTCGCTCACATGTAGCGCCTGCCCGCTGCCCCCTCTGCAAGAGGACCTTTTTGCTCCCGGCGGCTCGACCTTCCCCGCCAGGCGACCCTGATAGAGTCAGCACAGCCGGCAGCGTTTTTGCTCCGAAACATTGCCGCCGGGTGCGTGTTTTAATAAGAGACGCCGGCAATGCTGACTGGTTTTCTGAAGGTGGAGGAGAGAAGATGAAAAGGCTGGTATCGGTGATTGGAGCATTGGCGCTCGTTTTCGCGTTGAGCACATCGGCTGTGGCCCAGGTCGGCCCGCGTCGTGGCGATGCAGACGCGCCACGCATGGGGCCCCGCAGGGATGTGGCACCCCCGGTCGATCGCGCACCCGCGCCGCCTGACCGGCCCGTTCAGCAGGCGCAGACTGCAGCGGCGGCTCTTTTTGCGCTGATAGACACGGACGGTGACGGGCAGCTTTCGATGGCCGAGATCCGAACCTTTGCGCGCAGGCTCGCGGCAGCCGACACTGACGGCAGCGGATACGTCTCTCGCATGGAGATGCGTGAGTTTCTGCGTGAACTCGCCCTCGAAGAGGCTCGCACACCCGAGATCGATGCAACCGCGCGCGAGCAGATGCTGCGGGACCGTGACGAAATGATGCGCCAGCGCAGGGAGCAGATGCGCCAGCGGATGGAAGAGCTCGAGGCCCCGCCCCTCGACCCGGAGGCAAGGCGCCAGCGGTGGCAGGAGATGCGCGAGCGCATGGATGAGCGCGAAGCCCCGCCCCTTGACCCGGAGACAAGGCGCCGGCGCATGGAGGAAATGCGCCAGCAATTTGAGGAGCTCGACCCGGAGACAAGGCGCCAGCTCATGGAGGAAATGCGCAGGCGCACGATGGAAGAGGGCGTTGAAAGGCGCGGGCTGAGACCGCGCACCCAAGGCAACTGACGAACCGCAGTTTCGCGCTCACGATCGCGGATGAAAAAAATGGGAGGGGCGGCCATTGCCGCCCCTTTCCGCGTTTACATCTTGCCTCGAGGGCCCGCGTGCAGCAGCCGGCATTGCAAAAGGCGCACCGCCGCCGTATATTAGTGGCCGAGTTCGGATCTTCAGGAAGGAGCGGCCATGTACGACGTCGTGTGCGTAGGCAGTGCCACAGAGGACGTCTTCATAAAGAGCGAGCTGTCAAAGATTATCCGCGTCAGCGACATACTCAGCGAGACGGAGTATCTTTCCTACGATTATGGCGGCAAGGTCAATATCGACCATATCGAGTTTCTAACCGGCGGCGGCGCGACAAACACGGCAGTATCGTTTGCCCGGATGGGTCTTAAATCCGCGTCCCTGACAAAGATATCGGCCAATGACGACGCGGGCGCGGCGGTGCTCGCCGAGCTTAAAAGTGAGGGCGTAGCTACGCACCTTGTGGCAAAGTCGCACTCGCATCGCACAGGCTACTCGGTCATACTGGTCTCATGGCAGGGTGACCGGACGGCCCTGACCTTTCGCGGCGCCAACAACACACTCGACGAGACGGATATCGACTGGGGCTTTCTCGACGAGACGCGCTGGCTTTACCTGTCGTCTCTCTCCGGTCGCAGCGCCCAGATGGCGCAGCAGATAGCACGACGCGCCAGCAAAAGGGGCGTCAAGTTGGCCTTCAACCCCGGCGGCACGCAGCTGAAAACCGGTATCCGAGGTCTCGCTCCCATTCTCGAGGGCACCGAGGCGCTCATAATAAACCGCCAGGAGGCTGAAACACTTACCGGTATCGCCGGCGTGAGAGACTACATCGATCACCAGGCCTGCACGGTATGCGGACAGTGCGTCCAGGCCTGCAGCGAGGGTATTTTCAAGAATGTCAGAGGCCACATCGAGGTGCGCGAGGCGGAGCTGTGCAGGCTCTGCAGCGACTGCGTGGCGGCCTGTCCGAATGACGCGATCCTTATCGAGCCGTGGACTTACAACATGTTTGAGATTTTCAATGCATTAAGAGACACTGGCGTGACCCTGGCGGTGATAACCGACGGGAAGGCCGGCTGCCAGGTCTTCGACGGCAAGAAGATCTACTATTTCCCCTCTTACAATGCGCCGGTGATCGATACGCTGGGTGCGGGCGACTCATTTGCGAGCGGCTTTGTCGCGGGGCTGATGAAGACCGGCGACCTGCACCAGGCGATAAAGCTCGGCACGGCAAACGCCTCCAGCGTCGTGCGCTACTTCGGGGCAAAGCCCGGCCTGCTGACCTTCGATGAGGCAAGCGACATCATCCGGGAGAAGGAGGCAGATGGCATCTACCGTGTGCGCGAGGTCTCTCTGGAGGAGCGAGTGGTCCCATGAAAGGCACATCAGTCTTTATCGCAGGCATCATACAGGGCTCGATACCTTCAAGCCAGGTCCACGCGCAGGATTATCGCCGCATGATAACGGAGATAATCGCAAAACACCTCGAGGGCGCTCGCGTTTACTGTCCCTTTCAAAACCATCAGAACTCCCTCGAATATGACGACCTTACCGCTTCGAAGGTCTTCTTCGACCATATAACGATGGCTTCCAGGGCCGACCTGCTCGTAACGTACCTGCCGGAGGCCTCGATGGGCACTGCAGTCGAGATGTTCGCAGCTCACCAGGCCGGGCGGGCGATCGTCACCATCAGCCCTATGTCGGTCAACTGGACGGTGCGCTTTCTCTCGCACCGTATGCTGGATGGGCTGGAGGAGTTTGAGCGTTTTGCGGCCGAGGGAGGGCTTCGCGAGCTTCTGGATGAGCACTATGGGCCCTGACTGCGACACAGCGCCGCAGAAGCGAAGGCCGCTTGCGGCACTCACGCGCGAGGCACTTGCCGGCGAACTTAAGGGGGCCGGCTTTGCCCCTTACCGCGCCCGCCAGGTGATGCACTGGTTTTATCCGAAGGGAGCCGGTGACTTCGCGGCCATGAAAAACATACCTGCCGGCCTCGTCGGATACCTGGATTCGCATTATGTATGTCGCTCTTCTCACATGGTGGCCGCCCATGACAGTGGTGACGGCGCCACGAAGATCCAGATAGCCCTTGCCGACGGCGAGACGGCCGAAGCGGTGCTGATGGAGGCCGGCGGGCATGTGACGCTGTGCCTTTCCTGCCAGGTGGGCTGCCCGCTGGGGTGCCTTTTCTGCGCGACCGGCCAGGGCGGCTACGCACGGGACATGGACGCTCACGAGATCGTGGAGCAGGCTCTGCACGCACAGAGCCTCCTGGCGCGCGAGAGCCGCGTATCAAACGTCGTCTTCATGGGGATGGGGGAGCCCTGCCTGAACCTCGAAGCCGTGCTTGCGGCCAGTGAGATTCTCAACGCACCGTGGGCCTTTCACATCGGCGCGCGAAAGATCGCCATCAGTACGCTGGGCGACCCGCGCTGCATCGAGAGTATAGCGCGCTTTCGCCTGCCGGTCACGCTCGCGGTAAGCCTGCACTCCGCCCACGCTGAGCTGCGCGCACGCCTCGTGCCGGGTGCCCCGGCCACTCCGCAGGAGACGGTCGAGGCCGCCTGGCGTTATTTCAAAAGCACCCGCCGCGAAGTGACATACGAATATGTGCTGCTGGCAGGAGTAAACGACTCCACAGGTGACGCCGAGGCCCTGGCACGCCTGCTGAGAGGAAAGCGCGCCTTTGTCAACGTGATCCCCTATAACCAGGTCGAGGGCCTGCCCTTCGAGCGCCCCTCCTCCCATAAGGTGGCCGGCTTTGTGCGATCGCTGGAGGCGCGCGGCGTGAAGGCTAGCGCCAGAAGGAGCCTCGGGCGCGGTGTCCATGCGGCATGTGGTCAGTTGAGGCTGGCAAGGCCGGCGGGAAGGCTCAAGTGAGCGGCAGCGGCGAAGACTTTCACCTTGATGACGACACGGCCCTGATGGTGCGCTTCACGCAGGGAGACACAGCCGCTTTCGACCGGATCGTCGAAAACTTCCAGCGGCAGGTCTTTGGTATGATTTACCGATACATCGGGTTTTCTCCGGATGTGGAGGACTGTGCCCAGGAGGTCTTTCTGCGGCTCTATCGGATGCGGGCCACGTACAGGCCGACGGCACGTCTTTCCACGCTCGTATACCGCATAACGACAAACCTCTGTCTAAACTACATACGTGACGAAAAGCGGCGGCGCATGGTCTCTCTGGAAAAGCAGCATCATGATCATGAGGTCTCGATAAAGGGGCTGCTGGCTGACGACTCACCTGAGGTCTCCGCGCCGCTGGAAGCTGCCGAGCGGGCCCGGATCGTGCGTCGCGCGCTTGATGAGATACCGCCGCGCCAGAGGATGGCGCTCATCCTTCATCGGTTTGAAGGGCTCTCATATGCGGATATCGCCGAGGCGATGGAGACAAATGTTCCCACGGTAAAGTCTCTCTTGAACCGCGCGCGAAACTCGCTTGCAAAT
>SLPQ01000195.1 GCA_007131925.1 Candidatus Brocadiia bacterium | reverse complement strand
TGCGCGCATACGCCTCACGTGCAGGCGGATAATCCTTTATTTCGCGCGTTTCGGGGTCGATAAGAGGTTGTAAGTAGTTTTGGGCCGCGCGGGCAGTTGCTTCGCGTGGACATCCGGTCTGGCAAACGGGTAATCCTGTGAGCAAAGAGGGCTTCACCAACGGGCCGCTCGAGCGGACTTTCAAGACACTGGTGAAAAGCCGCCGCGCAAACGCGCCTGACGTTCTGGGCTTTGCGGTGCTCAACTGCACCGGCGCTGAACGCATCCTCGCAATCGAGGCGGCGTTATCGCGCCCCCAGCGGCGCTCGCTCGAGGCGGTACTGCGCGTTTTCGACCAGGTGGACGCAGACCTCCAGGAGCGCGCTGTCGAGTCGGCAGAGGCCTTTCTTCCTGTACTGCGGCAGAACGTCAAAGAAAAGGATGTTCGCGTACGGGCCAACGTCTGCGAGTTTCTCGTGCGCATGCAGGACACGCGGGTGGCGCACCTCCTGGCGGAGCTTATCCAGGACAGCAGCGAACAGATAAGAAAGAGCGCACAGGACGGCCTGCTTTCGCTGGCGCACAACTACCATGTCAATATGCTTGCTGTCGAGGCAGGCAAGGCCGACATCTCTCGCGCCACCTTGGAGGCGCGCCGTTTCGGGCTCCTCGACGCGCTGCTGACGGCGCTGCGATTTTACTCGACTCACGAGCGTCCTGAGGTGATAGCCGCGCTGATGGCCCTTGACAGGCGGGGCGATGAGGTGCTGATGGAAATACTGGCCAATCCCATGGATCGGCGCCGCAAGATAATACTGGACATACTGGAGGCGGTCTCATATCCGCGAGCCATCAGGTTTCTGATTACGATGATGAAAAACTCAAAGACCG
Organism: Candidatus Brocadiia bacterium; assembly: GCA_007131925.1. Classification (GTDB taxonomy): domain Bacteria; phylum Planctomycetota; class DG-23; order SLPQ01; family SLPQ01; genus SLPQ01. The sequence continues at coordinate 36,945 of SLPQ01000195.1, read as the reverse complement.
CCGCTTTCGCCCATGAGGTGATCGAAACACGCTTCGACACGGCCTTCATAAATGCGCTGCTCTCACAGAACAGCCTGCTTTCCAGCGCTGCTGTGCGCCGCGCCCTTTCGGGGATCGACTTTGTGCCGTGGCTGCGTCCCGGCACCCAGAAAACCTCCGAGCTGCCTGATGTCCTCGCAGTACGTGCGGTCAGGTTTCTGGCGTGCACGGGCACCAGGCACACCGAACAGGAGGCCATATTTGAGCGACTCTCCGGCCAAGATCGCCCCGTGCTGGCTTCGGCAGCACGCTTTGTAATGACTGCCCGGGCAAAGCAGGTCAGCCCCGAGAGGATCGACGCCGGGCTCGTGAAAATTGAACGAAGCTGCGAAGAGATCGACGCGCCTGTCTGGGAGCCGGACATTGACGAGCTTGTCCCCGAAAGATCGCCGGCCGGCCCTGACGGCTCAGAGCTGCTGTCGGAGTCGGTACTGTTCCGCAACTTCATGAACTCATTCGAATCGCTGGCACGCAGTGAAAAAGAGGCCGCGGTAGGCCAGTTTCGCTCGAGGGGCATTCTCGCCAGAGAAGTCAAGAGCGCACTTACTGACACAGATGCCGAGACTGTTCTCAGGGGCATAAGGGTGATCGAGTACGCCGGCTGCCAGGCCGACGTCGCCACCGAGCTGACAGCCCTGGCAAAGCACCCGGATAGTCGCGTGCGTTCCTCGGCGGTGAGGCAGCTCGGCAAGGCCGGCGCCTACGATGCCATGAAGGCTCTTTTTTCCATACTCAATGACCGCGACCGGCGCGTGCTGGCCAACGCCGTCGAAGCCCTCGAAGAGACGGGCCACAGGCAGATACTGCGGCTGCTGGACCCCCTGATGAAACACCCTGACAACCGAGTGCGCGCAAATGCGGCAAAGGCATCATGGACACTGGGTGATGAGCGCGGTCGGGATGCGCTTGCGGATATGCTCAAGAGTCCACGGTACGAGATGCGCCTTTCGGGCCTGTGGGGCCTCAGGCAAATCGGCATTGAAAAGGAGGCCGACCTCGTGCGCTCGATGTCCAGAAATGACGCCCACGAGCAAGTCCGAAACGCAGCCCTTATGACGCTCATGACATGGGAGCAGTCGCAATGATACCTTTGGCCCAGATAGCAGCCAGAGACCTTGGCGAGAGTATCAGAAACTACCAGACCGGGTCATCCTCGGAATTTGCCATCTTCGCGGTCAGTGTTCTTGTGCTTGTCGCGGGCGGCCTCGGTACCTGGTGGCTGGTAAATCACAGGAAAAAGTCCAGGCAGCCTCTCCTGCTTTTCTATGACCTCTGCCATGAACATGGCATCGAGCGCGTATGCCACAGGCAGATGATCCAGCTTGCACGCGCCCATGGCGTGGAGGATCCGGCGTATCTTTTCGTTTGTCCGGGACTGGTAGAAAAGATACAATCACATGAAGTATCGCAAGCCGCAAGCGACAAGGAGCGTCGCAGGCTGGAGGAGCTGTTCGGAGGTTTTGCCCGGGCGGCCTTCGGCGGCTTGCAGGGTCCTCGCCCATGAAGCGGAGGTAGAGCATGAAAGACGGCATTAAGAAGAGCCTGCTGGCAGGCCTCGGCGCAGTCGATTTCTCAGTGGAAAAGGTGCGAGAAGCGGTCGATCACCTTGTCGAGCGGGGCGAACTGACTGCCGAGCAGGGCAGGAAGGTTATCGACGAGCTGGTCGAGCGAGGCAAGAAGGATTCTCAGGATCTGGGTAAAAGAATCGACAAGGGCGTTCGCAATGCGCTCGAGCGAATAACCGTCGTGACCAAGCCCCAGTTTGACAAGCTCGATGCGCGAATCACAAAGATCGAAGCCCAGGTACGTATCCTGCGGGAGAAGCTTGAAGAGCCCGCCACCGGGGAGCCCGAACACGGCGAGCCCGGTCCCGAAGAGTTCATGCAGTAGAGACTGCAGTCGCTTTCATAGTCAAAAAGCAGGGCCGGCGGCTATCCACCGGCCCTTTAGATTTCTAACAGCGCAAGCCCCTTACTACAGGCCCATGGCCTCCTTGAGCCGCTCTTCGGTCAGGATGGTCAGGCCAAAATCACGTGCCGCTCTCACCTGTGTGACGACGACCGGGTCGTCCTCATCAAACCTGCCCATGATGAGATAATCCGCAACCTTGTCGCCTCTCTGTACCTCACCAACGACCTCGCCCCCATTGGCCCTTATGAAGCTTGTCCACTCCGATATCGTGTAGTTCTGCGGCTCTCCTGCAAAAACAAAGAGACGCGGATCAGGTCCTGCCAGGTTGTAAACATAATCGCCCCTCCCGATCGCCTGGTCAGGGGCTACGGCTACTATTGCGGCCATGGATACATCAGGCGTGGTGTCGAGGACCTCGACTACGCCTTTCTGCACGACATGGCCACGTGCGTCTCTTGTAAAGATGACAAATCTCATGCCCGGCCTTACGCCGGCCCTGCCTCCAATGTCGATGGTGACCTTATTGTGCATATGGTCGATGCTGGCGACTATCCCGTCAGCCTCCTCGAATATTGCACCTTCGCCGGAGAGCCTTCTCACGCGCTCCTGGAGCTCAGCGACGTGAAGGATGTACCTCATCTCGCTGTCGCGCCAGTCATCCTGTGCGGTGAAGTACTCCTCCTGCAAAGCAGTGCGCTGGTCGATTTCCCTCTGAAGCTGCGCCCTTGTGTCGGCGGTCAGGTCGGCCACCTGGGTGTTGAGCCTTCGGATATCGTCCTGAAGGTTGGCAAGCTCCTCCTCGTAGGTTGCAGCGGCGGCATCCCGTTGCTGAGTAACCGTCCTGACCTGCGCGGAGAGATCAGCCATATCCGAGGAGAGCTTTTCGATGGCGTCGCGCTGGCCCTCCATAGCCCTTAGAGCCACCTGCAGGGCATCTGTGGCGGTGTCCTGAGCCTCACTGCCAAAACCGAGCTCTCGACTCTTTCCCAATGTAGTCGATATCACGTCTGCAAGCGCATCAGGTGTCTCCGCTCCCGCAACATCCTGGAAGTTCGCAAGCTCACTTCTGGCCGCAGCACGATCTCTCTCGGCCCGCTCCTGTTCGGCTGTGGCCGTGATGACCTCCTGCTGGGCCTCTGTGTACTTGGCAAAGCCCCAGTAACTCAGACCGGCGAATACAACGGTCAGGATGATAAAAACCACCAACCCGACAGGTGAACCGCCACCCTTGGGCCTTGTCCTTTGAGTTGAATCCATTCCACTCCTCCTCCGCCTTTGTCGATGCTGGGAGCAGATCCCCCAGGCAAATGGAAGCACCCCATGGGAAATTATCTATGCGGCGGTTTGAAGTCAAGAGAAAAATAACACCAATCGTTGCCGCCATGTGCCTGCGTTGTCCTTTTTTCCAAAGGTGAAGCTCTTTTGCTGGAAGGCAGCCTGGATATCCACCAGCTTTTCGCAGACTCACGCCCACATAGCAGCACTAGAGGCCCCCACGCCGCCCAAAAACGGCTTCTATTTTAATATACGATTGAAGCGCAAGAAAGTTCCACACGCCCGATGCAAATTTGAAACTGTTTTCAAAAATGGCGGGCAGTCTCGCTCGTGCGCGCCACCCCTGTGCAAGACCCTGAGCCCGCCAGCAAAAAAACCCTGGGCTTTACCGGCCTGTTTTTTCCAGCTTTTGACAGGCTGCACCTGCCTGTCGCAGGCCCTTGCCACGCCCCGGCAAATGTGGAGAATGCCGGCCAAAAGGAGATAAGGACATGCATCAGGTAGCTGCTGTGATCTTCGACATGGACGGCACCATCACCGCCCCGCTTCTCGATTTCGCCGCGATCAGGGACGAAGTCGGCATCGCGCCGGGCGAGCCGCTCCTGGAGTCGATGGCCCGCATGACTCCGCACGCGCGCCGGCGCGCAAATTCTATTATCTGCAGGCATGAGATTGCCGCTGCAAAGGCTTCCACGCTCAACCAGGGTGTGTCAGAAGTACTTCGCCTGCTCAAGGCCGGTGGCATAAAGACAGCCATATTGACAAGAAACAGCCGCCAAAGCACCCGGATCGTCCTCGCAAGGCACAAGCTGCACTTTGACGCGATCATCACGCGGGAGGACGCCCTGCCGAAGCCGGACCCCGACGGTGTGCACGCCGCCGCAGAGATGATGGGTGTCTGCACCCGGCGATGCCTGGTGGTCGGAGATGTTGAGTTTGACATCGAGGCCGGCCGTGCAGCCGGCGCTGCGACGGTACTGCTCAACGCCGCCGGGCGCCGGTACAAGACGACAGCGGACTTTGAGATCACTTCGATAAGGCAGCTGACCGATGTAATCGAGAGTCTCAGCGACGCTTAGCGGGCCACCTCAGAGCCCTCGCATGCCATTGTTTGTCCTGTAGGTGAGCTGTCCGGTCACTTCAGCCTCACTGCGGCGTGCCTGGTCTTCGGGGGGCTCCTGCAGAGAGCTTGCATAGAAGCCGACAGCCAGTCCGCCCAAAAGACTGATCCAGGCGAAGGCATTGCCCACGAGCAGGAAAATTGTGCGGCCGGTGCCAACCTCTACGCTCACCGGCAGCTGCACACTGACCTGGTCCAGCGTCTCTTCCGAGGCGATGATTTTGCCGTCAGGGCTTACCGCAGCGAGCGTGCCGTTTCTGGGAGCGCGCACAACTGCAAGGCCAGAGAGCGCCGCATTGTAAACAAGGAGCCTCAGGGAAGCCTGCGGCGTCATGGTATCGTCCAGGGCCGGCACACCGACGAAGACGGCTCCATCATCGGCAAGCCGTCTGAAATTTGAAAAATTGTTGGCATCGAGCGATAGAAGCGCGCCCATCCTGCCCTTTGGTGTGGACTCAGCCCAGGGCCACTCGAGGCCGGGCTGAGCTATCTGCTGTGCAGTGAAGATATCGTCCCTTTCGGGCACATAAGCCCGCCGGGCGTAGTTAGGCCCTATCTGGTGCCCGGCGGTTATTACAGCCCTGCTGGCCATCTCCTCTACATCGTAATAGCCGAATACCTGAACACACGATGTTTGCCGCATTATCTCGCCAATACGGTCCAGAAAATCCTCCCTCAGGGAGGCATCGAGCATTATCGAAGCCTCGGGCCATACCACCACGTCAGGCTTTGCCGGCTCCCTGAGCCTGTCGATGGCCCTTGCGGCAAGGGACCTCTCAGATATTCGCAACATCTCATCGGCCAGCCGCGATATCTGCCCCCGCCACTCGGGGCTGTCATATACTCCCCTTGCAGCCAGCGCGTCGGTTTCCTTCAGCAGGATCTCCGGAGCGTACGCCACTGCAAAGAGGGACTCTCCGCCCGCACTGGAGCTCGCCGCGCCATATATCAGCGCCGCGACGACAATGCCGACTGCCGGCAGCGTTGCTTTCACGAGCACTTCGGGCACTTTGGCATACCTCACCGCTATGGCGGCAGCACCACCGAAGCAAAATATCACCCATGTCACGCCGGACATCCCGCCGAGCCTGGCGATCCGTACCACCGTAGGCCAGGAATACTGCGTCAGGGCCGTCGACAGGAAGTTTCCGTGCCCGATGAAAGAGCCCAGGTGCTCCAGCCCGGCCGGCAACAATGCTGCAAGCGGCGCAAAGACCACCGGCGGCAGCTTGCGCGATATCTCGCTTGCCAGGGCGCCGAAAAGCGCGCCACCCCCGGCCTGAAAGAGAAGCAATACCCAGAATACACCAGAGGGGTCCGTAAACTCGATCACCCGGAAATAGGCTATTGACGCTGCGATCGCGCCGGCGAGAGCGCCAAGAGGTCCGGCAGCGCCCACCAGCGACAGCATCACAAAGCCGGCACCTATCCAGGCCCACGGCGCACCCGCCTGGGCGATAAGCAGAAATATGCCGCCTATGGCCGCCGCTGACAGGCGAAGGGCTGCCGGCGGCACTGTTATTCTCGAGGCAGTCAGACGCTCAGCACGCTGCTCGTATAACGCCTCCCTGGAGATCTCCTGTGGGGATTCATCCGGCATGCCGAAAACGCCTGGTCGCGCCAATTCGAATCCTTTCGACCCGCCTCATAAGCGTGCTGTAAGTGAGTCAGCGACTCAGCCGTCTCTGGAGCTCGGCAATCTCGTCGCGAAGCCTGGCTGCCTTTTCGTATTCCTCGCGTGCTATCGCCCGTGCCTGCTCCTCTTTGAGGGTCTCGATGCGCTCGGCGTCCGACAGCGGGATGTTGTAGTCCTTGCGAAGATCGTCCTTGAGATTTCCAAGGACTTCGAGCTCCTTGGATACCTCTATAAGGTCCTCCTGAGAATACTCCTTGTAGAAATCCGTTATGGCCGTCATCGCCTCGTCTATCTCAGCGACGGCTCGGTCAAAGTCGTCCTCTTCGACGGCCAGCATCGCAGCCGCCCGGGCACGATCCATGATCACGAAGGCGCGGTATCTGTCATGCTTGAAGGCCGCCTCCTGGTCACCACTGTACTTTCTGAGCATCGCGGTTAGCTCCAGGTTGTGCTCAGCGTCGCGCATCGCCCTGCGGTAATCACTCAGCATGAAAAAACAGACACGCCTCTGGTAATAGTCGAGTATCTCCTGGGAGATCAGCGCCGTACGCATTGCATTTATCGAAAAGCCCTCATCGGAGCCCTTCCTGGCCCTGTGAGACGCCAGTTCCCTGCGCAGCCTGTCCAGTTCGCATTCCGCGCCGGTCTCAGGCGAACCATCTGCATAAAGCTCCAGCACGCCAAATCGCACCCGCAGCTGAACCTTCAGCGCACCGTCGCGTCCGATTACAGTGCGCACATTGGCCCGCTCATCGGTGGGGTCATACTCCCAACCTTTGAGGATATGTGACAGATCCTCCGCCATTTTCGCGGCGTCCTCCAATCGCTGCCGCTGTCTCAGCGCCCCTCTCCAACAGTAGAATATCCAATTTGCGGAAAAAGTCAATCACACCGGAGAGCGCTTTTATTTGAATCAATACAAGGTATCTTTATCATATAAGATAGCAGAGAGGCTTTTCCGGAGACGACTGCAAATGCGTGCAGAGCAGTTGATAATCAAGACACTGCGGCGCGGGGCGCGGCATGTAAGGCTCATGGCGCTTCTGGAAGGCGGGCTGCTTGTCGCGATTGTGACCAGCGGGGTGCTCTTTCTGGCGGTAGTGCTTGACCATGCACTCAGCCTGTCGGCTGCAGCGCGCACGGCGCTTTTAACAGCCATACTCGCCACGGTGATGTATTTTGGCTTCACGTCGCTTCTTGTCCCTTTCTTTCGCTCTATCTCCCGACTGTACGTAGCAAGGCGGGTTGAGATAGCCTTTCCACATTTTAGAGAAAGCCTTACGACATTTGTCGAGATGAAGCGCCGCAGCCGCACCCGCGGCGCCGGACCGCTCGTAGCGCACCGCGCTGCTGAGGCCCTCGGTGGAGTCGATATCGACGCCGGGCTCGACACGAGCCGCTTTGTCAAGCTCGGCTATGCTGCCGTCGCGCTGATAGTCGTAGCTTTTGCTTACAGCGCACTTTCCTCCAAAAGCATGTATGTCTCCCTTGTCAGGATCACCAATCCGTGGAGCATGGCTGCACCCCCTACGCGCACGCGCATCCTCTCGGTAAGACCCGGAGATGCCACGGTGGTTCTCGGCAGCGACCTCGAAATAGCCGTCAAATTGGCCGGTCGGACGCCCGAAACGGCCCACATCCGCTGGTCAAGAGATGACGAACTCTGGATATCAAGCCAGATGTCTCATAGCGAAGACGGATGGATAGGCTCGATAGACCACCTCGAAACTGACATATCTTACATGGTAAAAGCCGGCGACGCGCAAAGCCGCATCTTCAAGATCGAAGCCATGGAGCCTCCCGTCCTTGAGTCTATCAAAGCCCGGCTCGACTACCCTGAGTACACGATGCTTAAATCACGCGTCATCACCGAGGGCAATATCGAAGCACCCCTGGGTACAAAGGTCTCCATTGGCATCCGAAGCAACAAGAAACTGCAAGAGGCGCACCTGTCTTTACTGCCCGAGAAGATCGTAAACCTCTCCGTCGACGGCGCCGCAGGGCAAGGTGCATTTACCGTCGAGAGCTCGGGCTCCTACACGGTGCATCTGGTGGACAGCCACGGGCTGAGCGGGCGGTCACCGGTGAGCTACGACATAGTCGCCATACCCGACAACCCGCCCGCTGTGGCGTTGGAGGGTCCACCGGATGGGGCGGTTGTCGAGCTGCGCAAGGGGCTTGATTTTGCGTTTCGGGCCAGTGACGATTACGGTGTATCCCGAATGGTCTTTCACTTTCAGGCGGTCGAGGGCAACCCCGGCACGAAGTCATTCATCCTGCCTCCTGAACGTATGGAGGTCTCCCGTCGGGTGACACTGGTGCCGGAGCTTCTCGGCGCACGTCCTGGAGACACGGTTAGCTATCACCTCGAGGCAATTGACAATCGCACTCCACGTGGTGCTTCCTCGCGCACGGAGACCTACTCTTTCAAGGTGGCATCGGCCGGACAGACTCCAATGGGCATGAGCAGAGACGAAGCCACAGGGGATGTCCGCGAAGGCGAAGACATGCCCGGAACGCCCCGGCCGGCCGCAGGTGAGCCGGAAAAGCAGGTTGCCGATGCACCTTACTCCGGCGCCACGCCGTCTGCCGAGAGCTCGGCTGCTGAGCGCGCACAGGCCTATTCCAGTCTGCTGGAGCAGCTCGAGGAGGACCATGAGACATGGGAAGCCATCGCAAGGCACATGAGCACTCCTGATGCGCGCCCCACCGAGAGCGCAGCCGATGAGAGCGCCGCCCAGGACAGAGAGGGTGCCGGTGACGAGCCTGCCACGGTCGCCCAGGCTCAGCCTACGTTCGAGGAGTCGCCCAGGGACGGCCAGGATAAGGCCGCACAGACGGGCGAAGCCGGCGAGGGGGACGGCGTGGGCACCGACCAGGACGGCTCGGCCCGCGATGACGCGTCTGACGGGGCACCTGAGGGCCTGAGTACTTTCGAGCAGCCCGGAGTTGACGTGGCTGCAGCTGACGACCAGACTTTCGCTCGCCCTGACCTGGCTCATACAGACAGTTATGACGCCACTGCTCAGGCTGAGAGCGCTGAGCCGCTCGCGCCTCACGAAGCCACCGCCGCACAAACCGATGCGCCGAGCCCCACGCCCGCAGAAGAGCTGTCGCCGCCTCCTTCTGAGGGCGCATCGCCTGCCGAGGCGGCCGATGCAGTGCCTTCAGAGCTATCCGACGACTATGCCCCGGGCGATGCTGATATCGAAGCGACGCGCGCGGAGTCCATGGACTCACCCCCCTCAGAGAGCCATCCCTTGTCGGATGCCCCTCCCACTGATGAAGCGCCGGATGTGCCGCTCGATGCGCCCGGCGAAGGCGGGCCTCCCCCGGCCGAGACCGATCTGCTCACCGGAGAAGACGGGGTTTCGGGCCATGATGATTCCCATGACGCAGAGGGGCCGGACCACGATGATCAGAGCACGCCCGCACAGGCAGAGGCGGATCCAGGCGCAGGCGATGACGACCAGAGCGCCCACGAAGCCGCTGCTGCAGAAGCCGAGCCTGCGGACGAAGACGCCTTTGCCGGCCATGGCGGTCTGGTTGACAGGCAGGGCGATGCCGGTACTTTCGGTGTGAGAGGCGAGGTGGAGCTGCCTTCGAGCGACCCGGTCGGAGACGGCCAGACTATCGGTGAGCGCATAGAGGGGACCAGGCAGCTGGTTTCAGCTGTTGCACGTGACCTTGAAAGAGGCACCCCCAACCGCGAAATGCTGGAATATCTCGGATGGTCAGTCAGCACACTGCGGACTTTTGTGCGCGAGTACGAGGATAAGCTGCGCGACATCGACCCGACAGACCTGGAAGAGTGGCTTGAACTGGAGGGCTGGTACGGCACGGGCGTGCTGATGGCCGGAGTGCGCACGGCCGAGAGCGTGGGCAGGGCCGACAGCGGCGAGGTCGAGGATGATTTTCTCGCGGAAGACCCTTCAATGGCATACATCGACGAAGATATCTCGCCGGAATACAGGAGGCTGATAGAAATGTACTACCAGGCCCTCGCTGATGGTCGGCACCCGGAGGATTGATGAAGATAAAGGGCGGACTGCTGGCGGGGCTTGCCCTGCTTGCTGGAGCGACTCTCACCCACGCCGACCAGGTGACGCACGAGGAAGTCTCCCGCGCGATCGAGCTGGCAGTGGAGTTTCTCAGGGCCGAGCAGCGCGAAGACGGATCATGGCCTTACCAGACTCCAGAGCACGTCCAGGGCTCTGCTGCGCTGGCGGTGCTGGCACTCAGCGAAGCGGGAGTACCGGAGGACGACCCCGCAATACAGAGAGGGATCAACTACTTTCTCGAGGAGCCGGTCACCGAGATATACAACGCCGCATGCATAGCCATGGCGCTCGCATCCGTGAACCCGGCACGCCATATCCGCCACATAGCAAGAATGCGTGACTTTCTCGTGAGCGCCCAGAACGCACGCGGCATGTGGTCATACCGGCGTGGGGACCCTCTGCGCGTAGTAGGCGACAACTCAAATACCCAGTTTGCCATGCTCGGACTGCAGGCGGCGATCTCTGTGGGGCTTAGCGTCGATGAGGATGCTCTCAGACAGGCCGAAAGGCACTACGAGTCCAGTCAGAATACCGACGGCGGCTGGGGCTACAGACCGGGCGACCCTACGCGCGGCTCGATGACAGCCGCCGGCGTCGCATCGCTTTACATCCTGGGCTCCAGCCTTTATGTACACGGCGAAGAATGCGGCGAGTACCAGCATGACACACGCATTGCCGCGGCGATGGGCTGGCTTGAAAGAAACTACTCCGTGAGAACCCACCCGCAAGGACCGGACGGGTGGGTTTACTACTGGCTTTACGCCCTCGAACGCGTAGGCGTGCTCTCCGGCCTGCGAACGATAGGCGGCAATGACTGGTACCTTGATGGCTCGCGCTTCATAGTGGACACGCAAAACGAAGACGGCTCCTGGATGGCCGGGCGTGATCGTGTACCAAACACCTGCCTTGCTGTTCTTTTCCTGGCGAAGGGAAATGCGCCGGTTCTCATAAACAAGCTTATGCATTCGGGCGAGTGGAACGCCGACATGCACGATGCGCAAAACCTCAGCGCCTACGTATCACAGCTTTTCGGCCAGAACCTCAGTTGGCAGGTCGTCAGCCTTGACGACTCGGTTGAGACGCTGATGTCCGCACCCATACTTTATATCACCGGCCACAGATGGCCGGAGCTCTCACCGGAGGAATCGGCCAGGCTGCATGCATACATCGAGCGAGGAGGCTTTATCTTTGCCGAGGCATGCTGCGGGAGGGAGGAGTTTGACGAGGGATTTCGTCTCTTCATGAGAGATGCATTTCCTGACCGCAGCCTCGAAAGGCTTGAGAGCACGCACGGTGTCTACAGGTCGTGGTTCAGGCTTACCGACGCCACGCCCCAGCTCGAGGGCATCCATGCCGGCTGCCGCACTCCGATCATCTACAGCGCAAGGGACCTCTCGTGCGCCTGGGAGAGAAATCGCCCGAGCGAAGAGCGCGAAGAATTTGAATTCGGCGCAAATATCGCCGCGTACGCCACGGGCAGGGAGCGGCTCCAGCCACGGCTCGAGCAGCGTGCCTCCCAGGAGATCACGCCGCTAGTACCGGCCGCGCCGGGGGCATTCACCTTTGCGCAGGCAATGTACTCAGGCCAGTGGAACCCTCACCCCGGCTCGGGCCCAAAGCTGCTGCGCTTTCTCAATGAAGAGGCAGGCCTGCCGGTCGCGGCCGAGCAGGTAAACATCCCTCTGACAGACCCGAATCTCCACAACTACCCCTTCCTTTACATGACCGGCCTGCACGGGTTTGTCCTCACTGAGCCGGAGACAACCGCGCTTGCCGACTACCTCCAGCGGGGCGGAGTCCTCTTCGCCGATGCCGCCGGGGGGCAGGAGGCTTTTGACGGGTCCTTCCGTGCGATGCTCAGGGACGTACTGGATGACTCTCGCCTCGAGGAGATACCGCCCGACTCGCCGATCTACGATATGGCATTCGACGTACGCAGGGTGACCTATACGGCTGCGGTTCGGGAGCAAAGCCCGCACCTGGAGGTCTTCACGCTCTACGGCGCAAAGGTCAACGGCCGATGGGCGGTGATCTACTCGCCTTATGACATCGGCTGCGCGCTTGACGGCTTCAGCGCCTACGGCATCAGGGGTCTTGTGACCGACGATGCATTCAGGGCGGCAACCAATATCGTACTCTACTCGCTTACCTACTGAGCCGGAAGGCCGAGCCTCTCAGACTTCCAGATCAAAAACGATCTGTATCGTGTAGGTAAGCGTCATTTTGAACTCTGTACCGACGACAGGCGTTGGCCTCCCCGAAAAGCGGTGCATCCTGCCGTCCATGGTGACACCCGCAGGAAATCTCGCCGAATGCACCCGGCCGAGCCCCCGGTTAAGCGGTCTTGAGATCATGCCGGCCCTGCTCCTGGCATCCTCTATAGCCATAGAGACAAAGCGTGATTCGAGCGCCTTTGGGTTTGTTATCTGGAATGTCAGCTCTGGCGCAGCGAGCTTTTCGTCGATGACGCCTGTTGCGACAAGAGCCTTGGTGATACTGACGATGTATTCACTGAACTCCTCTGCCGTCCCGGGCAGTTCAACAAGTTTCACTACGGCCTTCTGCGACGCCTGGTAGGTCACAGGCTCACTGTCTTCCAGGCGCTTTATGCGGGGCGGCTTATAGGCGACACTGCCCTTGGTGCCGACGACCCTCCGCAGAGCTGTCTCAAATGTACTTCGCGCACCTGAGAGCCCCTCCAGGGCGTCTGCAGGCGATTCATCGCTGACGGCAACCACGTAGATTGCCTTGCATGTGTCAGCTGTAATCTCAAGAGACGCGGTACCCTCTATAGTGACCGCGTGGGGCAGGAGGTCCGAACCCTCAGTCACGGACCCGGCCGCCGCGGGGGCGGCAAGAAGCATTGTCACTACAAGTATCTTGATCATGGCTGCTCTCCTTTGTTACAGGCCCGTGGCTTCTAAGCGCTGCGATGTCTCGTATGCGCGAGCCGGGCCTTTTCCTCGAAATCGGCAGCGCGCTTTTCTCTGCTCGCCACCGAGTCGCCGACCTCGGCAATCCTCTCCTGGAAAATCTCCGCCTCCATTCTGAGTTCGCGTGCGAGCCTTTTCAAGACCTGCGACTGCGCCTCGTCCGCCTGCCCGGCCCGCAGCTCGGCCCTTCGCGCGCCCCTCAGGCGCATGTCGCGCCTGCGCTCAAGACCGGCCAGCATGCGCCTGGCGACACGCACTGCCCGCCTCAAGACCGCCGCCTCCAGCATAAAGGATTCGGCCCCCCCGTCTGCAAGCATGAGGCGCGCCCTGCGTACGGCCCAGTGCGTCAGCGGATCTGACGCCCGCCACCTCGGCAGTATCCGCAGAAACACCCGACAGCAGAGTCCACCGGCACGTGCCAGCGCCGACGCACGCTGAGCAGGCGCGCCACGCGCGCCGCGAAACCTGCCACCGTGGCGGCTGTGGGATATCTCCAGCAGGCTATCGGCCACCTCCGCTGCGCTCTGTGGTCTGAGTTCAGGCTGCTTTGAAAGCATCTTTATGACGAGAAGATCCAGCCCCACCGGCGCATCACGCCGCTGCCGGGAGAGTATGGGCGCCGGAAGGGTGAGGATCTTTGTGGCCATGGCCTCTTCACGCCCTGCCTCGAAGGGCAGCCTGCCGGTGACTATCCGAAAGAGCACCGCTCCCAGAGAGTATATGTCTGAAAGGGGACCGGCCGGCGCCCCCCTGACCTGCTCGGGGGCCATGTAAGCCAGCGAACCGATGACGCGCCCGGAAGTGGTAAGACCCGAGCCGTCCTCGCGGCGGGCAAGGCCAAAGTCCGTCAGCTTGGCGCCGGTCGCAGAGAGGATGATGTTTGAAGGCTTTACGTCACGATGGATTATGCCGGCCTGGTGCGCCGCCGCCAGCGCGTCGGCGACTTCGGCAACCACGCGGCAGGCCTGATCTACCTGAAGCGGCCCGTCAGCCAGGCGCTCTTCGAGCGACTCGCCCTCGATGTACTCCATGGCCAGAAACATCGAGTCGTCCGTACTGCCCGACTCCACGAAGCGCGCCACCGCAGGATGCCTGACCGAGCTGAGAGCACGGGCCTCCCTCTTGAAGCGCAGGACAAACTCGACGTCACCGGCAAGCGCACTGCGCATAACCTTCAGGGCGACCTCGTCTCCACTTTCCAGGTGAAGCGCACGATACACTGCACCCATCCCACCCCGACCGAGCGCCGAGTGGATTCGATACCCTTCTATCTGTGGGAACTTCATATCCCGGCACACCCTGGACGGCTTTCTCGGCCGACTCCCGCATCGCAGGACACGCCCCCTGCCTGCCCACTGCCCCGGGCGCCGGTCGCTTTTGTCAGCCTTCGGGACTGCTTTCAGTCTTGCTGATCGCGGCGCCCAGCGCCCTTGCTGATCGCGGCGCCCAGCGCCTGGCGGGCATCCTCGATGCCCTTTTCGACGCGCCGAAGCTCAGCCTCCCCCTCGGCTATGTCCGCCTCGATCTTTTCAAGGCTGGCTTCCCGACCGCCGCCGCGTTCGTGGTTTTCGAGATACTCTACCTCGCGCTCGAGTGCCCCCAGGCCCTCGGTGATATCGGCGCGCGCCTCTTCAAGATCGACAATAAGCTTCTTGAGCGCATCGACGTCCGCACTCGATTCATCGATGAGCGGTCCGAGTCTCGACACCAGAATTGCGCGGGTTTTCTCGAGTATACCCAACTCACGGCTCCTTTGAAAAACATACTCTTTTGCCGGCCCATACCGGCACCACTCAACATATAGCCGCTTACCGCCCTGCAGTCAAGCCCGAACCCAACAACATTGACACTGCTTGCTGCCCCGGTAGAATAGTCGCCCGTGCGCCCGTAGCCCAGTGGACAAGGCGCCGGCCTCCGGAGCCGGAGATCGCAGGTTCGAATCCTGCCGGGCGTACCAGACGATCCGGGGCTGGGCCGCTTATGCCGCCCGGCCCTTTACATCGGGCGGCCCTGCGCCACTTTCAGCTTGGGTGCCGCCAGAACGTTTGTGAGGCCGGAAACAGGCCGCGCCGCGAACGAGTCCACGTTCAGTTGCGCTCGCGCCGTGCCTGCCCATAGCGCAAGGGCTTCCTGATACTCACCCGTGATGCTTCTTCCAACATGGCGCCTACTTTCTACAGAGAGCCACGACTCTCGGGAAATTCCAGCTTTGCATACATATGACATTATCAACTTGCGTCTACAGATATGTCCTGCTCTCTTGCACAGCGAGGTCTGAGAGATATCATGTCAACGTTTCACGGCAGGACAACCACCAGAGGTATCCAACATGATGCAGCCCAGGGACAGCTTCATAGCAGCACTTGAGAAAGCGCCGCCGGCAGGGCGCGTACCGCATTTCGAGCTGGTCTTTTTCCTTACTATGGAGGCCTTCGGTAAGGTCCATCCTTTGCACAGAGATTACCGACAGTGGGACCAGATGTCCGCAAGTGAGAAAAGCCTGCAGCGGGCGGATATGGCCGACATCTACGTGCGCACTGCCGAGCGCTTTGAGCATTCGGCAATCTTCGTACACCCCAATCCCCGCTCCCCTGAAGAGGCTATGCGCCTGGTCGACGCCGTGCTTGACAGGTCCGAGGGGCGCTACTTTCTGATGATGCACGGCGACGCCACATTCGCCATCCCGGACGGAGACAGCATGGTGGATTTCTCCGTGCGCATGATCGAGGAGCCCGGCAGCCTAAAGGCCGAGGCAGCCGCGCTCGTAGATGATGCGCTCGCACGTGCGGAGGTCCTCTCGCGTCATGGGGGGATCGACGGCTTTGCCCTGTGCAGCGACTACTGCTTCAACGTCGGGCCGTTTCTATCGCCTGCGCAGTTCGGTGAATTTGTGACACCCTGCCTCAAGAGGCTGATAGCGGGCTACCGCGAAATGGGCTTTTACACGATAAAGCACACAGACGGAAACATCATGCCCATAATCGACCAGCTCGTCGAGGCCGCACCTGATGCGCTGCACTCTCTGGACCCGCAGGGCGGCGTGGACATTGCTGAGGTCAAACGCCGCTACGGCAGTGAGATCTGCCTTGCCGGAAATGTCTCCTGTGGCGCGCTCGACACCGGCACCGATGAGGAGGTTATACGATCCGCCCGCCATGCGCTTGCCTCTGGCATGCCGGCAGGCGGGTACATATTTTCAAGCTCCAACTGCATCTATACCGGCATGCGACTGGCCCGCTACGAACTCATGCTCGACGTCTGGCGAAAGGAAGGAAACTATACGTCATGACTTTGGCGTTCAAATCCGCCTCTCTGTCCGTAAAATGATGGCCTTCGCCGAATACCCAACGAAGGACCGCGCATGGCCGAGCAAAAACCAACCGTAACGCAAGACGACATTGCAGCAGGCCTGCGACGCTGCGGACTGCGGCGCGGCGACAAGGTCCTGGTGCATTCGAGCCTGTCGGCATTCGGCAGGGTTGAGGGTGGCGCGCAGGCGGTCATCCGGGCGCTTCTGGCCGTCTTGGGCGCCGAAGGGACGCTCATGATGCCCACTTTTTCGCAGGGCAAGGTCGAGGTTTGGGACCACGACCGCACGCCGTCCTTTAACGGCCGCATCAGCGAGACTTTTCGCATCATGCCCGGGGTCAGACGCTCCTGGCACCCCACCCACGCCTATGCGGCCATCGGCCCGGACGCCACAAGGTATCTTGAGGGTGATTATCGCTATGTCACATGGGGGCCGGAAAGTCCACTGGGCAGGCTCATCGCCGATGGCGGCTGGGTGATGCTCATGGGCTGCGGGCATGGCGCGTCCACCGCGCAGCACCACGGAGAGGTCGCGGGAAACGTCAGGTGCTTCGGCATCGACACCTCGCCCGTGCTCTTTTATGACCAGGAGGGGGAGCTTACCGGCGCCGTCGCCCCTTCCTGGCGCAGCGGCGTGTGCCCCTGGTCGGCCAGAGACCATGAGAGACAGCTGCGCTACCTTGGCGCGGTTCGCGACACGTACATCGGCGCAGCGCACGTGCAGCTCATTAAAGGTGAGATGGTCATCAAAGCGGTCGTGCGCCTCGTGACGGGCCTGACCGGCATCGATCACTGCGCTTCATGCAGGCAGCATCCCGATACTGAGATGTTTGAAAACTACAGGCGGCGTTATCCCGCCGACAAACCAAGCAGGGGCGAGCCCTGGAGGTAAGAGATTGAGCGATCTTCCGGAGATGGGCAAGGTTTCCCGCGGCGTCTTTGATAACGTCATACTGCCGAACCTCGGCGCTGCCCACGACAGCATCATTGTCGGTCCGAACCACGGTGTGGACGTGGGAGTGGTGGACATCGGCGGCGGACAGGTTATGACTTTGACTGCAGACCCGGTCTTCATCGTGCCACAGTACGGCTGGGAGCGCGCGGCATGGTTCGCCGTTCACATCCTCGCATCCGACGCGGCCACTTCCGGCCTGCCGCCAAGGTGGATGAGCGTGGATCTGAATTTGCCACTCTCGATGACACGGGATGAGCTGGCCACGATGTGGAGCGCATTTTCGGCGGAGGCTGCCAGCCTCGGCATCTCCATAGTAGCCGGACACACCGGCCGATATGCCGGCTGCGACTATCCAATGGTGGGTGGCGCGACGGTCATGAGCGTGGGCGCGGCCGACAGCTACGTGACACCCATGGGAGGGAGGGAAGGTGACGCGGTGATAATCACAAAAGGCGCCGCTATAGAGGCGGCCGGGATCTTCGCCGTCACCTTTCCCGACAAGGTCGCCGCCGCCTACGGGGATCAGTTTGCACGCAAGGCCGAGGCTATCTTCCACCAGATGAGCGTCGTCGAGGACTGCATGACGGCGGTGAAGGCAGGCGTCAGAGACGCGGGTGTCACCTCTATGCATGATGCCACAGAGTGCGGCGTCTGGGGCGGGCTTTTTGAAGTGGCTGAGGCCTCCGGTGTAGGCATGGCGCTTGACAAGGCGGCCATTATCGTCCAGGATGCCGTAGCGAAGATATGCGAGCTCTTCAGGATAGACCCCTATACCAGCATATCGGAGGGCACGCTTATCATCACCTGCCGCCCGCACAAGGCCAAAGAGATCGTCACCCGCCTTTCGGACAAAGGCATCGCCGCCTCAATCGTGGGCGAGGTCGTACCGAAGGAAAGGGGCATCACGTACACCGAGGGCGGCCGCATAGTGAAACTCACGCACCCTGAGAGCGACCCCTTCTGGGCCGCCTTTGACAGGGAGATAAGAGGCGCGGCGGCCCGGTTATAGAAGCCGGCTGCACTGTACCGCGCGCCGTCGGCTCAGCGTACGCGACTTGCGCATGGCAGCATCACCCGGGGTGCGCTGATGGTATCCTTACCTTTTCGCCAGCACCTCAAAGGCACGGTTTGCCGTGCGAAAGCGCTCAGGATCATCCCGCCAGCGCGCGATCTCGGGCAGTACGCGGCGGGGGTTTCGCTGGGCGACCTCTGCAAGTGCCCCCGCGGCCGCGTGCCAGACCATGGGCCGCTCATCGCCTGCCAGGACGCCGAGAATCTCCAGCGCATCTTCGACATACATGCCGCCCAGAGCAGTCTGCAAAGCTCGTGCGACCGTCCAGCGGGCGATCTCGTCACGGGTCGCGATCCAACGCCTCAGGCGTTCATAGACGGCATGGGCGTCGCGGCGGGCGAGGTCCTCGAGGGCGCGCTGAGCAATACTCTCTCGAACGGCCTTGCGCGTATCGAAGATAACCGCGTCAAAAAGATCCAGCACTCGAAGAACTGGCGCCCCCGACGCTCCCAGCGCCCTCACTGCAGCTCCCGCCCGCGCCGAGTCGGCAGACGTGAGGCTCTCCTGCCAGAACGACCGGCTTTCCTCAAAGACATCCGTCGCAATCACCGTCAGTGCCACCACAGCCGCCTCCCGAACCCGAAAGGGGCTCTCAGCGCCGCTGAGCGAGGCAAGGCATGGGGCAATCTCCCGCCACCCTTCCTTGCCGACGGCAAGGGCCACGTATGCCGAGAGCAGCCCCATGATCTCAAGAGAGAGCAGGCGCGTGCGAGGGTCGATACCTTGCGGCGGCGGCGGCGGCGCGAAAGCCAGCTCACAAGCGAGATCCAGCACCTCGCGCCTGTCAGACAGGGCGTTGCCTGCCGCATCGGCGACCTCACGAAGGAGGGCTTCATCAGCACCGATTAGCGCCCGCGCTGCCTTCCAGACTCGGCCCTCAACGAGCGCTCTTACCGTCTCTGAGTAAAAGGATGGGACATTCATTTTCACCTGCATCGCAAATTGCTGACATGGCTCGATCCAATTGCACTCTTTATATCGATATGTCATGGCCCAGTCGAGCCAAAAAGGAGGACAACCCCTCCTTCAGCCGGTAGCAGAAATACAGAAAAGACCAAAAGCCCTGGAAGATCATCGCGCAAAGCGGGCAAATGACTTCCCTGCGTCGGTCTTTCTTGCCTTGCGCGCCTGCAGGCTGATAATGGCAGGTACCTTTTGCTGGATATGCCTGGGCGTGAGGCGACTTTTCGGGGGAAGAGATTGTTTATATATGACCGCGACATACGGCTTTCCGGCATGGATCTGTGGCTTGACGCAAAGCGCAAGAAGCCGTTTTCATTTGTCAGTCACGCCCATGCAGACCACTCAGCGCGCCACGAACGCATCCTTGCCACCCCCGCCACGCTGGCGCTCGCGCGTGAGCGCCGCCGCATCAGGCGCGCAAAGATGAAGCGTCCGTCCCGCCGTGAGCCTGTCGAAGTGCCACTGGATTACAATGCACCGATGAGACTTGACGGAGCGACCGTTACGCTCTTGCCCGCGGGCCACATACTCGGGAGCGCTCAGATACTCGTCGAAAGGGGCGGCAGGCGGCTGCTGTACAGCGGTGACTTTTGCCATGAAGCGACCTCGGCAGCTGAAGATATCGAGATACCCACCGCGGACACGCTCATCATGGAATGCACCTACGGCCTGCCGGAGCATCGCTTTCCTCCGCGCGAGAGCACTGTAGAGAAGCTGTTGGCTTTCGTCGATGAGGCCTTTGCCGACGGCCTGACGCCTGTGCTCCTGTGCTACGCACTGGGCAAGGGGCAGGAGGTGCTGCGGATACTGACTCAGCAAGGCTACAGTGCGGCCGTCGAGTCTGAGACGTACGCCCTGGCAAGGACTTATGAGAGCTTCGGTATCGCATTCGGTGGCTACCGGCTGCTCGACGGCGGCGTGAAGCCGGGCGAGGTGGTGATCACACCAAACATGCGGGCTGTCGCCGCCTTCACCCGTGGACGGCCAATGCGCTCGGCAGCGCTGACGGGCTGGGCGATCGGCGGCTTCTCACATCGCGCGCGCAGTGCGCATTCGGCCATACCTCTTTCTGACCATGCGGATTTTGATGGGCTCATCGATTATGCG
The DNA here is from genome assembly GCA_007131925.1 of Candidatus Brocadiia bacterium. Classification (GTDB taxonomy): domain Bacteria; phylum Planctomycetota; class DG-23; order SLPQ01; family SLPQ01; genus SLPQ01. The sequence goes on along the minus strand of SLPQ01000195.1, from coordinate 16,564 downwards.
GCGGCTGTAAAACCGGAGATCATCTACATACTGCACGGGCCGGAGGAGTTTGGCCGGCACCTTAGAGAGGCTGGATTCAGGGTAGGAGAGCTATCCGAAAAGGCGTCGCCGCAACCGGGAGACAAGTGAAGGCGAGCCCGCAGCAAAAGAGCGACAGTCCGGCCGTTTGTGGCGCTCCCGGTCTAACGGGCTCAGGCCCGACCCTTCTGGGCAAAATACCCCATGAGCCCTGAGCTGCGCAGGTAGTCGAGGCTGGCCTCTATATTGCGCCTGCAACTGAGCAGGTCGCCGGCCGGTGGTATCTCAATGCAGACCACTCCCTTGTAGACCTTGGCGAGGCTTTCAAAGAGCGCCTCATTATCGATGTCGGCATCGCCTATAGTGGGCGCGACCCTGCCCGAGCGAGTAGTTTTCAAGTGCACGAGAGCTATGAACTGGCTGTGCGTGGCGAGAAATTCAAGGACTTTGGCTGGGGTGGCCGGGGCTTTGCAGAGGCCGGCAGAGATCGCATTGGCCGGGTCAAAGGTGATGCCGAGGTCATCAGGCACCCCTCCGGAGTGCTCTATCTCAACAAATATGTCGTGAAGGCCGAAGAAGGTCTCGCCATCACCGTACAGCGGCTCCCGCGCATGCTCAAGCGCCAGGGAAACATCACTCTGCGTGGCGGCCTGTGCGTAGGAGTGCAGCGCCTCAACAATGCGCCGGACCTCTTGGGCGCTATAGCCTTTCTTGCCTTCGCCGGTCAGCGCCGACTGTGACGCCAGAAAGCGCAAAACCGTGCCCTCTCCGCAGGAGCAGGCCCGCTCGATGCCGCGCTCGATGAGCGCCTGGTCGTCACGGTAAGACATATCATTGTTGACTGCGTACGAGAGCTCGATGCCCGCCGCGGCGGCGTCCTTGACAAATCCGGCCAGCTCGCTGGTATCCAGCGTGGCGTCGTCGTCGCGCACCTCTATTGCCCCAAACCCCTCCTCCTCGGCAAGCTCCACTATCCCCCCCAGGTTTACCTCCCCGGCCCAGAGCGCCTCGGAAAAGATGTTCGTGGTCAGTCCCAGCTTCATCAAGGACCCCTTTCGCGCCAGTGATGCCGGCAGAGCCGCCATCCGCGACGGCAACAGGGTTTACATTCTTGCGTGATTTCATATAATTGCAAGACGCATTTTCGTTTCGTGTCTGCCGTCTCGGTCCCAGTTTTCCCAGGAGCACAGGGTGATAAACGCCACCGAATTGAGAAAAGGGCTCGCCGTCAGGTTCGACGGCGAGGTGTACATTGTCGTTGACTACGAGATGGTAAAGCCCGGCAAGGGGCCGGCCTACCTGCAGACCAAGCTCAAGCACATTGTCAACGGCAACGTCATCGACCGCCGTCTCAACAGCTCAGACAAGGTCGAAGACATCTTCGTCGAGAGGACCGAGATGGAGTATCTCTACGACGACGGTGCCAACCTCGTCTTCATGGACACGTCCACCTACGACCAGCACTTCATATCCAAGGACCTCGTCGAGGGCGCTGACAACTTTCTCCAGCCGAATATGCGAGTGCAGGTGTTTTTTATCGAGGGCAGACCCATCGGCGTGGACCTGCCGGCATCGGTCGAGCTGAAGATCGTAGAGACCGCACCACCGCTGAAGGGGGCCACAGTCACTAACAAATCAAAGCCCGCCGTACTCGAAACCGGTTACAAGGTCATGGTGCCGCCCTTCGTCTCTGAGGGCACTCTCATCAGGGTCGATACCCGCACAGGCCAGTACCTCGAACGGGTGAAGTAGGGCCGCTTCGTGCCTTCGCGCATGGCTGTGCGGCAAGTCCAGACCACTCGCTGCAGGCACCGTCGCTTGTCACGCCGGCAGCGCTTTGAGGCGCAGACCATGAGCACCCAGCAGTTTCACAGCTCCTTTCTGCATCGTATGACCACGGCGGGATTATGAGCTGCCTCGGCCTCTTGCCCCGAATCGCCCGACAGGGCGCTTGTCGAGCAGGCGGCGCTGCCTGGGGCTGCCCTGTTGCTGTGCGCGCGAGTGGCGACTCTCGTATAACCCATCTTCATCCAGAAGCGCTGCGTGCCCACCGAGTGCGACCAGCAGTAGAGATTTGCAATACGGCAGCCGTGCTCCCTGAGATAAGACTCCATGTGCTCGACCAGGAGCCGTGCAGCGCCACGCCTGCGCAGAAACCGGCCCGCGTGTACCCTGCTTATGTAGCCATGCGCGTCTCCTTCGAGCCTCGCACAGCCGACGGCCGCGAGGTGCCCGCCGGCAAAAAGCCCGAAGATCATGCGTCCCGGCGGCACTTCACGCTCGGAAATGCCGGCCATCTCCTCGCTGAGCGCACGCGCAGTGCAAAACTCGTCCGACCCGTCGCCCTCTACAGCAAGACGCGCCACCAGCGCATGCTCATTGTCGGCGAGCAGACGGATGACGATTTCTGACTTTGCAAGCGGTTTCAGTGACATCCATACTGCCTTTGGAAAGAGCCCGGCGTCCCTGGCTGACGAGCGCCCTCACAGGAGCGACTTCATGTACTCTATGTTGAAGGCGACCTTTTCCTCAGTAGTGCGACCGGAGGAGAAGTCCTCAAACGATATATATCCGTCGTATCCGACGGCCTTGAGGTCATCAGTGACTTTTTTCCAGTTTATGATCCCCTCGTCGAGTGCCGAGTGGTGTCCGGGGCTCCAGGGATGCCCGCCGGAGGTGGTATTTTCCATTCTGACCCAGGCGCCGTTTTTGGCATGGACATGTGCAAGGTAGGGACCGAGGATCTCCAGGCCCATCTTCGTGTCCTCGTAGCCCTCGGTGACCATGTTGCCCGGGTCATAGATAACGCCGACGGCCTGCGGATCGAGCCCGTCCAACAGACGCCTGGCGGCAGAGGCGCTGGCGGATATTATGCCCATGTGGGTTTCGAGGCATATCTTTACGCCTGCCTCGAGTGCCTTCGGGGCCATTTTTTCAAAACCTGAACGCGCCTTTTCGAAGAGTTTGTCATGATGGACGCTGCCGTCATAGCGCGGGGTACCGGCGCGGATAAGGGGCGCACCCATGATTTGGGCCGCCTCGAGGAGCGTTTCAACAGCCGGGTAGTCGTCAATAGTGCGATATCCGGCAAGGGCGGCCGTTTCGAGCCCGGCAGCCTCGCTCATCTCGCGAAGAGACCCCGCCCGCTCAAGCACGTCGTCCAGCTCGACGGTACATAGATTGTTCCCCCAGAAGGACGGCTCCTGCCCGGCGACCTGTGGGCTGGTGTTTGTGACGCGCCATTCGACGCCGTCATAGCCGTATTCCTTGAGTTTTTCAAGGGCGGTCTCGATATCCCACTCCGGCAGCATCACTGTGAAAATGGCAAACTTCATGCCTCTCTCCTCTCTTGACCTGATTGGGCCAGCAAAGTCAGCAGAAATATATTTGAAAATAGTAGAAACAGACCTTGCATTAGCAAATTTTTTTGAACACAATAGCGTTTAGCAGTGCACAGACCTGGCACGTGCGCGTCGAGATCAAGCGGCTTTCAGGGCATCCTGCGGTCTGTGCCCGTCAGGGGATCTCATGATGCGATGGCCGGAGATCAGCCATCGCTACTCTCTCAGGCATGCCAAGGGAGGCGTGACGTGAAAAAGACGCTGGTCGGTTTTCTCATAGTCTTCATTACGCTCGGCGCGTTTGCCCGGGGGGCCGAAGACACCCCACGCACGAGGGCCGTACTTGACTCCAGCCGGTCAAGGGTGGCGGATGACCTTGGCCGCAGCAAGCTGAGCCCATCACAGGCAGCCCTCTACAGGACGCAGGCCATCTTCGCGCCTGAGACCCTGCCGGAGAAGTACAGGGCTCCCATCACCCTGGAGGACAGGCGGTGCCTGACTTCGGACCTGCGCCTGCTGTGGGACGACTGGGACATTTTACCCCAGGATGCCAGGCAGTTTGTCCCCCCGCACATGCGCCCGTCGATCAGCAGAGAGAATATCTTTTCTGCCAAGGGCAGCCGTGCCTCAATGACGATGCTGGAGGCGCCGGCCAAGGCCGATCCCGGCGACCACCACCGCGCGCCGCCCTATGACCGCACGTACGCCACCGCCAACTTCCTGATCCACTGGATGTCCAGCGGCGAGCACAGCCTCGCGCAAAACCAGGACACGAACGGCAGCGGCGTGCCGGATATCGTTGAGCTGGCGGGAGAGGCGCTGGAGGGTACAAGGAGCTGGATGCTTGCCAGCGGCTACAGGATGCCTGTCGACACTGAGGATTACTACCTTAACGTCTATTTCGAGAACCTCGCTCCCGGATACCTCGGCTACTGCCTGATGATCGATTATCCAGCGTCTCATACAAGGGCGTTTATCTCCCTGACTAACGACTTTTCCGGTTACAGGACTCCCACCGGGCAGCTGATGCCGGCATTTGACCTGATGCGGGCGACGGCTACGCACGAGTTTTATCACGCAGTCCAGTTTGCCTATGACGCTTTGGAAGAGCCATGGTGGATGGAGGCCACCGCGGTGTGGAGCCAGAAGCAGCCCGGACCGGCCTGGCAGGGGGATCTCAGCCACCTTGGAAGTGTAATGAACTTCCTGCAGTATCCGGAGGTATCCCTGGATGACAACCGGGAATGGATGAGCTGGCACTGGTACGCATCGGCGATGTGGCCCATCTTTCTCCAGGCTCATATCGATCCGAGCGGCGACATAATCCGACAGATGTGGGAACAGTGCGAACACACAAACGCGATCAAGGCAAACCACAACGTCCTGGCCACGCACGTGACGGGTGGGTTCAATACGGCCTGGATGGACTTTCTGGTCGCCAACTACAAGGCGGACTATCCCGAGGCTGCGCAGTTTCCCGTCGAGTACGGCAGCCTGTGGATAGAGCCCAGCATATATACCTATCCCTCGGGAATCCGCTCGCCTTCTTTTCCGCCGGCCGGGCTGGGCTCCAACTACGTGCGCTTTATGCCCCTGGGGGGAGCGGGCTACAACCTCAGCCTCACATGGTACGGTACGGGCTTCGGCCAGTGGACCGGGGCCATGATGTCGAGGCAGGGATCAAACTACACCCGTGAAGCGACATCCTCGGGCGTTCTCACGGGGCTCAGTCCTTTTATCGGTGCCGTGGATGAGGGGATTCTGGTAGTGACGCCGGCCACCTCCGGGCTGTATACAAGCCAGCACTGGTCCTTTTCGGCAGCACTGGTGTACGGAGACAGCCTGCCTCCGGCGCCGGATCCGATGAGCTTTGAGCAGGCGCCTTACGCGGTAAGCACCAGTGCCATCGCAATGACCGCCACTGAGGCCATAGACAGCGAAAGCCCGCCGGTACAGTACCAGTTTGAGGAGACATCAGGCGGTCCGGGCGGCAGCGGTACAGACTGGGTCTCAAGCAGGACCCACACCGATGCGGGCCTTGCGGTCAACACTCAGTACACCTATCGCGTGCGCGCAAGGGACTCAGCGCCCGTTCCAAATGTAACACGCTGGTCGACACTTACCTCCGCCTTCACCCTGGCCAATACTCCGACCGCTCCCACCCTCGACGACCCATCGCCGACCCGGCTGTACATCACCCTTGGAGGCGGTGACGCAAACCCGGCATATACTGAGTACGCCGTTTACAACGTCACCTCGTCCACATGGGTCGCGGCAGACGGCTCGCCGTCGGCCGCCGCCTGGTGGGCGACGCGCTCCATGTGGGACGGTATGAGGGCCGGCGGCCTTGCCAGTGACACCACGCACCATTTCGTAGTGAAGGCCAGAAACGGCAACGGCATTGAGACCGACTTTTCACCTGCCGGCAGCGGCACGACACTTGCCGCTGACACTACGCCGCCGGCCGTTCAAGACGTTGCCATAATACCGACATGGGTCAAGGAAGACATCACTACCAGCGTCACATTGACCGCTACCGCCACCGACATAGGGCGCGGGGGCAGCGATATAGTGTACGCGGAGTACTTCGTGGACACCGATCCCGGCCTCGGCGCGGCGATACCCATGCAGCCGTCGGACGGGGCCTTTGACTCGCCGATCGAGGCCTTATCAGCACCGCTGAACACCACCGGCTGGACTTTTGTGGACAGCCCTTACAACATCTACATAAGGGCCCGCGACGAGGCAGGCTTCTGGAGCGACCCTTTCCACTATCCGATAAACGTGGTCGACGGCATCCCGCCTGAGAGGATAATGGACCTTTACGCCCGGCCTGCACCTCCGGCTATCGAAGAGCCCGTTGCGCTGGCAGTTGCCTCTGCGACAAGCCACATGGCAGGCCACGAGCCGGTCAGGGCCATTGACGGAAATGCCGCTACCAGCTGGATAACGCTTCCCCAGGAGATGCCGACCGCAGAGGCGATTGAGCTTGACGTCGACTATGAGGGCTATCTCGGCAAGGTCACGCTCAAGGCGGGTGACATGGCACTCTTTCCCAGTACATTCAAGGTAAAGCTCTATGACGGCGATGCGTGGTACAGCGTAGTGACGGAGTCCGACTACGAGGTCGACCCGGATGCAAACGCGTGGCAGTTCGGCGCGCGCAAGGCCTCGAAGGTGCGGCTCGAAATCGGCTCCACGCGGCATCATGAGATATCCGGGCTCTGGGCAGCGGAGATCGCCGGGATCGCACTTTACACGGAGTCAGGGGGCTCGCGAGCGGCCATCCTCGAGTGGACCGCGCCGTCTGACATCGGTCCGACCGGACAGGCTGCGCTTTACGAGGTACGCTACTCCACCGACAGCGCCCAACTGACCGACTCCTTCGCAGGTCACACGCCAAATGATGACCCGCCCATACCAGGTTCGCCGGGAACGCGTGAGGAGATGGATGTCTGCGGACTCGAGCCCGGCACCATTTATTATTTCGCGGTTCGCAGCAGGGATGACTATGACAACTGGTCGGCGGTCTCGCCGGTGGCCACCGCTGAGACGCTGGCCGATCCGAATCCCTACGTAGCGCTCGACTCGCCACAGGACGAGAGCTACCTCGACATCCCCACGCAACCGGTGTTTGAATGGCGCTCAAACATATACGACTTTTTCAGGGTCCAGTTTTCCAACGTACCCGACTTTCCGCTCAGACCCTACCGGGACGAGCGCAGGCGACTTGCCCGCACGATAAGCTTTCCAGTCAGGAGGGGGCAGACGACCTTTGAGCCGCTTCTCGGGCAGTGGCGTCTGCTCAAGCGGATCGCTTCGGACATGGATGGCACGCTCTACTGGCGCGTGGAAGCACGCGCGCTGACAAATCGCGCCCTCGGCGTGAACCACAGCGAGGTCTTTGCGCAGTACGGCTTTGACACGGGCACCTTTACGGAGCTGGCTTTCGCTCCTCAACATCTCAAGGGCACCGAGCCGGCGGTATGGCCGCAAAACCGTCCGCAGTTTGCGTGGAACGTCTCAAATCCTGTTTATGGCACCTACTTTCTGGACTTTTCTGCGACGCCGGACATCAATATCAACGACCGTCGAAACACCTTTTCGATACGCTCGCCCAACAGGTCCCTGACGTGGTGGCGGCCTACAATCGGGCAGTGGCGCATCATCAAGCGCCGCTTTGCAGGAGTAAATGAAGGCCGCATATACTGGCGCGTGAGGGGGATGGACGAGCACAGGGCCTTTCATGCGGCCAGCCTGCCGCAGCTCATGATCGTCAATACACCAACCTTCACCCTGCGCAAGCCGGCTCCCAGGCGTGACGGCAGCGTGAAACCGGATGAGGCGTTTGAGCTGGACTGGGGGGTCGAGGCCGAAGGATACCCCTTCTTCAGGCCGCAGATCTCGGTAAGTCCTGACTTTCCCCGCGGTGTCCAGACGCTCAACATGCCCCTTGTGCGGCTGGGAGCAAGCTTCGAGGTAAACCGCTTTCGCACCCGACGCATCGAATTCCTGCTTAACCGCTGGGGTGACGGCGAGACATTCTACTGGCGGGTGCTCGCCATAGATGTGGATCGTACCATAACGGTTGAAAGCGATTACCAGGAGGTGATACTGAGCGAACAGCCGCTCGTTGGAGGAGGCAACTGAGAAGATCGTAACAGAGACCTGCTTAAACCCTTGAGCAAGGCGTAGCCGGGAGCTGCAGGCCTCTCATAGGTGGGATGGGCACACGACCTTTCGAAGAGGTGGAAGAACGAGCCGGCCGCTGAAGGCACGGTGGACGCCGTCAGATGCGGGCAGCAGTCATCTTACCGCACGGATCGCCTCGAAGTTGGTCAGATCTCGCCTATGTCGAGGAATATGTCCTCGCTGTCGCTCATCGAGATGGCGTCGGTTGGGCAGTTTTCCATACACAGCATGCAGCTTTCGCACAGCGCGGGATGGACCGCCACGGCCGTAAGCTTCTGCATCTCGAAGACACATGGCGTGGTCGGGCACATTTCCACGCACACCTCGCAGGCGATACAGTCCTCTTCGCTTACCTTGATGTGCTTGGCCATCGATCTGTCCCTCCCCGGCGTCTGGCTGTGAGCACGCCGGCAAATATCCGCGACAAGAAATGGCGCGCCCAGGAGGACTCGAACCTCCAACCTTCGGCTTCGTAGGCCGCTACTCTGTCCGATTGAGCTATGGGCGCGCGACTTGAAATTATAATCGCCCAGCAAATGCTGTCAACTCTGCGCGAATGTCACGGGGCCTGGCGCATCCGGTTGCCATGCATACCTCTGGCCGGCAAGTGCGCGCCTTCGAGCTCCAGAAGCGCACGCTTTATGTCGAGGCCGCCGCGCCCCATGAAGCCCCCGAGCCCGTCTGAGGCCACCACCCTGTGGCAGGGGATGACGATTGGGGCCGGGTTCACTCTCATGGCCCCTCCTACAGCGCGCGCCGCGCGCGCCGAGCCGGCAGCCTCAGCCACCTGCCCGTACGTAGCCACACAGCCGAAGGGGATGCCCCCACACACCCTGAGGGCGGCAGTGTGAAACGGTCCAAGTCCTCCCAGCTCGACGTCGAGGTCGAATGCGCGGCGCTTCCCTGCAAAGTACTCCCTGAGCTGCGTGGCGGCGCTGGTGCGGGCCGGCACTGCGAGGGGGAAGCGCTTTGCTGCCCGCGTACGGGCGTCTTTGACCGAGAGAAGACCGATTTCCACGGCGACGAGCATGCGACCATGCGACACGACAAGTACAGAGCGTGCCGGGCTGTCAGGAATTATTTCGTAGAAAAGGCGTGTCTGAGTCACTCGAGACCACTCTTCTTGCGCAGCTCATCCCGCTGGCGCTTGACGACAAAGCGGGTAATCGCGTTTACCGCCTTTCGCCCGGCCAGTGTCTTTTGCCACTCCACAAACTGCATTCCCGCCACGTTGTCGCCTGAAGGCTTCCGGGCGAGATGCCGCACCTCGCCGATCAGGCGAAGCGTCCTGCGCACGCCTTCAAGGTCGAAAACAAGAGCTATGCGCCTGCCGGGAGCCGCCAACGGCAGATACGCGCGAGGTATGCGGATGGCGATGCCGCCCGAAGACAGGTCATAAGCGATAGTTTCAAAACGTACAAGCCCGTCGCCCCCCGCGGCCTCCGCCTTTGCATCGTGCGCCGCGCACTGCACCACGAGCGGCTTCGTGGGCGGCAGGGTCACCCTGAAAAAGCGCCGCCGCTGCATCTTGAGAACCTTCTGCGGTCGGCCCAGCACCAGCGTCGCCACCTCCACACTCTCGCCCAGCTTGAGCTTCGAGCGTTCCCTGACTGTAGAGCTGAAGCCGAATTTCTGCCCGCCGAACATGAAAACCACGTTGAGACGGTCCCCCTCATGGAGCATGACCCTCGTGCCCTCACGGGTGGGCACCTCTATAACAAGAAGAGTACCGGCAGCTTGCAGCAGCCGGCTGCGCAGGGGGGCATTGTCATCAGTGCCGGCGAGCACCACCTCCGCTGGCAGATTTCGCCCGCAGGCTTCAGCGAGTATCACATCGCGCTGGCCAGGCGAAAGACTGCGGTCGATCTCCATCGAGCCATCTCCACGGTTCCCGGTTACGTAGGGATTACTTATATAGGCCGGAGCGCCTCTCGACAAGTCAAAGATTGTACGTCGAGCGCCAACCTCCCGCAAATATTACTAATCGTCCCCAAGGTATATCGGATTCGAGAAAATCCAGGGCCTGCCCTCCACGCGCACCTCCACCCGGTAAACTCCCGCACTGTGCACGTCAAATCGAGCCTGTCTTCCGCTCGTAACGCAGGAGGCGCTGCCATTGTGCACAAGGGTGATTTCGGCTGGTCTGTCTACAGAGGCCATGAGCGTCCTGACGCCCGCCAGGGGCGCGCGCGCACCCATCTGCAGTCCATCGGTACTTTCAAACCTGAAGGCGTCCCCCGGAAAAAGCGCCTCATATGCCACAAAGGCCCTGCCCTCGCGAAGGGCCGAGCGAAGTGAGAGCTCATCCTCGGCCTCGCTGCGACCCCACGACTCAACAAGCGCATGAGTCAGGACGGTGCGAAACAGGAATTCGTACTCAAAGGCCACCAGCATGCCGAAAAACATCTTCACTGCATGGGCATCGAGCGCGCCTATGCCCACCACCCTCCGGCGAGAGTTAAGCCGATCCCACAGGCCAAGTACTCTCTTGTCAGGTCCGTCAATGGCTGAGGCGGGGTTGCGATAGAGGGCGGGCAGGTTCAGCCAGCCGACCTTGTCAACCCAGTCGTGCATGTAAGACCATATCTCCATGCCCGTGAAATGCTCATGGTCCCACGCATGCCACTGCTTGAGGTTTATGCCAAACCTTCGCTTGACGCGCCCCTCGGGATGAGCTATGTAGGTATCGGCCCCGTCACGCCTGAGCTTTTGCAGGTAGAAGCTTTCGGGCATCCAGCGGTATCCTGCGACCTGTCGAGCGCCTATGGCCAGGCAGTGGCCGCGCCTGGCGGGCGAGATCTCCACTGCGCCTATCGGCAGCACGCCGTCGCGCCGTTTGAAATCGCTATCTTCGCGTGCGGCAGTTGTATCATGGTCGGCTACGACAAGGTACTCAAGACCAGCCGCGGCAGCCGCGTCGATGATTTCCGCAACGGTGCCACTGCCATCGCTGTAAGAGGTGTGTATGTGAACAGCACCCTTGATCCGCCTATACCGCATCGGGATCTTCCGCCATATCCTCCAGGCGCTGCCCTGCCGTGTCCATTTCTTCGTCAACCTCCTCGAAGGTCGGCCGCTCCTTCTGAACCATCAGGAAAAGGCCGCCCGGCAGCGTCCAGAGCGCCTGCGTCAGTCTGAACACAACCGATATGGTCACCGCTGCGGCAGCGCCTACGCCCACCGTGGCGAAAAAGGTCTTGAAGGCCATCTCGCCGATGCCCCAGCCGGCGGGGGCAATGGGTATGCTCGAGACTATGAAAGCCACCGGCACCACCACAAAGCTGTTCATCAGCGTCACCTCTGCGACACCCAGTGCCCTGCCAAAGAAAAGGATGCCGCTGACCGCACTCGAGTGCGCCGCCACCGACAGCAATGCCGCCCACATGAGGGCGCGTTTCTTATGGCGGTAGAGAAAGACGGCCGCATCTATCCTCTTGCCGAATGCGAGCAATTTCTGGACCAGGAGATTTTCCCGGAGGCGGTCGTGGCCCGGCACAGCCTTCACTATTTTCCGAAGCAGCCTTCTGGTCCGCCTGCTGAAGAAGCCGGCTATACCGGCAAGAGAGCACAGGACAAAGATCAGGATAATCCGCGCAGCGATTAGAAAGTCCGCCGAATTCTCACTACGCGCGAACACCAGCGCCACCAGCACCGCCGCGCCTGCCAGCATCGCAAGCACAACTATCCCTACAAGCCTGTCCAGAAATACCGTCACCACCGCGTTGGTCTTGAGCGTGGAGGTGAGCTTGCTTGCATAATACGCCTTCGCCACGTCGCCTCCGGTCAGCCCGGGCATGAAGTTGTTGCAGAAAAGACCGAGATACGTCAGCTCCAGCGCCCGCCAGTAGCCCAGAGGCATCCCCTGCGCGCGCATCAGCGTGCACCACCGTACAGCGGCGATCCAGGGAATCATGCCAAGCATCGCCAGGCCTATGAGATATCTCCCGGCACGCATCTCTCTCAAGAGCGGTATGAAACCTCGAGAGACCTCGGGCTCGCCTGCAGCGTCGTATGCCATCTGTGAGTAGGCCACCGTGATGATACCGTCGGCTGTGTCCATGACGACCACATCGGCGCGCTGCTCTATGAAAGCACCGGTCAAAAGCGTGCCGTCAGCGAGCTCCACGGTATCGCGCATCGGTATTATATACCTGAATACGATTACCAGCAAAACCATCGCAAGCGTTACCCTGCCCGCAGCCCACAGCTGTGAGCGCCTTTTGCTCATGATCCTTCCTGACCTCTCTTGACCGCGCGAAGGCGCCGCGCCTCCAGGAGCTCGATAAACGCCTCTATCCTGGTAATGCTCCTGCCATCAAGGCGCCCCGGCCTGTCAAACTCAAGCGCCAGCACCGGCACACCTGCCGCCTTCTTAACGGCCCTGTGCTGGAGCTGCCTGTAGCAGAAGCTCTGCACGTAATGTACGTGACCGTCGATCTTTCTTTTGGCAGTTTCTTCCTTTATGTCGGCCAGGCGCAAAGCAGTTCGATAGGGATAGGTGTACGTGAGGTACTGCTCCACGATACAGCGATGAGCACCAGGCATGGAGAACTGCCGCTGAAATTCGTTGAAGACCACCTGCGCTCCTCGCTGTTCGAGCGCCTCATAGATATCGTCCACAATCGGCGGTATCCCCAGAAAGCCGAGCCTGAGGGGCGCATGATTTGCGGGCCTGCCGGCCGCCTCGGCGAGGAACAAGTCAAGCTCGGTTTCATATCGGTAACGGTCACCGCGCATATCGCTTGAGTTGACAAGCCAGAGGTGATTTTCCCGGCCGGTTACCCTGCCCTCACGCCATGTCATGCTGTCGAGAGTTTCAAGCTTTTCGCGCAGCGGCTGCATCTGCAGGCGAGACGCCTCGGCGGAGGCCAGGTCCGTGCCCAAAGTTGAGGCCAGCCTCTCGATGGAGGCTTTCAGCCGGGAGGCATCCCGCCCGGGAGGATACTCGAAAGGCACCACCTCCACCCCTTCCTCCTCCAGTATCTCAAAGAGAAGGTGCGTGTTTGAGCAGTCGCCCTGGACGACACCTATGACGCGCTGTATGCTGTAATGCTTGCACGCGCCGTAGATACCCTTTATCCACGCACAGAAGTTCAGTGGAAAGCCCGCTGCTTCGGCAGCGGCCACGAGGCTGCGGCGCCGGCCATGCGTCATGAACAGATTGTTGAGGTCCACGGGAGCAAGCCCGGCAGCGAAAACCACCTCTACCGGTATTGTCGAAGTTATGCCTATAGTGCGGGGATCACGTCCTACATCCATAGGGGGCCTCGAGTCAGGAAAGGATGTGAGTGATTCTGGCTGGCGAGACAGGAAAGTCAAGTCTCCGGCGCGGGCCTGTCAGGTGCGGGCGTAGCTTGCCAGAAGACTCTTGAAGCGCTTATCTCTCCTGAGGGCATCGAGATCACGATCCCGCATCAGGTGCTTGAAATCCCTGTACCCCAGTTCAAGGGATCGCTCAAGGGCCCTCAAAGCGGAGGGCATCCAGCCTACCAGAGAGTAAGAGCAGGCAAGGTTGTAAAAGACGACCGGGTCGTCCGGCCGCAGCTGTGCCAGGCGCCGGTCGACTGCCAAGCCTTCGCGGTAACGCTTTTCGGCGGTGTAGTGGTTTCCCAGGAGCGCCAGCACCTCCCAGTAGTCTCCCTGGCGCCTCACCACCGACTCAAAAAAGGCCACCTCGAACTTTCGCTGAGCTTCTTCCGACGAGTCGTCCTCAACGGAGAGTCGCTTCCAGTCCCACTTCTGATGCCACCACTTGCTGATCATCTCTTCACCCACCTGCTGATGCACCCTCCATTTCCTTATACCTCCAATGGACGATATTTGTTCCCGATTTTTTTGAAAGTACTACTCCGAAGGCGCTGGCGGCGAGAGGCCCTTCAAGTACTCGTGAACGTCGATCTGCATGTCGCTTGTAATCTCTCTTGAACCCCGCGTAGATCCGGTGAGCCTCTCCACCACCCAGTCTGCCAGGTAAGCATCGAAAGTAGTTATCTTTTGATGAACTCCGTGCTCCTCATCAAGCACGACTATCCCGGCGCGCACAAGTGTCGACTCTTCAGCGAGCAGCCGCCTCACGGCCATGAGCTCGCTTTCGTCACGGCTTACCAGCTTGAGAAGGTCGCCCACGACCAGGTAGGGCGCCGGAGACACCAGCTCCACGAAAAAGAGACTCACGACGATGATCATCTCCTCGCGCGAGAGCCTGTACGTGCGCTCAAGCCTGATGAGGGGGTATTCCTCGTAGCGGGGTGTCAGCAAAAGGCGCTGGTCGATATCGTCCCAGCCGGCATCGATGCGGTACTCAATCTCGTCGAGGGCCGGCTCACCCTCGAGATTAAAGAAATCCTGCGCCTCCACGGGAAAAAGCGTCACGGCCCGCTTGCGGTACAGCGCGGTCAGTCGACCCATCTCGAGCAGATGCTCTCTGGGCGCTGAAAAGGGCTTCAGGGCCGGCGAGCGCTCGCCTGAGGAGGCCCGCCCGCCGATTTCATCAAGCAGCAGGTAGAAAATGCCGTCGGTCAGCCGGAAGGTCGATTCGAAGACATCGCTGCCATAGGGCTCACAGACTACTATGACGCCGGCCCGGCGCAGACTGCCCTCGGGCCCGAGTATCTCCATGCCGCGCACCATGTCGTAGACGCTTTCGTGGATCATTGAAAGCACGGCGCGGCCGGAGAGCCCCCTGTCACCCTTTCTTATCCTGTGGGAAAGAAGCAGCGCGATCACGAAAAGGTCCTGAGAGCTGAGCTCAAACCTGTCTTTGAGCTCACCGAGCGAGCCCCCTGCAAAGGCTGCTGGCAGCTCTCCCCAGAGCTCGCCGAGCTTGTCGCGTCTCTGGTTGAGCAGGCCCTCGGCGGCCTCTCCTGAAGCTCCCTTGCGCCGGCCCATCCTGTCTCTGATCTCGCTCAACTGGTCGCAGAGGTCCAGGACCCTGCGAAATCCTCTGGTCTTAGCTGCCATTGTTTCGCTCCGACCGGGCCTCGCGGCGGCGGCGCCTCTGGCCTGCCGCCCGCTTGGCAATCTTAGAAGAATCCCTGCCGAAAAACCTCTTGTCTCTCAAAGCATGGTGGTAACGTTGCGCGAAGCGGTGCGCCTCGTCTCTCACATACTGCAGTACCTTCAGCGCAGGCGAGCTGCCGGGCAGGCTTACCGGCTCAGCACGCCCCTCGACAAACAACAGCTCCTCCCGCTTTGCCAGCGATGCCGCCGCCCGCGGTCTCGCCCCGGCTTCATCAAAGCCGGACAGGGCAGCGGACAGCTGGCCGGGCCCTCCGTCCACAATCAGCAGGTCGGGCATGAAGCTCTCCTCAGCGGCCAGCCTGCGGTAGCGCCGCGCGACCACCTCCCTTATCATGGCGTAGTCGTCCATGCCTTTGGTGCGCTTGATCCGGTATTTCCTGTACCCGTCCTTAAAGGGCCTGCCATCCGCAAAGGTGACCACCGATCCCACCGAGTCGCTGCCTCGTATGGTGGCTATATCCACCCCCTCGATCAACCGTGGCGGCGCATCAAGACCCATGATCCCTGCAAGCTCTTCAAGCGCCCTTACCGGCTCAAAATCCATCGCCCCTGCCGAGCGATAGTCGGCGAAAAGCCCCCTTTTCGAGAGGCTTTCGATGGCCTTGATCTCGTCGCGCTTTTTGGCGGCAGCCTCAAAGTCAAACTCCTTCGCCGCAGCCTCCATCTGCCTGGTAAGCCCTCGAATAACCTTAGTGCGTCCGCCTTCGAGAAACTGACGAAGACGCCTGATCGCTTCGCGGTACTCAGACTTCGTGGTGTGCCCGGCGCATGGCCCCAGGCACGAGTCGATGTAGTAATAAAGACATGGCCTGCGCGAAAAGCGGCGCCTGTCATCCTCTTCTATCTCGAGGCTGCAAACTCGAAACTTGAAAATCCGCTGCAACAGCGCGTGAGCCGCCCTGAGGCCCTCAACATCCGTAAAAGGGCCGTAGACCTTGCTGCCACGCTTGACCTCGCGGCTGACCAGCACCTGCGGGAAAGGCTGTCTCTGACGGATCTCCAAATAGGGATAGGACTTGTCGTCCTTGAGGTCCACATTGTACTTCGGACGCAAGTCCTTTATCAGACGCTGCTCGGCCAGCAGCGCGTCAACCTCGCCCGGGGTCTCGATGAAATCTATGTCTACAACTTTTTCCATCATGGCGGCTACGTTTTGACGAGCCGCCTCCCCGCCGCGCAGATAGGAAAGCACCCGGTCCCTCAACGAGACCGACTTTCCCACATACAAGACGCGCCCGCGCAAGTCCTTCATAAGGTACACGCCGGCACCGGCAGGAAATGCCCTTACCTTGGCTATCAGTGACTGCTCATCCACAGTGATGCAGGTTCCCGCCTCCGCTTGGCTTCCAGCTACAGATTATACCCTTCCCACCATGCAATACAAGTGCGCACAACCTGCACCTGCATGGAAGATATTGCCGGCCGGAGCCATGCGCTCACTACCTCAGTGAAAACTTCTGTCTCACTATCTCCTTTGCCAGCAACGCCTTATA
>SLPQ01000024.1 GCA_007131925.1 Candidatus Brocadiia bacterium | reverse complement strand
GGTGCGAAGGGCTCTCGACGTAGTCCACATCGATGCAGCAGGAGGTGCCCAGCTCAATGTAAGACTCCGGGATGCGCGCCGGCGGCTTGCCCCTGACCTGGCTTACCGCTTGCGAGAGCAGGCTGCAGAAGAGCTCATAGCCCACCATGGCAACGTGTCCTGACTGCTCCCTTCCGAGCACATTTCCCACCCCCCGAAGCTCCATGTCACGCATCGCTATCTTGAAACCTGCGCCGAGTTCGCTGAAGTGTTCTATAGCCTGGAGGCGCCTGGCGGCCTCAGGTGGGACCGGCCGGGACGGATCCAGCAGAAAATAGGCGTGCGCGCGCCTTTTGTACCGTCCCACTCGACCCCTCAGCTGGTGAAGATCGGCCAGGCCAAAGATCTCCGCCCTGTCCACTATGAGCGTGTTGACATTGGGAATGTCAAGCCCGCTCTCGATGATGGTGGTCGCCACCAGCACGTCATACACTCCCTCTATGAAGTCGATCATGCGCCTTGCCAGGGTTCTCTCATCCATCCGTCCGTGAGCGATGGTAATCCTCGCCTCAGGGACGATGTCTCTCAGGCGCGCCGCGGCCTGTTCGATGCTGTGGACCCGGTTGTGTACGAAAAACACCTGCCCCTCGCGGTCGAGCTCGCGCAGTATGACCTCGCGCAGCCGCTCGGGGGGCAGGCTGCCTACAAAGGTGCTTACGGCCTCGCGGCCTGCCGGTGGCGTATCGAGTACAGAGATGTCCTTCAAGCCGACCAGCGACATGTGAAGAGTCCGGGGTATGGGAGTTGCGGTGAGCGTGAGCACATCGACGGTCTCGCGAAATCTCTTCAGCCGCTCCTTTGCCGCCACGCCGAAGCGCTGCTCCTCGTCGATTATCACAAGTCCCAGGTCCGCAAAGACCACGTCGCGCTGCACAAGCCGGTGCGTACCTATGACAATATCGACCTGCTTATGCTGCAGGCGTTTGAGCGTCTCCCGCTGCTGGCTGCGAGTGCGCAGGCGGCTGAGCACCTCTATCAAGACCGGGTAGTCCGCCATCCGCTCGCTGAAGGTCCGGTAGTGCTGCTCGGCGAGTATAGTGGTCGGCACGAGGATGGCCACCTGCTTTCCGGCGTTTGCCGCTGCAAAAGAGGCTCTGACGGCAAGCTCGGTCTTTCCGAAGCCCACGTCGCCGCAGAGAAGCCTGTCCATGGGCCGCTGGCTCTGCATGTCTTGCTTTATCTCGCTTTGAGCTGTGAGCTGGTCTTCGGTCTCTTCGTACATGAACTCCGCCTCGAACTGGCTCTGCAGGTGCGACGAAAAATCGTATGAGATGCCGCGCTTCGAGCTTCGCACAGCCTGCAGCCTCAGCAGCTCGGCGGCCAGCTCACGCACCGCCCTCGCAACGCGCGCCTTGCGAGCCTTCCAGACGCGTGAGCCGATCACACTCAGCCGCGGCGCACGGTCACTGGGGCCTACATATCTTGACACGAGATCCATGTGGTTTGCAGGCACCAATAGACGCGTATCTCCCGCAAAGGAGAGCACCAGGTACTCCCGACGTATGCCTTCCTTTTCGATGATACGAGTGCCGCGGTAGCGTGCTATTCCGTGATCGGCGTGCACGACGTAGTCACCGGGGGCAAGCTCCGCCACGGCAGCTACCGGCCGCGACGGCACACTCGGCCTGAGATGTCTTGTGCGCCTGTAACGGTGAAAAATGTCCTGGTGCCCCACTACCGCCGTTGACCGGTCGGCGAAGTAGAAGCTGTGGTTGAAGCGGCCCAGCCGGGCCTTGAAGAGGTTTTCGGCCGTCGCGCCCCGCCCGAAAAGCTCCTCCAAGCGCGCGCGCTCAGCCTCGTTGATTGCAAAGACGAAGGTGTCGGAAATGTCCGCGCAGAAATCGCTGAACTCCTCGACAATCTCCTCGACATCGTGTGAGGCGATGTAAAATGAGCGGCTTTCAAATGCTATAGCATCCTCATCGGCAAAGTGAAACGCCGTCGCCTCGACAAGAGAGAGTCGATGGAGGGAGGACCACGTCTCTCTCCAGGGTATCGTTGAGGCGCCTCCCGCGCGCTGGATATGCGCCTCGGCTGCGCGCTGGATGTCGGCCGGCTCCCACAAGAGCACCACGGCATCGTCCCCCAGAAGAGAGCCAAAGGATGCGCCGGGCGCCCGGCGGGTCACCGGCGCGCTTAAGGATGCATCCTCCAGGCTCTCGGCGCTCAGACCAGTAGCCGGGTCCACCCGGCGGATGGAGGTGATTTCATCTCCAAACAACTCTATGCGGACGCAGGAGTCTTCCCCCGGCGCAAAGATGTCCATTATGCCGCCGCGAATTGCAAACTGCCACGGCCTTTCGGCCTCGTACTCACGGGTGAAGCCGCGGCCGGTGAGCAGCTCGGCCGTCTTGTGCATGTCGAGGCGGCCGCCCGTGGCGAAATTCAGAATGCTTTGCTCTATCTCATCAAGGCTGGGCGTGCTTTCGACCAGCGCCGCGGCGGATGAGACTACCACCTCCGGACGACTTGCCCCAGGCAGGTAGCGACGAAAGAGCCGCGTGCGCGAGCTCTCAGTGCCTGCTCCTTCACTGCGCTCGAATGAAAGGGACGTCTCGGGAGGCTCCAGAAGGGCGCTGGCGCCGCCTGCAAGAGTGCAGACATTCTCGTTTAGCTCTTCGGCCTGTTCCAGATACGGCGTGACCAGCAGCACCTCGCGACGCTCAAAGAGAGCAAGGCCCGCAGCCAACAGCGACGCAGCTCCTGCGGTGACTCCTGAGACCCTGACCGTTCGTCCCCCAAGCGCCGCGGCAAGGGCCTTGAACGAGCCCCTCCGCCGAACCAGGCGAAGTGCCTCTTCCATCAGAGCCTCAACGAGCGGCCATGTTGGGGCCTTGGTCAAGCCCCCTTGCCTCGAAAATGCTTATGGTATGCCTGTAAAAGGTGCGTGCCAGAAGCGTACCCATGTACTGGTAGGAGTTTCGCTGCAGACCCTCCATCCCCATGTCAAAAACCGTCACGCCACGTTCGGCTATGACCCCTGCAGGATAGACGCCGCTAACCGTTGAGCGGTAAATCTCCCTGGATCCGGCTGCCTGTACGACCGAGTAAGTAATGGTGAACGTGCATCGTGGCAGGGTCGTATCCATCGGATCGAGCCAGTTCAGGCTGTCGATCTGGGCATGTACAAGGTAATCGGCTCCGGCCTCGGCCGCGATACGGGCCCATTGCTCAGTCGTGGGTGCGTCCTCGAGTATCATGGCGCGCAGCGGCCCGCGGGTTACGGTGAAATCGATCGCCCTTAGCTTGGAGGCGTTCTGCTCGATGGCCAGCGAAGCAGCGCGTGCGATCGATACGGAGCCGTCCGTGTCGAAGTAAAAGCTATCGGCGCAGCGCGGCGGGATAAAGACGACTTTCCCGGCAGCCGAAACCTTCGCCGGACGCCTCTCGTGGTTGGGGGGGGTGCTGCAGCCGGCCGCCGCCAGCAGCAGAAACCCTGCAAGCGTTGTCGCAAAAGCATGTATTCTCATAAGAATCAGTGCTCCCGTCTTCGAAGGCCTTCATCTGACTGCGAAGTCGGCAGAGGCCTGAGTCTGCTTTCCTGCCAGGTGATCCACTATTTCCGCCTTTATAACATATTGTCCGGCTGTGAGTCCTGCTGGCAACCGGAATTTCTTAGGCAGAAACATTGTCGATATCCGCGAGCTCGACTGATACTCAAACGGTCCCTCGCTGTGCTGCCAGTAAAGACGGCCGTCCGTGTCATAAATGGCCAGCCGATATGTCATTCTCGTATGGTACAGCCTGTCGGCGCCTGTGCCGGCTACCTCTTCGCAGGCGAAATCGGACAGATCGACAACTACCAGGACCATTTCGCTCGGAGCGAAGCGGGCGTTTTCGACGAGTACCGCGTTTCCGTAGCTGCGCACCTCGCGCGCGAAAAAGAGCCGGTCTATGGTGGGGTCAGTTCGATTTCGCAGGATGGCCAGCGCCTCGGCGGCCATGGCCTGGGCCTCTCGGTCATCGCCGCGCCCGGCCGCTTCCCGGGCCTGCTCCAGCAGCCTTTCGACGGACCCGGCGCGTGCAGGAGTGTCAAGGCCCGCCAGGGCCAGGAGGCGCCTGTACGCCTCCTCTTCTGCCGGGGTACGCTCCTTCGCATCAAGAAGACTCACAAGATAGTCTACTGTGTACTCTCCGTTTACCTCCGCATCGGTCTCTCCGTCCTCGATCTCCACGAAATGGGGGTCGGTGGAGGGCCGCTCGAGTTGGTCAGGAGAGGGAGGGCGAGCGTCCGTAGCGGCTGGCTCGGCCCCGTCGGCAAGGGCGGTGCGCATTTCATCGATGCGTCTGATGACTTCCTGCTCAGGGTCATCATGGCCGGCATCCTCGATAATTCTTGCCTCGGTTACCTTCATACCCTGCGGGCGCGCGTCAGAAGAAGCGCAGGCCCATGCCATAGTGCAAAGGGCTGTGAGTACGCTCAGCCTATACCTCATATATCCACCTGCCTGCAAGTTCGCTGTGTCTGGCCCTGCGCCGGCACGAATCCGACACAAAGTTCACCAGGGCCGTTTCTTCCTGTACCGAACCGGTCTTAACCTCCACATCGCACTGCAGCAGCCTCTCAAGCAGCATGTCCGCCTCTTCGGCCTTGAGCCGCCCCAGGCGCTTTATGAAGCCATCCTGAACAAAGCGCGGCACTCCCACGGATCTGGCCGCCTGAGCGGGCGTGCTGCCCTCGGCCACAAGGCGCGCCGCATCCCTGTAACGCCTGAATGTTGACGCCACACCGCCGCTGAGGTATCCCAGCGCACGGGTTGCCGGTGTGCTGCGCAGCTGGTGAAGCCGGGCGAGGCTGGTCTTGACATCGCCCTCGATTATAGAGTCGGCAAGGCTGAAGACAGTCGCCTGCGGCCGCGCGACTGCCAGCGCTTCGACGACTTGCGGCGTGATAACCGCCGAGTCGGCGGTCGCCGAGATCAGCTTGTCCAGCTCTTCCATGAGCGCGAGCTGGTCGGTCCCGACGATCTCGACAAGGGACTGTACAGACGCCGCCGGCAGGCGCCTGCCGGCGGCGCGGGCCTTTTCGACGAGGGCCCGCTTCAGGGCGCTCTCGAAAGGTGGCACACACGAAAAAAGCCCGCCGGAGGCCTCGACGGTCTCGATAAGCTCCATGGCGGGCTTGAAAGCCGTCCGAATACGCCTTTGCTCAAATCTCAATGCGCGCGCTACCAGGACAAGATAGCCTGCGGGAGCGTGCTTACCTGCAAGTGCTTTGATGCGCCCCACCAGCGGCTCGAGATCCCGGCGCGCGGCTGCGGCCGGATCAAGCAGCGCCTCGGCGCCGGTCACGATGACCAGCCTCGCGCCCCCCCATAGAGCGGCAGTCGAGACCTCATCGAGTATGTCAGGAAGGTCGGAATCGCCAAGTTCGTACCTGGATACTGCGCCTGTCTGATCAACACCGAGGGACGACTTAATGCGGTTGATGTGCCTGCCGCAGATGTACTCATCGAAAAGGACATCTGCTGCCTTCCGGCCGAAAAGAATAGAAACGGCCGGCACTGTGAATGCCGGTTTCGCTGGCACTTCTTCCCCTCTCCATTTACGCCGGGCACCCCATGCTATCGCCCGGGCGGCTCTCCCACCGAAAGCAGCGCGCGCTCGGCACGCTGTCTGTAGGCGCTGCCGGGAACCTCAAGCGCAACTATGCGTTTCCACGCCTCGCGCGCCCCCTGGATGTCCTGCGCCTGATAGTAGGCCTTCGAAAGGCTCCAGAGGGCCGCTTCGCTGCGCGGCTCCATCCCGCTGAGAGTCTCAAAGGCCGATGCGGATTCACCGTACCTACCCAAAAGATATAGCGCGGCCCCAAGGTTGTAAAGTACATCCGTATCGGAAGGCGCCAATGATCGCGCTTGCTGCAATATCTCTACGGCCTCGTCCATCCTGCCCATCTCGGTAAGGAGTGCGCCGAGCTCGTTGCGGACCTTTACCGCACGGGGATCCTTTTCGAGCCCCTCCTGCAGCTTCGCACGCGCATCTTCGTATTCGCCGGCTAAGCGCATTGATGTTGCCGAACTGATCAGCGCGGACATCTCTTCCGGTGAGATGGCTGGCTCGGCAGGCTCAGGGGCGGGGTCGGGTCTGGGCGGTGTCGCATCCGGGGGCGAGGGGGCCTCGCTGATGGCGACTGCCGCCACGGAAGGGATCACGCTCTTTATGCGCGTTTCAGGAGGGGCGGACACGATAAAGAAGGTGTCTGAGATGACGGACGTTTTGTTTCCGACGAGGTCCTGCGCCTCTATCCTGAGCCGGTAGGGTGCATAATCAATGAGCGGGACGTTCCATGCATAAACGCCGGTATTGGGCAGGTCCGCTGCCAGAAGCTCCCACGGCCCGCCCTCTCGCGAGAGGTAAAGGCTGATCGGCAGGGATCCGAAGTTGTCATCACGAGCGGTCCATCTTATGTAATGAACCTGTCCGCCGGGATAGCTCTCCCCGCCCCTTGGCGCGTCCAGCATGAGCGTCGGGTAGGTGACGTCCACAAGCGTGATGATATCGGGCTTGGTGCCGCTTGTCGGCGGCGGCTCGGAGATGCCGCTGCGCGTGGTCGCAGTCAGCTTGAAGCCGTACACACCCTCGGCAGGCGCCTGAAAGCGAAAGGGCGGATCAATATTCGGATTCAGCCCGTAAAACTGCCACGTCGCGCCCTCGTCGGTGGTGTACCACAGGCCCACTGCGGCCGGTGGCTGGCCGCCTATGTCCTCGACGACGTAATCAATGTCGAATGCAAGCGACTTGGCCCGCGGCGGCGCCTCTATCGAAAGCGTCCACTCCCGGCCCATAGGGCCCGGCTGCTCGCGGACTGCAGTTGGGGTCCTTGTGCAGAGAAATTCGAAAGACTCGGTCGCGCGGTTGCCGGCGCGGTCGCTCACCGAGAGGCGCACTGTGTACCTGCCGCGGGCAAGCACAGGGCCGGTCGCAAAAAACTCCCCGTCGCTGTAGTCGATACTTTCGAGCTCTGTAAAGTCGTGCTCCTCGGCGTGCCTGATGTGTATCTCGGCGGTGCGCGGCGCGAGGTTTGGGTCGTGAGCTCTAAAGCGCACCCGCATGTGGGCGCCGGGAGCCAGCTCCATATCCTGTCGCGGGAAGACCTGTGTCATCTGTGGGGGCCGCGTATCGACCACCACGGTGACCTCAGGCTTTGACGGCAGCTCAAGACCGTTCTTTTGCTCTACATGTCCGGCCATGTCGACCGCCTGCACGGTAAATCCGTACACCCCGTCGCCCGGGGCTGCGAATTCGAAAGCGCCCGACGGCTCTGTCTTTTCCGCGAAAAGCACCCAGTCGCGCTCGGTCTCGCTCGTGTAATAAAGCCTTACCAGCCTGATCCCCGAAGGACCCGCATCGGCTGCCTCGTAAGGCACCAGGAAACGACGGGTACGGCTGTAAATACGGCCTGTGGCCTTATCGACGGTTATCACGTCCGCACAGGCCCATGTAGCGACGAAAATTATTGCCAAAGCTGAAGTAAAGCGGCGCTTCAAGAGCCCCTCCGTGATTCGTGCCCGCCCGGCAAGAAAAGCCAGTCGCATCTTCTACCGAAAGCCTCAAGGTGATATCGGTCATTCGCCGAAAGGCGCTTGATGCAAAGTGCCTGCTGAGTATCACCAGCACATGAGCGCAAGAGAAGTGGCCTGAGGATGGGTGGCCGGCGGCGCTGGGGTGTGTCAGTATCGGCACCTCGGTCGAAAAGGGGCGACCCGGCCGGAACGCCCCTTTCGGTAGGTCTTTGATGGTACTTTGTGGCGTCGCTTGCGATCAGTACACCTTCGTCCAGCTCCGTCTCCAGCGTAAAGGGCGGTATATCGTCACCGTATTTTGACTGCGCCCCCCGGTCAGGGTGCCGCCGGGACGCGGAGGCGGTCACAGCAAGCCTGCACCCCGACGTGCGGCCTCCGAATAAGAGCGCTCTGGCTGCGTGAAGCCGGGTGTTCTACCGGAAATGACGGTGCCTGCACGCACTTTTCTGCTGAACGACGGTGCGCGTTTTTCTTGTCCGGCATGGTAGATCGGGTACAATGGCCGACAGGCGCCTGTGTAAAGGAGGGCCACGTGACAACCGGTGAATTCGCTGTATTAGCGCTTATACTGGCCGGATCCATGGCCTGCGGAATCAAGCTGAAGCGGATGTGGATACGTTCTTCGAACAAGTCCTTTCGCTTCGCGCCGCAGCCGCTTGAGGAGGGGCCGCTTGTCAGCGTGGTAATACCCGCTCGCAACGAAGAGGGCAATCTCGGCGCACTCCTTGCGACCGTCTTGAGGCAGACTTATCGAACGATCGAGGTACTGATCGTGGATGATGAGTCCACAGACGCGACGTCGCAGATCGCCGGAGACTTTGCTGAGCGGGATGACCGGGTGCGCCTGCTGCAGGCGGGTGAGCTGCCTGCCGGCTGGACCGGAAAAAACCACGCATGCAGCCGTGGCGCGTCTGCAGCCGCCGGCGAGTACCTGCTTTTTCTCGACTGTGACGTGCGGCTTGCAGATCAGGGCGCCATAGGCGGCATGGTCGACTATGCAGTGCGGGAGCAGGTCGATCTTTACTCGGTCATCCCACGCCAGCACCTGAGCGCCTTCGCGGAGCGGCTGCTTGGTCCGGCGGTATATTCGGTAATGGGATTTGCGTTTCTGCCGCTTGACCGGGTCAACAACCCTCAAAGCCCGAAGGCCGCCGCGGTCGGTCAGTGCATGTTTTTCCGAAGGAGCGCTTATGACCAGCTCGGCGGGCATGAGCGGCTCAAGGACCACATTGTCGAGGACATAGACTTTGCTCGTCTTGTCAAGTCTGAAGGCAAGGTCCTCGCTCTGCACTATGGCGCGGGAGATATCACGGTAAGAATGTATACGGGCCTTGCCGAGATGTGGGAGGGATGGGGCAAGAACCTCTACCGGGCCGCGGCCGGCGGGCCCATGCGGCTTCTTCATATAGAATTGCTGCTCTTTCTGGCCTACCTCGCGCCGCTCTTGACAGTGGTGTATTCGGCGGTGCGGATCGCATCTGAGCCAAACCCTGCCGGATGGGTCATGCTGGCGCTGGCCGGTGCAGTGCTCGTTCGCGGACACCTGCTGCGCATGCGCAAGTACAAGGCGATGGGGTGGCCGGTGCGCTATGAGCCTGGTCATGAGATCGGGGCCGTCTTTGCACTGTTTCTCCTTGTTGTGTCCGCCTTCAAGGATCGCAGAAGCGGCGCGGTCTCTTGGAAGGGCCGCACTTATGCAGGCGGGGTGCCGGGCGAGGCTGTGGAACAATGAAAGGCCCCGCGCCGTCTAAAGGACGGCATACAGGGGGGAGAGGATGAGCGGGGAGACCGACGAGAAACTTGTGCGCGAGTTTGTCGCGAGCGGTTCGCGCGGGGCCTTTAGCGAGCTGTACCTGCGGTACCGGGACAAGGTGTTTAACACGGCTTACAGGATTGTGGGCGATTACGACGGCGCGCGCGACGTGGCTCACGACGTTTTTCTGAAGGTGTACCTCGAGGCGGCGAGCTTTCGACACAGATCGAGCTTCTCCTCATGGATATACAGGATCGCCGTCAACCGCAGCCTCGACGAGGCGCGTCGCGCCAAGCGGAGGCGCTCGCATGCATCGATGGACGCTCTCGGCATGAATATCGAGAGCCCGCGTGCGCATGACCGTCCGCATGAGGTGGCAATGGAGAGGGAGAGGGAGGCGGCGCTGCTGGCGGCCCTGGAGGACCTCTCGCCGAAGCTGCGCACGGTGATTGCTCTGAGGTATTTCGAGATGCTTTCCTATGATGAGATAGCCCAGATCATCAGGCGGCCCGTCGGCACTGTCAAGAGCAGGCTGCGCAGGGCGCACAGGAAGCTGGGCAGGTTGCTGGAGCAAATGGGCTTCGAGCGGGTCCGGGAGGAAGGAGATGGACTGCGCGAAAGCAAATGAGCTGATGATTGACTTTGTCGAAGGCAGTCTGGACGCCGGCCTGCATGAAGAGGTGGCCTCTCACGTGGACGGCTGCAGCGCCTGCATGGGGGAGCTTGAGAAGGTCTCAAGCACCAGCAGGATACTCCAGGCGCTCGCGCACGAGACGGTCAGGGCCCCTGACGACCTCGACATCGAGATCAGCAGGACCCTTCGACGAACGCCCAAGTGGTACTTTCTGAGGCGCTACGGGGTGCCG
The DNA here is from genome assembly GCA_007131925.1 of Candidatus Brocadiia bacterium. Classification (GTDB taxonomy): domain Bacteria; phylum Planctomycetota; class DG-23; order SLPQ01; family SLPQ01; genus SLPQ01. The sequence continues at coordinate 4,002 of SLPQ01000024.1, read as the reverse complement.
GCGGGGATATTTGCGGCGGTCATTGCGATTGTCCTGCTGGCGATCGCATTCGGGATGGCCGTTTTCGGATAGGGCCGGCCGATAAAGGCCTGAGGCCTGCAAAAGAGAATGGGCCGGGTAAAGATCATGACCCGGCCCATCTATCGATACGGCTCGCTCGGGCGAGCGCACTCAGTAAGCAGGCATTTGCGGTGCCGCCTTCTTCTCCTTTTCCTCAGGTATCTCGCTTATAGCCGCATTTGTGGTCAAGAGCAGCGTAGCGACCGAGGCGGCGTTTTCCAGCGCGGTGCGCGCCACCTTTGTGGGGTCTATAACGCCTGCCTGGACCAGGTCCGTGTACTCGAGGGTATCCGCGTCGAAGCCATACGGCCCCTCACCTTCTTCGACCTTTTGTGCGACGATCGCACCGTCTATGCCGGCGTTTTCGGCTATCTGCCGTATCGGTGCGTACAGCGCGCGACGGACTATCCGTGAGCCGACCTGCTCGTCGCCGGAGAGCTTCAGGGAGTCTATAGCCTTCAGCACCCTGATAAAAGCTACGCCGCCGCCTGGGATTATCCCCTCTTCGACGGCTGCGCGTGTGGCGTGCAGGGCGTCCTCGACGCGAGCCTTTTTCTGCTTCATTTCAACCTCGGTGGCGGCGCCCACATTGATCTGGGCTACGCCGCCGGCGAGCTTGGCGAGTCGCTCTTCGAGCTTTTCCCGGTCGTAGTCGCTCGAGGTGCTCTCGATCTCCTTTCGTATCTGGGCAATGCGGCCTCGTATCTCATCGGTAAGGCCTGCACCCTCGATGATAGTGGTATTCTCCTTATCGATGACCACCTTCTTGGCGCGGCCGAGGTCGCTGACCTGGATATTGGAGAGCTCGATACCGAGGTCCTCAAATATCGCCTTTCCACCGGTGAGGGTAGCTATATCCTGCAGCATTGCCTTGCGGCGGTCGCCGAAGCCGGGAGCCTTGACCGCTGCACACTGGAAGGTGCCTCGCAGCTTGTTTACCACGAGAGTTGCGAGGGCCTCACCATCCACATCCTCAGCGATGACCAGCAGTGGCTTGCCGGACTGGGCGATCTTTTCCAGAAGCGGGATGAGATCGCGCACGGTGGAGAGCTTCTTCTCGTAAATGAGTATGTGGGGATCCTCGAGCTCGCACTCCATGGTCTCGACATTAGTGGCGAAGTGAGGAGAGATGTAGCCCTTGTCGAACTGCATGCCCTCGACCCATTCGACTGTGGTTTCAAGGGACTTGCCTTCTTCGACAGTAATGACGCCGTCCTTGCCCACGCGCTCCATGGCCTCTGCGATCATCTCTCCGATTTCGTTGTCGTTGTTGGCGGCGATAGCTCCGACCTGGGCGATCTCCTTGCGCCCGACTACATCCTCGGACATATCCCTGAGCGCGGCGACTACAGCAGTAACGGCGGCCTCTATACCGCGCTTCAAGGCAATGGTATTCGCGCCGGCGGCGACGTTCTTAAGCCCCTCGTCAAATATGGCCTCAGCCAGTATGGTTGCAGTGGTCGTGCCGTCTCCGGCAACATCAGAGGTCTTCGAAGCGACCTCTTTTACCATCTGCGCTCCCATGTCCTCGTAGGAGTCCTCCAGCTCGATCTCTTTTGCCACAGTCACTCCGTCCTTGGTGACGGTGGGGGACCCGAAGGACTTCTGTATGACCGCGTTTCTCCCGCGGGGGCCAAGGGTGACCTTGACGGCTTTGGAGAGCTTGTGTACACCGCGACGCACGGCCTCGCGCGCTTCCTGATCATAAAGAATCTTTTTTGCTGCCATTTTTGCCTCCTGCCTAATCAACAATTATGGCGAGAACGTCTTCCTCGCTCATGATGAGGTATTCCTCGCCGTCAAGCTTGACATCGGTGCCTGCGTACGAGCTGAAAATGACCTTGTCGCCGGTCTTCACGGTAAAGTCGGCCCATGTGCCGTTCTTGAGCGAGCGTCCCTTGCCCACAGCAATCACCTTGCCCTCTTTGGGCTTTTCCCTGGCTGTGTCGGGCAGTACTATGCCACCTGCGGTGACTTCCTCGGCTTCAAGCCTCTTGAGAAGGATCTTGTCGCCCAAAGGTGTGATCTTCATACTTGCGTCTCTCCTTTCAACACGGAACCTCAATCCTCAAAACCCGTCCTTGACTCCCAACGGCGCCCAACCCGGTCGCCGTAGCGCCGCGACAGAACTCCCTGCAGAATCTCCGAGAATAACACCATGTCCACGGGAGATCCAAGCAGGCTCACCGCCTCCTGCTCCATGGCCTGCGCCCTCAGCGACCTGGTCACCTCGCGCGCAACCAGCAGAAAAGGTGGAACCTGCGCAAATGTCCTCACCATTCGTACGGCCTGGAGCCCACCGAAGTCAGGCAGCTCGGCATCTATCACCAAGGCGTGTATCTCCACACTCGACAGCATCTCCACGGCCTCGCTGGCGTAGGAAGCCTCGTAGGTGTTGAGCCCGATGCCCCTGGCAGTCAGCGCGAGCGCTGTTCGAAAGTCTTTTTCGCCCTCCGCTATGAGGGCGTTGAGTCTGCCACTTGTATGACCGCTGCTATGCATCCATGCCGCCCCGCAGCTGCCAACCAGGAAAACAGTCACGCCTACACGTAGTGAGCAAATGGCGTGCCATAAGGAGCGCACAGGGGCGAATGACGTAAGAAGAGCTGCCGTAATGACTTATGTGGATCTGTGAGGCCGTCCATGTGGCCCTGGCGCGGGGATTTCTGCCAAAATGGCGCGGCCGCTCTTGTCGCGGTGCGTATGACTGTCACTTTGGCAGGAGCTTACTGCATGCCGATGAGCTCCGGCAGGATTATCCGTTCGGCTTCGCCTGCGATCGTGGGGCGCACGGTAAACCAGACCTGCACCTTCTTGGTGGTCTCGCGCTGGCTTGAAAAGAGGTATTTCAGTACTGGGATGTCTCCGAGGATGGGGATCTTTGTTTCGGAGACGATCTTGCGCGTCTGGTCGAGCCCGCCTATGGTTATGAGTTCCCTGTTGGCCACTACGACCTGTGTGGCTGCACTGCGCTCTGAGATTACCGGGTTTGCTATACCGGAAATACCTACGTCGAGATATCCGGTGATCTCGGTGACTGAGGGTACCAGGGCGATTTCGATGGTGTCCTGTCCGACGCGCATCGGCATTATATGGAGCTCGACGCCGACAGTGTGGTAGTTCGTACGGTGCTCAGGCCGGCCGGGTGCTGTCACCCTGTACAGCTCGTAGACTGGTATCCTGTCACCGGTCGTAATCCTGGCGACCTCCCCGGCAGAGACGCGCATTCGCGGCTGTGCGACCAGATCAGCATATCCAAGCGACTCCACGAACTGAAAGACTGCGGTCATGCTGGCCCTGTTTGACTCCGCGGAGCTGACAAACTCGAGTATGCTGCCCTGAAAGGGTTGGCCGCCGACGAGGCTGTCAAGAAAGGAATGGGCGTCGAAGCGGTTATCGAAGAGCTGGAAAAACGTGCGCGACCCTTCGCGCGCGGCTACGCTGACATTTGCCGCAAGCTGCCTGTCGGTAGCTTCGGTTATCTCCCAGACGGCCGCTTCGAGTATAACCTGCTGTCTTGGCGAGTCGAGAAAATGCAGCACATCGAGGATAAACGGCACGCTGTCCTCGCGTGCGGTTATCTGAAGCATGTTCAGGTTCCTGTAATGCGCTACGGTCTCACCATCACCGAGGTACTGATTCAACTGCTCTATGAGTCGGTCTACGGATGCAGTGTCCGGGCTCCCGGAGGAAAGCCGGTAATTCCGCAGGTCCAGGTCGGCACTGACACCGCCGGTGGCCCGCATGGGATAATAGAAAAGGACCATGCCGGGGTCGAGCCAGTCTGCGCGTATCATCGGCGCCCCGAAGAGTTCGTCCGGATATATGATACGCGCATGTACATCGGCGATTTCCGCGAGTCTCTCGGCCTCCAGAAAGCTCCTCAGGTATTCTTCGAGCAGCCTTTCACGCTCTTCGTCGTCGACGTCCGGCGGCAGTGGC
>SLPQ01000205.1 GCA_007131925.1 Candidatus Brocadiia bacterium | reverse complement strand
GGGCGCCCTCCGGGGAGGAGGGGCTTTGCTTCATGGGATCACGGCTTCCTGAGGTGATACTGGTTGATTTGAAGATGCCGGGCATGTCCGGTATGGAGTTTCTTAAAAGGGCCGGACAGGCTGACCCCCTGATGGTTGCTGTAGTTATAACGGGCCACGCCACGCTCTCTGCGGCAGTGGAGGCGATGAAGATTGGGGCCTATGATTTCCTTCAGAAGCCTTTCAGGGCGGACCAGCTGCGCATGGTGACGCGCCGGGCACTGGAAAAGCGTCTCTTGAGAGTGGCTGCGGCTGAAGCCGAGCGTGAAAAGGCACACATGCGGGATCTTTTCGTCGCGATGGTTTCTCACCAGTTGAAGTCTCCCGTAGCAAGCCTTAAGGAGTGCCTCAGTGCTGCACGCAGAGGCTACGGCGCCCAGATGGGCAAGGACTGCCTCGAGCTCGTGCAGCACGCCGAGGGGCGGGCGACGCATCTTCTGAACCTGCTGGACGACTGGCTCACGCTTGCCAGGATGGAGGCCGGGTCGGTGGCGGCTGTCCACGAAGAGGTTGACCTTGCTGATGCGGCGACCACGGCGGTTGCCGAAGTGCTGGCCACCATGCGGCAGCGTAAGGTGGATGTAAAAGTGGACGTCTCGCGTCAAGATGCGGTTGTTTATGGTGACTCGCGCGCCCTGCACGACCTTATCGTCAACCTTGTGACCAATGCTGTCTGCTACACACCAGATGGCGGGTGCGTATCTCTGACTGTGGAAGGGCAGCCTGGTGGTGTTCTTGCCACGGTCAGCGACACTGGATGCGGCGTCCCGGCAAATGAGATCGATCTCATTTTCGAGAGCTTTTACCGTGCAGGCAATGCCGCATCGAGCGAAGGCACTGGACTCGGCCTTGCCATTGCGAAAAAGATCGTCGAGTCCCATGGCGGCCACATCCACGCGGAAAGCGGCCAGCGCGAGGGCACTGCACTCAGCGCGTACATTCCCAGGGGGCAAGAGCAGCGATAAGAACAGGGTGCAGCGAACCTGCAGATGCCGGCGGTAGGAAAGTAGGGCCAAGGCAGTCTAAGAGACTGGCCCGTCGTAACGGCGATGTTTACATCCAGAGGGTGGGTAGTTATCATGGCAGGTCGGCAGGAGGCGGCGGGGTTACTTCTAATGTGACAGTGCAGTCTCTCTTGAGCCATCTGTAAACGACCCGGCAAGTCGCTTTGTTCGAGGCACAGCGCCACTCAGGTCGGATGCATGAGGACGCCCGGCGCCTTAAATGTGCCACATGCACGACCGGAGAAGAGATGAACGGCGGACATTATGACAACAGTGCACACACACGGTCTTCTCAGTGACCATGGGCTGCCCGGCAAGCTTATCTGCGTGGAAGGAATCGACGGATCGGGCAAGAGCACACAGGCCCAGCTCTTGAAGCAGTGGCTGGATGCCTACAATATCCCGGTCTTTTTCACCGAGTGGAACTCCTCACCCCTGGTAAAGAAGGCCACACGACGCGGCAAGAAGAAAAATCTGCTTACGCCGACGACCTTCAGCCTGCTGCACGCCACCGACTTTGCCGACAGGCTCAGTTACCAGGTCCTGCCGCCGCTCAAGGCCGGGATGGTGGTGATAGCCGACCGCTACGCGTACACTGCCTTTTCCAGAGACCGTGCGCGCGGGGTGGATGCTCAATGGGTTCGAGACGCGTACAGCTTTGCCGTCAAGCCTGATCTTGCACTTTATTTCAAGGTACCCATAGAGATTTCCCTGCAGCGACTCTTGAGCGCCAGGGCCAAGATAAAGTACTATGAAGCGGGTATGGACACGGGCCTGAGCAGTGACCCGGTCCGCTGCTACGAGCTCTTCCAGCAGAAGGTACTGGACGAATATGATCTCATGATCGATGAATTTGGCCTGACTGTCATCGACGCGACTCTTCCAATAACTGCTCAGCAGATGATCGTACGGAGTCTTTTCATCGAGAGGCTGGGTGAGGTCTTCGAAGACACCTCAGCATCGGTCTCCAGCGCGACCGCAAGGCTCACAAGCCGCCCCATACGGCGGGCATCGTCGATCGAAAAGGATACTGATAATGCCTGAAGAGATCCACGGGCACGACCAGGGCGCACTGCCCAGCCCCGGTGCGCCGTCTGTTCCGACGCGCAAGAAGCGTTTTCTGGGCCGCGGCCTGCCTTACACGGACCTTGACAACCTTACCGGGCACCTGCTTGTGATAGAGGGCAGCGATGGCGTGGGGCGGACCACTCAGATACAACTGCTCAAGGGCTGGCTGCAGGTGAAGGGATTTGGCGTACTCGAAACAGGCTGGACCCGTTCGCAGCTGGTGGGCCCGACCATAGACCTCGCCAAGGCAGGCCACGCCATGAACAACCTGACTTACAACCTGCTCTACGCTACGGATTTTGCCGACAGGCTGGAGCATGAGATCATCCCCGGACTGCGATCCGGATTTGTGGTGCTGGCCGATCGCTACTACTACACGGCTCTGGCGCGGGCTGCCGTGAGAAACTCCAACATCGAGTGGGTGCGCTCGCTGTATGGCTTTGCAATCGAGCCAGACTTCGTCGTCTACCTCGAGGTTGACGTAGATACGCTCTTTCACCGAGTGATCATGTCATCGGGGCTGGATTACTGGGAAGCGGGCATGGATCAGAACCCGGGCTGCGATCCCTATGATAGCTTCTGCCGTTTCCAGGAGAGGCTGATCAAGGAGTTCGAGCGCCTCTCCAGTTTTTTCGGTTTCAAGAGCGTCGATGCTCGAGGGACGGTCGAGGACATCCAGGTGGAATTGCGCAAGCTGGTCGGGGAGCACCTTGACATCGATATCACGCGCGAGGATCTTATTGTCATGAGATAGTGCTCATGTACCCGTCTCGACCGGGGAGCCGCCGGCATGGCCGTCAGTGAAAAGGACCTTTACCTCGGGATCGACGTAGGCGGCACAAAGATCCTTGCCGGCCTCGTCAGCGCAGGTGGAGAGGTGTACGCGCGCCGACGCGTAGCGACTCCGCGCGACGGCGGCGCCGAAGAGGCGGTTCAGGCGATACTTTCTGCGATTGAGGGCGTCCTCAAGAAGGCCTCCGTTTCGAAACCGCACATCAGGGGCATCGGCATTGCGGTACCGGGACAGGTGGAGCCGGACAGCGGATTTGTTCTTAACACGCCCAACATGAACCTGGTCGAGGTGCCCCTTGCCGATCGGATTTCCGCTGCTGTCGGTGCGGAGTGCAGGCTGGGCAATGACGTGCGGGTCGGCATGCTTGGCGAAAAGTGGCTTGGTGCGGCAAGATCTGCAGAAACTGCAGTCGGGATATTCATCGGGACCGGTATCGGTGGCGGCATTATCTCGCATGGTCTCATCGAAAGGGGTGCCCGCGGCATCGCAGGCGAGGTGGGTCACATTATTATGCAGCCTGGAGGGCCGCTGTGCGGATGTGGAAACCGCGGCTGCTTCGAGGCACTCGCCAGCCGCAGTGCCATGGAGCGGCGGATCGCCGGGGCGCTGGCGGAAGGGCGCCGATCAGTAGTCACTGACCTGCTCGATACCGAGGACAACCTGCTCAAGGGCAAGGTGCTCAGGGCCGCTCTGGAGGCCGGTGACGAGCTGGTTGGCGAGGTCGTTCGTGACGCTGCCCACATCATCGCCCTTGCATGCCTTACCGTGCGGCACCTGGTCGACCCGGATGTCATTGTGCTTGGAGGAGGAGTCATCGAGGCCTGCGGACGCTTCATGATGCCGGAGATAACCTCCACAGTGCAGGATGATCTCCTCCCGGCCGTCAGACCCGGCGGCAGAGTCGTCCAGGCCGAGCTTGGTGACGATGCGGTCCTTCTCGG
>SLPQ01000043.1 GCA_007131925.1 Candidatus Brocadiia bacterium | reverse complement strand
CCTGACGCTGAAGGTTCCAAAGGGGGCCGCTAAGACTCACAAGATAGCAATCGAAGCTACGTAAATGGCCTTGAAGCGGGCGCTGAAGGCTTCATAAAGGAGGTTTACAATGGCTTGGCTACCGAAAAGGAGAAGAGAGGACAGGCAGTATCCGGATGTTTCGCTCAGGGATGAAGTGAACCGCGTCTTCGATGAGTTTTTCGGACGCAGCGGGCTTGCATCACCCTTCGAGCAGGATTGGATGCCGGCGGTCGACGTCTCGGAAACCGCCGATACCATCGAGGTGAAGGCTGAGATCCCAGGCGTGGACGCCAAGGATATCGACATCTCACTCACCGGAGACACGCTCACAATAAAGGGCGAGAAGCGTGAGGAGGAGAAGAAGGAAGAGGAAAACTACATGCGCGTAGAGCGTCGTTACGGCGGTTTCAGGCGCATGGTGTCTCTGCCGGCATCGGTCGATCCGGCCAAAGTCAATGCTAAGTGCAAAGACGGAGTGCTGCGCATTACCATGGAAAAAAAGGAGGAAACCAAGGCCAAACCTATCGATATAAAGGTCGAATAGGCGGTTTCTCTGCGCACCAGAAAGTTCACGGGCCCGGCGCTGTGTAGCCGGGCCCGGTGTTTTTTCAAAAAACTGGAAAACGTTACGGATTTACGTTGATTTATTTTCAGAATCAAACAGAATTACGCGCTAATTTTTTTCTTCGTAGTGGCTCTTCGAGCGTACCTATAAGTACACGGCACCGGAACTTGGTGCTGATCTTGGACTGTCATGCTTTCTGGAGGCAGGCTGCGTTGCAGGCCTCCTGAGCTGCTTTCTTAGAGGAGCAGGTGAATAGAATGAGTTACAGAATACTCCTTGTCAGTCAGGACAGATGGCTCGTGGATCGTGTCAGAAGCGTACTTGACGGCGCAGGATTTGAAACTGAGATAGCTCTTAGCGGCTCAGTCGGCTTTAACGTGGCTCACGAGAGGCGGGTGGACCTCCTGCTGGCTGATGAGGCCGTGGAGGACTTTAGCAAGGTCGCAAAGATCAAGGACCCTGCCGAGCCTACATATCGCCTGCCGGCAGTCGTCATAGCCGCCAACACCGAGCCTGTCAAGGACGAAGTGTCAAGGCTCGTGCCGTTTGCGGTGTTTGCGCGCGATTTCGACGATGCCGAGCTGGTGGAGAAGCTCAAAAGGGCGATCGACTTTGGTGAGAAGCTCAAGAGAAAAAGGGTGGTCGCCTGAGCGCGACTTGCTCGCAAGTGGTAAAAGGCCCGGCATTGTCCGGGTCTTTTTCATTTTTCCGCCGGGGCCAGCAGCCGCGACAGCGCCTGCCGGGATTTCTCTGCCACCTCCCTGTAAAGGCTGCCGCCTTTTGCGTCAATGGCTACTACGGCGGGAAAGTCCTCCACCTCCAGCTGCCAGAGTGCCTCAGGGGAGCCAAATTCCTCCAGCTTCCAGACGCTGACCACGCGCTTAATGCGCCTGGCAAGAAGTGCGCCTGCGCCGCTGGGAGCAGCAAGATAAACCGTGCCCACTGCGACGAGGGCCCGCTCGGTCGCAGGACCCATGCCGCCCTTGCCGATGATGGCGCCGATGCGATATTTCTCAATGAGCCGCTGCTCGTACATTTCCATGCGCATGCTCGTGGTAGGCCCGGCTGATACTACTCGGCGCTGGTCGCCTGTGCCGGCAATGACTGGCCCGCAGTGGTAGATAATGGCCCCTGCCAGGTCAACCGGCGGAGCCTCGTGGGGACCGGCCTCAACGAGGTATCTGTGCGCGGCGTCCCTTGCCGTTATTATACTTCCGGAAAGCAGTATACCCTGGCCCACCGACAGCCGCCTGATTGCTTCCGGCTGGAGGGGAGGCGACATCCTCACGACATCATTCATATGATACCTTCCCGCGGCCAAACCGCATCCTCCAGCGCCGATGGGCCCAGCAGCCGAAGGCGACATCCACAAAGAAGGTGGCCGGGTGGCGTGCGTGAAGGCCGATCTTGACTGAAAGGGCAGTAGTCGAGCCTGAGAGCCCTGCCGGGCCTATCGAAAGTGAGTTTATCTCTCTGTGAATCCTCTCTTCGAGCGCGGCCAACCCGGCTTGTGGTTGTTTGTCGTCGAGTTTGCGCAGCAACTGCCGCTTGGCAAGAAGGCACGCGTCATCCTTTGTCCCCGCGACCCCTACACCGATCACGTAGGGTGGGCATCCGAGGCCCTGGGCATTATTTACCGCGTCCAGCACCACCCTTCTGATGCCGTCCGTGTCGCGCTGGGCGGCTAGGTCCGCTCGAGGAAGCTGGTAAGTAGCGCCGACGTTTTCACTGCCACCGCCCTTCAGCAGCAGGTCAAAAATCGAATAATCCTCCTGCCACTGGGAGAAATAGACCACAGGTATCCCCGACCCGACACCTTCCCCGGTATTGGCGCCGGTGAGCACGTCAACTGCGTTGGGACGAAGGGGTACTTCCAGCGTCGCCCGGCGTACACCCTCCCGGAGCACATCCATGAGCCCCTCATAAGAGGTATTGTGCGCGGCTGTCACAAAGAAGATCGGCACGCCGGTATCTTGGCAGATCGCTCGTCTCTCTCTGCGTGCTATGCGGATGTTCTCGATAAAGCTTTCGAGAATGCTGGTGGGCATCGGCTCTGACTCGGCCTCGAGAGCACCCACGAGTGCTGCTTCAATATCGGTGGGCAGATCAGTGGCCGCCTTGCCAAGAAGGTCCACAATGGCTTGGATAAGGTCCATGTGCGGCTCTCTTCCATGGACAGGGCCTCTTTTTCAGGCTATTGAGAAGCCCTGATGCTTCTTAATGTGCTCTACGAGGCCACCGTCGTCCAGAATTTTCTGCATTGCAGGCTCAAGCGGCGCAAACGTCACCGTAGCGCCGTTTGTGAGGTCTCTGATGATGCCGGCGGCAAGGTCGATGTCGATCTCGTCGCCCGCCTCAAACTTCGATGTGTCGCACTCTATCGCCGGCAGCCCGACGTTGATGCAGTTTCTGTAGAATATCCTGGCAAATGACTCCGCCAGCACGGCGCCGGCTCCAGCAAGCTTTATTATCACCGGTGCGTGTTCGCGCGATGAGCCGAGACCGAAATTGCGCCCGGCGACCACGAAGTCTCCCTTTTCGACATTTGCCGCGAATTCTGGATCGGCGTCTTCCAGCGCGTGCTTAGCCAGTTCGCTGAGGTTGCTTCTCAGGTGATAGTAGCGCCCCGGGCAGATGAGATCTGTTGAAACATCGTCGCCAAACTTCCAGACCTTGCCTCTCATCATACCACCTCCCTGGGATCTGTTATCACGCCCGTAACGGCGCTGGCGGCAGCGGTCGCGGGGCTTGAAAGGTAAACATGAGATTTCGGGTTGCCCATGCGGCCGAGGAAGTTTCTGTTGGTAGTGGCAAGACACACCTCGCCGTCGCCGAGGATGCCGCCGTGGACACCCGGGCAAGCGGCGCAGCCGGGCGGCATGAAAAGCGCACCCGCACGCAAAAGCGTATCCACATACCCGGACTCCACAGCCTCCATGTAGACGCGCCTTGATGCCGGCGTCACGATCACTCGCGTGTCAGGGTGGCGTGTCTTTTCGCGCATGATTGATGCAGCAATTGCAATGTCCTCGAGCCTGCCGTTTGTGCACGAACCGATAAACACCTGGTGAACCCGCGTGCCGGATACCTCGCCGACCGGCTTGACGTTGTCCACCGTGTGGGGGCACGCGACCTGCGGCTCGAGCGCTGCCGAGTCGATATCCAGCACGCTCTCGTAGGAGGCGTCGTCGTCGGGCGCTATCCTTTTGTATTGATCGGTGCGAGCGTGCTCCTCCAGATACTTCTCGGTCAGAGAGTCCGAGGCTATCAGCCCCACCTTGGCCCCCGCCTCGACGGCCATATTTGAGAGTACCAGCCTGGATGCCATGGTCAGGGATTCTATAGTGTCGCCGCCAAATTCAAGGGCCTTATACGTGGCGCCGTCAGCACCGATCTGAGAGATGATGCTTAGCATGAGATCCTTCGAGTAAACTCCACGCTGCAGAGCGCCTGTGCATTGAACGCGAATGGTCGCAGGCACCCTCAGCCACGTCTTGCCGAGGCCCATACCCACCGCAAGATCAGTCGAGCCCATCCCAGTGGAAAAGGCCGCCAGAGCGCCTCCTGTCACCGTATGACTGTCGGCCCCGATGAGGATGTCTCCCGGGCTTGTATGGTACTGGCTCATTACCTGGTGGCATATTCCATCGCCGACGTCCGAAAGCGTACAGCCTGTCTGGCGGGCAAACTCCCTCAGCAGCATGTGGTCATTGGCCAGCTCAGACTTAGGGCAGGGGGCAGCATGGTCGAGAAAGACAACCACCGCCGACGGCTCAAAGACCTTCTCAAAGCCGATCTTTCTGAACTGCCTTACCGCCAGCGGCCCCGTCCCGTCCTGCAAGAGGCACAGGTCGGTCCTGAACACGGCAAAGTCGCCTGGACGAACCTCTGAGCCGAGGTTGTTCGAAAGAATCTTTTCTGCAAGGGTCAAACCCATATCCACAGACTCCTCATAACCCGGAGCTAAAAAGGTGATGTGCCGGCGAGCATCGCGCGCTGATTATAATGGCCGGCGCGTTCTGAATCCACAAAAACCCCGCTATGCATCATCCGCCCAACTGATCGCCTGAAGATATAAACCGGATATTGCTGGACCATGTCAGCCGGAACCCAGTCACGTAAAGTGAGTCCGAAGACGCCAAACTCACGACTGAAGCTCTTGGCAAGGGTGAAGCCATACGCTTGTGCATAGGTGGTAATGCCTGTCAGTCCCGCATCAGCCAGCTTTTGCTCAAAACGCTGCGGTATCACAAGCCACTCGACGTCGACAGACTCCAGCGCACGGTAGTCGCCTTCGAGATTTATGATCTGGTAGGGCATCGCACCGGGCGAACCAGGGTGAAGCGAGGTCTGGTAGATGACGTCAGGGTCATCGTAGTACGGTGTTTCAAGAACTGCGATCTCGCTTCCATGCGGGATGTTGGAGGCGATCCATTCGCTGGATTCGGCGCGGATGTGCTCATGACGCATGAGGTTGAAGTAGGCCGCGTTCCAGATGCCACAAGCGGCAAATGCGCCCGCCAGCAGCAGCGTCGCCAAAAGACGAGCGACCGAATAAGAGCGTGACTTTTCGAAAAGATGAGCAGCCAGAAAAGGCATCAGCGCCAGCAGCGGAAGCAACCTGCTCGGAAAGGCCCACCACCCGCTCTTTACCGCTATAATAAGAAACGGCAGAGCCACCGCCACCGCAGGCGCAGTGCGCCTGCGGTCGACAAGTAAAACTGCCGGGGTGGCCACGAGAAAGGCCCCTGCCATAAACGGCCCGCACGCGGCGGACAGGTGATACCAGAAGTCTGAGATCACCCTGCCGAGAGGGTCAGACATGGACAGAAATGCCGCCATGTTCATCTGGTTGTGCGGATCCGACCGCACGCTGTCGAAAGCAAGCAGATAGTAGGGCGATCCGACAAAGAAAGCCGCCACACACACTCCGGCTGCCGCCCACAGCCTGCCGGAGGCGAGCCTCGCCTGCCAGCGCAGCTCTACTGGAGCCTGCAGGTGGGCGACAAATATCGCCAGCGGCAGCAAGGCGTTGTTGAGCTTGGTGGAAACTGCAAACCCGGCAAAGGCCCCGGCCAGGAGATAATTCTGCCACGACGGCTGTTCTCGAATGCGCAACGAAACAGCCAGCGCCGCGAGCGACCAGAAGACCGCCGAAGAGTTGACAGTCATATAGTTGGAGTGCACTGCAAATGCCGGCAGCGATGCGAAAATCGCCGTGGCGAGTACAGCTGCCAGGTGCCCCCCGCTCAGCCGTCGCGCCACAAGGTAAACGAGAACGAGCGCCCCAAGCGCATACGCAAGAGATAGGCCCCTGCCGAGTATGTAAAATCGCCTCACGGCGCCCGGATTGGCCAGCCAGTACTCGGTATCCATCTCCCGTGGCAGCACGCCGGCGACGCTTCCCGCCAGCGCCAGTGCGCCCATTTGGTAAGTGTAAAAGGTGGGATTTCCATAAAAACGGGGGTTGAAGTCAAGCTCGTGGGGCTTCATATTGCGCAGGCTGTATGTGATGTTTTGCTCATCAGGGTGGTAGGACTGGACATGCTTGCTGCTCGGCAGGCCCCAGGTGAAGCCGCCCAAGACCACCACAGACGACGCTGCAATGCCAAAAGCAGCTGCTGCTATGAGAAGCAGCAGAGGGATGCGCACGAAGAGTCGTCCGATCGGGCCTGCAAGTTCACATGGCTTGAGCTGGTCGCATGCGTTTTGATTCATGCACGCACATTTTTGCCAGCGCGAGCGGCAGGGCAAGCAAAATCACCCGGGATGGCCGTCAAACCCGGCTTGAACGGCGCAATGGCCCTTGCAAGATAGCCTTTGGATTGACTGAGAGGTGCATTCGGTATACATTTATAAGGGGGGGGTGAAAAGGCCGTGTGGGCGGACGGGAGTGGCGTCGATGAATCCAGCCGACTTGCTTGACTCTTCCCGGATTCTACTGGGTATAGACGGCAGGCTGCCAAAGGAGGAGGTAATCCGGCGGCTGGTGGCTGCTGCGATGCAGGGCTGCAACGGAAGCACACAACGGATAGTCGCCGAGCTCTTGGAGCGAGAAAAGAAGATGACCACCGGCATAGGGCGTGGAGTGGCCATACCGCACGCCCGGTCCGAGCGCGTGCAAGAACCGCTCGCCGCGCTGGGAGTCTCTCCGGCGGGCATAAACTACGCCTCGCTGGACGATGAGCCGGTAAGAATAATATTTATGTTTATCACTCCCGAGGGTACCCCGTCCCTTCACATCCGAACGCTGGCTCATGCGGTGGCCATTTTCGGTAACGTAGAAGTCCGCAAGGCCATAGTCGCCGCACCAGACCCCGATGCGGTGCTCGATATTATCAGGAAAACGCCTGTGGACCCCGAAGGTTGAGGCGCCCCTTGCGGGCGCCCCCGTGAGATGCCCCCCGAGGAAATCCTGACCTTCTCGCTCTTTGTGCTTGCCAAACACCGCCAGGATTTATAAAAACACTTTCAGTGCTTCTGCACGTCGGCAAGGGAGCATCAAAATGCCTCAAAAAGACTTCATCCATCTTCACACGCACAGTCATTACTCGCTGCTCGACTGTACGGCCACCATCGACAGGCTGGTGGAGACCGCGGTCGGGACGGGCATGACCTCCCTTGCGATCACCGACCACGGCAACATGTTTGGCGCGGTGGAGTTTTACTCTAAGGCAAGAGCAGCCGGCCTCAAGCCGATAATCGGCTATGAAGCTTACGTAGCACCCGGCAGCCGAAAGGACCGCGAGCCCCGTGGCCCCTCTGACGCAGGCTTTCACCTGACCCTTCTCGCCTGTGACCTTACCGGCTATCGCAACTTAATGCGTCTTGCCTCCACGGCGTATATCGATGGCTTCTATTACAAGCCTCGTATCGACAAGGAGGTACTGGCCGAGCATTGTGACGGGCTTGTCGGGCTCTCCGGGTGTCTGGGGGGTGAGGTGGCCCATCACCTTAATGTCGAAGACGGTGAGCAGGCCCGAGATGTGGCCGCTTTTTACAGGGACCTCTTTGGGAAGGGTCATTTCTATATCGAGCTGCAGGATCATGGCTTGGAGCCGCAGCGACGGATACTGCCCGCACTTGTGTCTCTGGCAAGGGAGATGGAGTTGCCGTTGGTGGCTACCAACGACGTTCATTATATCAGCCAGGGTGATGCCGAGGCTCACGACGCGCTTCTGTGCATCAACACCGGCAAGCTCGTCGCCGACGACAACCGGCTCAGGTTTGGCTCGAAGGAGTTTTATTTCAAACCGCAGGCCGAGATGGCATCGCTCTTTGTCGACTATCCCGAGGCGGTCACAAACAGCTGCGAGATTGCCGGCATGTGCAATCTCGATGTGCGCTTTGGCGAGCTCCACCTGCCTCGGTTTGAGCCGCCCGGCGATCTGAACCCCGAGGAATACCTCCGACAGCTTTCACAAGATGGCTTCGCCCGGCTTTACGGCGATGACATCGAGGCGCACAACCGGCTCGAAAGGGAGCTGGACGTCATCTGCCGGATGGGTTTCGCCGGCTATTTTCTCATAGTCTCGGACTTCGTCAGATTCGCACGAGAAGAGGGTATCCCCGTTGGTCCCGGCCGCGGAAGTGCGGCGGGGTCCCTGGCAAGCTACTGCCTGGGTATTACGAACGTGGATCCTATCAAGTATGAGCTTCTCTTCGAGCGCTTCCTTGACGAAAACCGCCGCGAGATGCCCGACATCGACATCGATTTCTGCATGGATAAGCGAGACAGGGTCATCGAGTACGTCAAGGACAAGTACGGGGCGGACAAAGTCGCCCAGATCATAACTTTCGGAACCATGGCCGCCAAGGGCGTCGTGCGTGACGTCGGGAGGGTTCTGGGCGTGCCCCTTGCCGATGTGAACCGCCTTTGTGGGCTGATCCCATCGACGCCCGGCACTACTCTTGAAAATGCCTTTGAGACGGTCGCAGAGCTTGGCGAGGAGTGCCGCAGGAATGAATCAATCGCAAAGCTTTTCGAGATAGGTCGCCGTCTCGAAGGCCTGGCGCGCCATCCGAGCGTCCATGCCGCCGGCGTGGTCATAGCGGACAAGCCGCTTGAGGAATATGTGCCCCTCTATGCCAGCGAAGGGGGCGAGCACATCACGCAGTACCCTATGGATATACTGCCTGAGGTCGGCCTTCTGAAGATGGACTTTCTCGGGCTGCGTACGCTGAGCATTATCCGCAGGACGATAGAGCTCGTCCGGGAGACGCACGGAGAGGACATCGACGTCGAGCGGATACCCTTCGATGATTCGAGGACCTTCGAGATGCTTTCGGAAGGGGAATCGATAGGGGTGTTTCAATTTGAATCATCCGGTTTCCGGGACCTTCTTCGCAGGCTCAAGCCTGACAAGTTCAGTGACCTTATCGCCTGTGTTGCGCTTTACAGGCCGGGCCCGCTCGGCGGCGGCATGGTAGACGACTTTATCGCGCGAAAGCATGGCACGGCGGCCATCGAGTACATTCACCCGATGCTTGAGCCTATCCTTGCCGACACCTATGGCGTCATGGCCTACCAGGAGCAGGTCATGGAGATATTGAACAGTCTCGGCGGGATGCCGATGGCCGACGCCCTCACGTGCATAAAAGCCATATCCAAGAAAAAAGCAGCCACTATCGAGCAGTATAGGGAGGCATTTCTCAATGGTGCACGTGCAAACGACATAACTCCCAGAACCGCCGTCGAGATATTCAACCTCATCACCCATTTCGGCGGCTATGGCTTCAACCGCGCACATTCGACCGCCTACGCGATGATCTCCTATCAGACCGCTTACCTCAAGGCGAATTGGCCGGTGGAGTTTTACGCGGCAACCTTCACGTATGAAATGGGCGACACTGACAAGCTGGCCCGCTTTATAAAGGACGCTGAAGCCAGAGGAGTGCCGGTGCTTGGGCCCGATGTCAACGAAAGCTTCGCTGATTTTCGCCCGGTGCGTACCGATGAGGCTACGTGGGGAGTGCGCTATGCTCTTGCAGCGCTCAAGGGCGTTGGGTCAAAGGCGGCAGATGCGATAGCCCAGGGTCGCAACGCGTCTGGAAAATACCGATCGATTTTTCACCTTGCCGAGAAGGTCGACGTGCGACAGATAAACCGGACGGTGCTTGATGTGCTGGTCAAGGCCGGGGCCATGGACTGCTTCAAGGCGAGCCGCAGCCGCATGGCCGCGGCAGTCGGCGAGGCACTCGAGGCCGGATCACGGGCTCAGGAGGACACGCGGGCGGGGCAGAGCACGTTTTTCGGAGCTATGGAAAGCTTAGAAGAGCGTGCTGCACAAGCAGCACTGCCGGAGGCGCCGGAATGGTCGCATCTCGAACGAGCCCAGAATGAAAAACAGGCGCTCGGTTTCTACCTCTCCAGCCATCCGCTGACGCGGCATGAGGACCTTTTCAAGCGATACGCAAGTGGCACAAT
The DNA here is from genome assembly GCA_007131925.1 of Candidatus Brocadiia bacterium. Taxonomy (GTDB): domain Bacteria; phylum Planctomycetota; class DG-23; order SLPQ01; family SLPQ01; genus SLPQ01. The sequence continues at coordinate 4,283 of SLPQ01000043.1, read as the reverse complement.
CGCCGACCTTCCGGGCCTTGACGACGGGCAGGAAATCGTACTCGGCGGCATGATCTCCGATGCAAGACGCGTCACGATAAAAAACGGCCGCAACGCCGGCGCCCTGATGGCGCGCTTTTCCCTGGAGGACCTGACCGGCAGCGTCAGCGCGGTCGTGTTTTCCCAGAGCTATGAGGCATGCAAGGAATACATCGTGGACGGCCGGGAGGTCCTTGTGAAGGGCAGGGTCGATCTCAAAGGGGAAGCGCCCGATCTCAAGATCAGCGAGGTCATACCGGTGGAGATGGCCGATGAGACCCTTGCGCGGCGAGCGCTTGTGCGCTTGAGCGCTGCCACAGCGCAGCGGGAGCTGCTCGAAAATATCTCATTGCTCTTTAAGAGGTATCCCGGTCGTCTGCCAGTCTACTTTTTGCTCGATACACCTGCAGGCAAGGTGACAGTGGCTGCAGGCTCCGATTGCCGTATCTCGCCTTCCCATGAGCTCCAGAATGAATGCGACAGGCTGCTCGGCGCCGGCCACGTTATCTTTTTTGGCGACGGTGGCAACGGCGGCGCCGTCTCATAGCGCGGCGTCTTGACAGGCCGTCCGCATCACACATAATCGTGCACTGTTGCAGCATCAAAACTCCCCAGGGAGGATCCGAATGAGTGATTTGCGCACCGCTCTTGTCACAGGCGCGGCACGCGGCATCGGCGCAGCAATAGCCATCAGCCTCGCTGAAAGCGGCTTTAACGTCGCCGTCTTCGATGTCATCGACGCCGGCGAGACTCTTCAGGCCATTGAAGACGCCGGCTCGCACGGCACTGCCATTTCGGGCGACGTCACCTCACAGCACGATCGTTCCATGGCGCTTGAGCGCATAATGTCGCAGTATGGCAGGCTTGACTGTCTGGTCAACAATGCCGGCGTAGCACCTTCAGTGCGGGCGGATATCCTCGAGGCCGCCGAAGACAGCTATGATCGTGTCATGAATATCAATCTGAAGGGCCCCTTTTTTCTTACGCAGGCCGTCGCCAACTGGATGATAGCCCAAAAAAAAGAGCGCACCGAAGACTGGATGTCCATCATCAATATATCCTCCATGAGTGCTTACACCGCCAGTCCGTCTCGCGGCGAATACTGCATTTCCAAGGCTGGCGTTTCCATGGCCACTAAGCTTTGGGCGGCGAGGCTGGCAGAGCACGGAATCGGCGTCTATGAGATGAGACCAGGGATCATCGAGACGCCAATGACAGCAGTGGTCAAAGAGAAGTACGATAAGCTCATTGGCGAGGGCCTTACTCCCATCAGGCGCTGGGGCCAGCCGAAGGATATCGCCGATGCGGTAGCTGTGTGCGCGCTGGGCGAGCTGGCTTTTTCCACCGGAGAGGTCATAAATGTAGACGGCGGCTTTCATCTCAGGACCCTGTAGGGGCGGTCATTTAGTGGGGGCAGCTATGCACAAGAAGACCATCACGGTTGATGGCGTTTCAGTAAGAGCCACTTTTGTCAACACTGTGATCGTCGGCTCCGGGGCAGCTGGCATGGCCGCGGCGGTCAAGCTCATCGAATTCTGGAGCGCAAAAGGTGTGCAAAAGCCTCATGAGAGGCTCCTTGTCGTCACTGCGGGGCGCACGCTCGGCGCATCGCGAATGAGCGGCTCCGATAAGCAGACCTACTATAAAATGGGCACGAGCCCCCGGGTACCTGACACCGCCGAGGACTTTGCCGGCGCGCTTACGGCTTTCGGGGCATGCCACGGCGACACGGCACTTGCCGAAGGCATTGCATCGCTGAGGGGCTTTTACCATCTTGTGGAGGTTGGCGTGCCGTTTCCTCACGATCCATGGGGGGCCTTTATCGGCTACAAGACCGATCATGATCCATACGAACGGGCCACGTCTGCAGGGCCGAAGACGTCCCGCTTCATGTCCGAAAAGCTTGAGGCAAAGGCGCGCCGGCAGGGCGTCGAGATCGCTGACGGCTACGTGGTGGCGGAGTTTATTACCGAAGGAGGGAAAGACTCGAACAGAGTGGTGGGTCTTGTCTGTCTGGACAAGTCACGTGCGTCCGGAGAGGATGCTCCTCTCTCGGCTTTTTTCGCCGAAAACTGGATACTCGCCGCCGGCGGCCCGGGCGAGATATACAAGACCACCGTCTACCCGCACGGCCAGGCTGGCATCCACGGCAGTGCTCTCAGGGCCGGGCTTGTCGCCTGCAACCTCACCGAATCCCAGTACGGCTTGGCCTCGACAAAGTTTCGGTGGAACGTCTCCGGCACGTACATGCAGGTCGTGCCGCGCATCTTCTCGACAGATGCCGAAGGGGCTGATGAGCGGGAGTTTCTCACCGAGTATTTTGACGACATGCCGACAATGGCTACCGCCATATTTCTTAAGGGCTACCAGTGGCCGTTTGACGCGCAGAGGATTGTCGACCATCAGAGCTCTCTGGTGGACGTTGCCGTGCATCAGGAAACGGTCGTACGGGGTCGCAGGGTATGGATGGACTTTCTCGCCAATCCCGTCGGCAGGCCGGGCTGGGACGGCTTTGACATAAGAGCGCTTGGCGAGGAAGCCCTTGAATACCTCGAAAAGGCCGGTGCCACCCAGAGGCTTCCCATAGAGCGCCTCGAGCATATGAACCCGCCCGCTATAGAGATCTATGGCGAAAATGGTATCGATCTTCACCATGAGCCGCTTGAGATCGCCCTGTGCGCTCAGCATCACAACGGCGGCTTTGCCGTAAATAAGTGGTGGGAGTCAAACATCCCTCACGTCTTCGTTGTAGGCGAGATGGCCGGTACCCACGGCGTGAAGCGGCCTGGTGGTTCGGCGCTCAATGCCGGGCAGGTCGGTGCTATGCGGGCAGCGGAGTACATAGCAAATGTCTACACCGCAGCAGCCGGCCTGGCAGTGCCGGGAGAGCCGACAGCAGCCCTCAAAAACAGTGTAAGAAATGTTCTGAAGATTCTCGAAAAAGGCCGTACTGCCGCGACGACCCCCGACGCCGCACTTGAGGAGATTCAAGAGCGCATGACCCTGCATGGCGCGCACATGAGAAGCCGCGCCGGTGCTGTAAAGGCTCTCGCGGCAGCCCTTGACCAGCTTGAGAGGCTCAATGAGCAAGGCCTCAGGATATCGGCCGGTGCCGACCTTTCAAAGGCTGTCTCCACCATGGGGCAGTGCCTGACGCACGTAGCAATGCTTACGGCAATATGTGCCATGTTTGAGAGGGGCACGGGCAGCCGCGGCAGCCACTGCATACTCGATGAGGGCGGTATCGAGATGCACCCCCGGCTTGTGGATCCCCAGACGGGTGCTCCGTACCGTTTTCTGGAGGAAAACAAAGCCCTGAGGGAGGTTGTGGTATCACTTGCATTTAACGAAAAAAAGACAGGTCTCTTTGACGTATGGGACGTGCCGGTGCGGCCGATACCGGTGCGCGACATCGCCTTTGAACCGGCATGGACGGAGTTTCGTCAGGGAAGGATATACGAGATATAGGTCTGCCCCTTAAGGCAACGCGCTACATGCGGGCCATATTCTCCAGGACCTTCACGAGTCCCTCGACCAGGGCGTCAAACACCTTTTTACCCTTGGCGGCGTCCGCTGTATGTGCGGCTCCATGAACGCCGCTGGTATTTACAGCTCGCATATCGCCGATGTACCACTCAAAGCCATCTTCCCATGGGATGTACTCCTCTCCAGCCTCCTCCATCCTGACCCGCTCCGGATCGAGGTACAGATCCAGGGATGTTTCCATCTCGCATGCATGCCCCCAGTCCTTTCCCTGGCAAAGCTCGTTCAGCATGGGGATGGCGGGGTTGTAAACATTGTGAAGGTGGATAAAGAAGTCGTCCGCATAAGCCTTTTCGGCAGTGCCCATGCGCGCGTGAAACTCCCTGACGGCCACATCGAGGGCGGTCTTTGCGCCACCGTGGACATTGGCTATGACCAGCTTGCGAAAGTCGTGCCTGTAAAGAGACAGCAGTATCTCTGAGACGTAGCCTATGAAGGCAGAGGAGGATATGCTTATGGTTCCGGTGTAGTTTGACGTGTCGAGACAGGGCACGTACCACAGGCATGGCAGGACAATGCATCCCGGCACCTGCCTGGCGGCGCCGAGGCTGACCGCCTCTGCGGCGGTAGAGTCGCTGGCCATTGTGAGGTGGGGCCCGTGCTCTTCGAGAGACCCGGCCGGCAGGACCACCACGACGCTGCCGCGGTCCATGGCATCGAGCTCCTTCCAGGTGTAGTCGCCGTAGTAGACCTTCTGCCCGGCGCTATTGATTTCCATGAAT
>SLPQ01000222.1 GCA_007131925.1 Candidatus Brocadiia bacterium | reverse complement strand
TATCCCGCCGGAGATGAGCCGACTCGAACCGGAAATGAAGATTTCCGCGGAGTGACAGCCTCAGCGACCAAGGCCAGTCCAACGAAGCCTATTGGGCCAATCCCGGTAACCGGAGAAAGTCTGGGCGTTTGTCCCTCTGCTAACGCAGGCAAGGCCCGCACATACTGCTGTGCTAAAGGATCTACTGAGCCGGGTGCACGGTCAGTCCCGGTCGCCTCGGAGGTCTGGCATGACTTTGTGTGGCCATGAGGGCTTTAGTGCTCGGTATGGATCTGTGCCTTTCAGCATTGGCGCGGTGGTGATGGCATCTCTTATCTGCGTGCACGATTGCCGGCCGGGCAACCGACGCGTCATGCTTTCAGTGCGGAGTATGCATGACTCCGGCGGACGCAGGAGCTTCGTAAAGCAGGACTTTATGGCCACGCCCTTTCTATCGCCCGGCATGCTGCTTTGAGCATTCTGATTCATCTTATGCACTCGCAGCCGTGAAGAAGCGGCATCTTTCCTGAACGGCGTCTCAGTCGGTGGCTGGCGGGCCCTTTTTGGTTGCAAAAGATGGTCATATGCGGTATTTTCAGTAGCTCTACAGGCGCAACTTCTCTCTTGGAGATGCACCATGAACTGGAAGATCATGCCTCTGGCCGCCGCAGCGCTGTTTGCGGCCTCGGCAGCCTTGGCGGAGGACCCGGCCGTCTCTGTGCCTGTCATCCCGGTTCACGAGATTCAGGCCGGCGCAAAAGGTTATGGCCTGACGGTGATTGAGGGTGACGAGGTGCGACGCTTTGATGTCGAGGTGCTCGGCGTCATCCACAATATGTCGCCCGGCCGCGACGCGATAATCTTCAGGGCCGAGGGGCTCGGCCTCGAACACAGCGGCGTCTTCGGTGGAATGAGCGGCAGCCCGGTCTACATCGACGGGCGGCTTGCCGGGGCTGTGGCCTTTGGATGGGCCTGGCAGAAGGACGCGGTCGCAGGAATGACGCCGATTGATGACATGGTCAGGGGCGCCCGGACGCGTGCTGCCGCCCCCCCGGGGGCTCCGGCTCTGACGGCCGAGCGGCTGCTTTCTGTAGTCGAGGGGCGCCCGGAGGGTCTGCCGGAGGCATGGCGGGTGCCTGCCGGGCCGGGGGGGCCTGTGACGCTGGCGACGTCCGGGTTTTCACGGTCAGCGGCGGCCTTGGTGCGGGAGGTCTTCCACGAGGATGGGTTCATAATAGCTGACATGGCCCCAGCCGGTCAGAGGGTCGGCGCCGCGGCGGTCGATGAGATTGACGAGGCGGCCGCCGATGATCTACAGCCCGGCTCAAGCGTGTATGCGGTGCTTGTAAGCGGCGACGCATTCATGGGCGCGGTAGGAACGGTCACGGACAGGCGGGGCGAGGAGATATATGGCTTCGGGCATCAGTTTCTGAATCTCGACGCGGTCGCCATCCCCATGTACACTGCTGATGTGATCACCGTGTTTGCAAGCGCCATGCGTTCCTTCAAGATCGCCATACCAAAAAGGCCCGTAGGGGCGATTACGCGCGACTTTGCCACTGGTGTCTACGGGCGCATAGGTGCGGCGGCCGAGACCTTTCCCGTAACGGTGACGGTCAACAGCGGCAGCGAGACCGAGCGTTTCAGGTATGATCTCTTTCGCCATTTCGCAATAAGTCCGCAGCTGGTAGCCGCCGTGGCCGCCGAAAGCGCCGAAAGCCTCGCGCAAGCGCCGCGGGAGACCACCTTGTCCTACCGCATGGAGGCTGCATTTGCCGGGGGGCGCTCCCTTACGGTCGAGCGAGTGCGGGCGGGCGCGAACGCTCCTGCCGGCATGGCCTCAGACCTCGCAGGCCTCATGAGTACCACCATGCACAACCCGTTGGAAAACCTCCTGCCCGAGCAGATCGACATCTCATTGTCGCTGGAGGACACCGACCGCACAGCCAGGATAGAATCGGTGAAGATTCGCGAAAACGAGGTGCGCCCGGGCGAGGTGCTGACGCTGGACGTGCGCGTCAGGCCGCTGCGCGGCCCTGCCGAGACATTCACCCTTGAGGTGAGCGTGCCCAGGGGCACTGCGCCCGGTACGGTGGCGCTGGTGGTGTGTGATGGCCACACTTCAAGCAGCCTCGACCTGCTCGAAATGAGGACACGACTCGATCCGCAGACCATTGATGAACTGCTTGACGTGCTCCACCCCCGGCGCGGTGCAGAAGAGCTGGTTGTGCGGCTCAGCGGCGCGGGCTACGGGATTTCAAGGGCACAGAGGGAGTTTCCAAACCTGCCCTCCAGTACGCTGGCGATTCTAGCGGCCCCGGGCGACACATCCGCGGCGCCTATATTCAAGAGCATCCTGACGGCAATCGACACTCCTTATGTCCTCACCGGCAGGAGGATGGCGTCCGTGCTGATAAAGGCCCCTTCTGAGGAGAACTGATCTTGAAAAGCTTCTTTCATGCGATGGCCGTGTTGCTGGCCCTGGCCGCAGTAAGCATGGCGGTCGAGGTCATCACCCTGGGTGACTCTTCGGCGAGCGATTTTCAAAGTGGAGAGACCAGGGACGTGTACGTAGACGAGGCACAGCGTATTGTCCTGGCCCCGGCAGAGAGCGAGATCTTGAGCGACGTCGATCATGCATGGTGTGCAGCTGCAGGGCCCGACGGTGAGCTCTACATAGGTACGGTCCCCGGCGGTGTGGTATACCGGGCGCTCGACGGCGAGGCGGAGGTCTTTTTTGAGACCGAGCAGGCGGGCGTATTTGACCTGCGGGTGCTCGATGACGGCAGCTTAGTGGCAGCTACCGGCAGTGAAGGAAAGGTCTTCCGCATATCGCCTGACGGCACGGGTGAAGTGATGGCGGACCTGGAAGAGCCGTATATTTTTGCGCTTGCGGTGGAAGGAGGCGACCTCTTTGCGGCCACAGGAGGTGGCGGCGGCCGCATTTACAGGCTTGCCGACGAGGTCGAGCTTGTATACGATTCGCCAGCGAGTCATATCTTAAGCCTTGCCGCCGGTGGTGATGGCATATTGTTTGCCGGCGGCGACAACGGCTCGCTCTACCGCGTGACGATCAACACAGAAGAGGCAAGCGTACTCTTTGCCGCGCCCCAGGGAGTGCTGCAGGCCCTTGAGGTAGTAAACGGGACGGTATACGCCGGAACGGCCGCAATCGCCGAGCCGCGGCCGGGTGCCGAGGAGCAGGTGGTCCGCTCGATAATAAACCAGCTCCAGCAGCGACAGGCCGAGCCCCCGATGACGCCGGCACCTACGCCGCCTCCCGCCAAGCGGGAGTACCAGGTATCCAACTCGGTGTACGCCGTCGGGCCCGGCGGCCAGGTTCGGGAGATATTCAAGGTCCAGGCCGGTCTTGTTTTGACCCTGGCCGCCCATCAGGGGCGTATACTTGCGGGAACAGCCGGCAAGGCGGGGATCTACTCGATCGCCCTGGACGGTGCGGACGAGGCCCGGGTATTCACGACAGACAGCGACTCTGTTCATAGTGTCGTGCCGACAGGCGACGGCTTTGTGGCGACGCTCGGCATGCCGGGCAAGGCTGTTCATTTCGCCGGGGAGCGTTCGCCGCGGGGCACATTCGTCAGCCGTGTGCTCTCGGGTGAGCACGTTACTCGATGGGGCGCTCTTCGCTGGGAGGGCAGCCAGCCTACAGGCACGAAGGTGTCGTTCGAGGTGCGCACCGGCAACTCACCCAGGCCCGACACCACGTGGAGTCCGTGGCGTGCGGTAGATACTGAGAGCGGCAGGGCCGCCGGCGGCCTGGCGCCCTCGCGCTTCATCCAGTACCGAGCCACGCTTCTTACGGCCTCCGAGCAGACCGGAGCGATCAGCCGCGTTGAGATATCCGGGCTGCCTGTCAACCTCCCGCCGGTTGTCAACGAGATAGAAGCCTCCCGCGTCGGCAACAATGCCGGCGCCGGGCGTGGCGGCGGCTCGTCCTCGGGCAACGCCGTCGGCGCTTTGACCGGCATCGAGCTCTCGGGCAGGGTGAAGATATCCTGGAAGGCATCCGATCCGAACAACGACAAGCTCGAATTTGTGCTGGCATTTCGCGACGAAGAGATGGAGGACTTCATAACGCTCGAGCAGGATCTTACTCAAAACGAGTTTGAGTGGGACACGACCAGGGTGCCGGATGGAAAATACTTTTTCAAAGTGACCGCCAGCGACGCGCCTGCAAACCCCCCGGGGACAGAGCTATCCGGTTCGCGGATCGCCGGGCCCTTTACAATCGACAACACCGCTCCACAGATCTCTACACCCGTGGTTTCCATGGAGGCCGACTACACGGTGATAAAGATCGAGGCGAGAGATGCAGCCAGCCCTCTCAAGGAGGCATCCTACAGCATCGACGGAGGCAGGTGGAGGCAGGCCTTGCCCGTTGACGGCATCTTCGACTCGAAAAGCGAGACCATTTCCGTGAAGGTGGACGAGCCGGATGCGCGCATCGTGATGATAAGGGTTACCGACCGCGCTGACAATACCGGTGCCGTTCGCGTGATACTCGAGGGCGGAGAGTAGGGTCACATGGCGGTGTCGCGGCCTGAGGTTGCCATCCGGGTAGACACGCGCCGCTGGACGGGTCGCGACGCGATTTTTCTTATCGTCCTCGCCGCTGTGGTAATGGTGGCATTCTGGGAGGTTGTGGCGGGGGGGATGGTCTTCTTCTTTCGGGACTTTTCACTCTTCTTCTACCCGAAAAGGGTGCTGGTCGCCGAGAGCTTGAGAAATCTCCAGGTGCCCTTCTGGACACAGTACGGCGGCTGCGGCGAACCTGTGCTGGGAACCTGGCAGGTGGCAGCCTTTTATCCGGGCGCCCTCCTGTACTATCTCCTGCCGATGCCGGCCTCCTTCATGTGGTTTACCGTGATTCACTTCTTCATCGCAGGAGCGGGCACCTACTACATGATGCGAACTTTCGGCGCGAGACGGGCGGCTGCCGGCGTGGCGGCTATCGCCTGGGGGCTCTCGCCTGCTTTTGTTTCGGTGCTGGACTATGTCAGCTTCATGAACTCGCTGGCATGGCTGCCCTGGTGCCTGGCGTGTGTGCGGCGCATATGCCTGGGATGGGGGCCGCGGGGCTTTCTGGCCCTGGTGGGGACTTTTGCCATGGCGCTTCTTGCCGGTGGCCCGGAGCCGGTTGTCTTTATCGGCGCGGCGGTGGTGCTCTACGCGGCCTTTTTCGGCATGAGTGAGTTGCTCGCCCGGCGGCCGGGCTGGTGGAGGCCGGCGGTGCTCTCGATGGCGGCGCTCGGCCTGGCGCTGGTGGTTTCGGGAGTGGGGATAGTGCCGTTCGTGCATGCGCTGCGCTGGAGCGGCAGGCCGGAGATGGCCATGGAGGATGCGGGGCTCTGGGCGGGGCGGCCCTCTGACGGGCTGCTGCTCTTTCTGCCGCGGTTCTACCTGAGAGCCGATCGAGGAGGCATCTTCTGGCGAAGCCAGTACTGGCTCAAGAGTGTGTACCTGGGCGTGTTGGTGCCTCTTCTGGCTATCTGGACGATGAGCTGTGTTCGCCGGAGGCGAGCGGTCTGGATAAAGGCGGTTTCAGCGGGATTGGCCGGCGTAGTCGGCGCGGCGACGGCCGCTGCGGCGACGGAAGGGCCAGCCTCCACAGGCGCGGGTGCGGTGGGATTTTTGATTTTCGGTCTGGCGGGTTATTTCGTCGCCTCCACACGCAAGCGCAACATCTTCTTTGCGCTGGCTGCGATGCTCTGTCTCATGCTGGCGGTAGGCGAGACGGCGATCATCTGGCGCATCTTCTGGCGCTGGCTGCCGGCTTTCAGGCTCATTCGCTTTCCGGTGAAGTGGTTTCTGCCGGCCGCTTACGCCATGGTAGTGCTGGCGGGCTTTGCCGTGGATGATGCACTCGTATGCGCGCGCGCCGGCGCAAAACGCACGCTCGGCGTGCTCTTTGCGATAGTGCTTCTTGCGGCTTTGCTCTTTGGTGTCTCGTCGCTGGCGATGCGTACATGGCCTCTGGGCATATTCACATGGATAACGCCACAGCCGATCCTTGAAATGGCAGCCGCAGGGGAAACCGTCGCTGCTGATCAGGCTTGGGAGAGGTTCGACTCGGCTCAATGGAGCTTCGCCCGTTCGGCGGGCTTTCTGGCAGCGGGGGCGGCAGCCCTCGGACTGGCGGTATTTCTGGCTGCCGGGCGCGTGCCACGCCCCTACGGCGTGATGGCGCTTGCCGCGGTCTTCTTTTTCGACCTGGCGATGTTTGCAGCTCACCTCAATCCCGTCGCCGGCCCCGAGCTTTATACCAAGGCGCCGGCGCGCCTGGATACGCTCGAGCACGGGCCTTTGGCCCCCCGTCTTCACTTTACCCCCCGCTTCAACAGCTACCGACGCGAAAGCCGCTTTGCGCCAGTATACGACCTCGATAGCCTCGTCGAGTTTGTGTCGACGGTGAGGGGCAGACCGTTCGCGAGCGAGCGCGAACTTCTGGACTGGCTGGCTCGTACGAGTGCGCCTCGCTTTGACTCCCTGGAGGAGCTGGACAGCTGGCTCATGGAATACCGGAGCCCGGCATTTGCCACATCCCTCGAGCAGATCTTCATGAAAGAGACCTTTCACCCGAACCTCAACCTCATTTACAGGGTGCCTGTGATATCATCATTTGACCCGACAGCACCGCGATGGCATAGCGACCTCGTGCGCAAGCTGCTCGGTTCCCGCATAGACCCGCGGCGCGAGCAGCATCTTGCAGAAATGTGGGGCGCGGCCATGGTCATCGACGTGACACAGGAAGCGCCGGGCTTCGCGTACAGGCGGACCAGAGAGCCGCCCAGGCGGGTGCGTCTGGTCGATCACTTCATAGCGGTCGAGGACGACGACGCGGCGATGGAGGTCCTGGTAAACAGCGACGTCGATATAAGGCGCAGGATCGTGCTCCTGGGAGATGCCGGCATCCAGGCGGGTGAGTTTCTCGCAGAGGGCGCTGAGAGCGATCCTGCAAAGGGGGCGGACGAACCGGGCACCGCTGCAGTCATTGCCGACACCGGCAATGAGGTCACAGTAAGGGTGACTGCCGAGCGCCCTGCGCTTCTTTTCATGGCCGACACCTGGTATCCGAACTTCCGCGCGAGATTAAACGGCGAGCCTGTGCCCCTCTGGCGCGCCAATCTTGCCTACCGCGCTGTGCCGGTCCCGGCCGGCGAGCACACAGTTCGCCTGGTGTACAGGCCGACGGAGTTTTACGCGGGGCTGGCTGCAACCGCAGCCGGGCTGGTGGCCATGATCGTGATACCGCTGCTGTGGCGCGGGCGAGGAGGCGCCGGGCGGCAAGGCGTCTGAGCGGGTCTGTACGAGCCGTGTTCGGAAATATCAGCCGCCGGGCTGTAGGGCCGCCCGGCGGCTGTCATGCAATGACTTTGCTTCTACACGCCGAGCACTTCGCGCAGCTTGTCAACCATGTCGGTCTTTTCCCAGGTGAAGGTCTCAGCAGTGCGACCGAAATGCCCATGCCGCGCCGTCTCCTTGTAGATGGGTCTGAGAAGGTCGAGATGCTCGATAATCTGGCGCGGTTTGAGCGGAAACACCTTCCTCACGGCGGCCTCGAAAGCGCCGTTCTGCACCTTGCCGCTGCCTACCGTGTCGACCATCACTGAGACCGGCTCCGGCACGCCGATAGCGTAGCCCAGCTGCACCTCGCACTGCTCGGCAAGGCCCGCCGCGACGATGTTTTTGGCGATGTAGCGGGCCATGTAGGAGGCGCTGCGGTCGACCTTTGAGGGGTCCTTGCCGGAAAAAGCGCCGCCGCCGTGGCTGCCGCGCCCGCCGTAGGTGTCGACTATGATCTTGCGGCCGGTAAGGCCTGTGTCGGCGCCGGGGCCGCCCATCACGAAACGGCCGGTCGGATTTATGTGGTAGATTACATTGTCCTTTAGAAGCTCGCTCGGGACGGTCGGCTTTATGACAAGCTCGATCATGGCCTCGGTGAGCGCATCGCGCGTGACCTCGGGGGCGTGCTGGGTGGAGATGACGACGGTGGTCACGGCTACGGGCCTGTCGTCTTCGTACTCGACGGTGACCTGGCTTTTGCCATCGGGCCTGAGCCAGTCGAGCTCGCCTGTCTGGCGGACATCGGCGAGCCGCTCGACGAGCCTGTGGGCAAGATGTATGGGAAGCGGCATCATGTCTTCGGTCTCATCACACGAGTAGCCGAACATTATCCCCTGGTCTCCGGCGCCCTGCTCGTGGTCGGTCTTTTCATCAACGCCCATGGCGATGTCGGGAGACTGCTCGTGTATCGATGTCAGTACCGCACATGATTCATAATCAAAGCCGATGGCCGGGTCATTGTAGCCGACCTCTTTGACAGTCTCACGGACGACGCCGGGTACGTCGATGTATGCCTCAGTGGTGATTTCACCCGCTACGAGCACCAGCCCCGTGGTCAGGAGCGTCTCGCAGGCCACTCGGCTCCTGGGGTCCTGGCGGAGCGCCTCATCAAGTACGGCGTCCGATATCTGGTCGGCCATCTTATCGGGATGTCCCATTGTTACCGATTCAGAGGTAAAAAGTTTACGGTCAGCCACTTCCTTCTCCTTTCCCACAAGACCAAGATCAGCCAGCTCTTCTCTGTGACTCGTATTGCTTGAGTATCTCTCTTACCGCCTCTACAGTCGCGGCGCTTGCGCCGCGCGCCTTTTCCAGAGCGGCACGTGCCGCCTGGCCTGCGCGACGGGCTGCATCGGTGTCCATGTATGCACTGAGCGCATCGGCAAGCTCGCTCTCTGTCGATATGCACGTGGCCGCACTGGCGCCGACGAGCATGTCGCGCGCCTCGGGGAAGTTTTCCATCGACGGGCCAAAAACGACAGGCAGCCCCCTGGCGGCCGGTTCGAGGATGTTCTGACCGCCGTGCGGTATGAGGCTGCCGCCGACAAAGGCCACATCGGCCGCCTCGTACAGATCGGCAAGCTCCCCGAGGGTGTCTGCCAGAAGCACCTGAGCCCCGCCTGCCGGCGCCGGCTGCGCCATGGCGCTTCTGGCAAGCACGGGGGCGCCCTCGGCCTCTATCAGCGCTGCAACCGCCCGAAAACGGCCCTTGTGCCGCGGTGCGATCAGCAGGCGCACTCTCCGGCCTGACCGGCCCATCTGCCGCCAGGCATCCAAAAGGGCCTTTTCCTCACCCTCATGCGTCGAGCCGCCTATTATCAGAATCTCATCATCCGCTACACCCATCTCCTTTCTAAGTCGGCGGCGCAGAGCCGGGGCTGACCCTATGGGCAGTGTGTCAAACTTCACACTGCCCGTGACCCTGACCCGGTTTGCGGGCACACCCAGAAGGCGCAGGCGCTCGGCGTAGGTTTCATTTTGAACGAGGTACATATCCACCTTCGAAAGCATCCTGCGCGCAAGGGAGCCAAGCCTGCGATAGCGCTGAAATGCACGGTCGGTGATCCTGCCGTTGGCAACGATCACCGCCACGCCCTCACTACGGGCGCGGTGCAGGAAATTCGGCCAGACCTCCATCTCCATCAGCATCACCGCCAGCGGGCGCACCTTTCTGAAGGCGCTGGCCACCGCCCACGAAAAGTCCAGCGGAAAGTAGAATATGAACCTGCCCGGATAATGCGCGCGCGCCACCTCCTGGGCCGTATTGGTGGTGGTGGAAAGAACCGTCTCAACATTCGGATACGCCGCATCCAGCGCAGAAACGATGCCCTTTGCAGCCAGTATCTCCCCAACCGAGACGCCATGGACCCACAGACACCTGTCTTTCCGGCGCCCCTCAAGCAGGCCCAGGCGCTCCAGCAGCCCGGCACGGTACTTGTCGGTGGTGGCCATCCGGTAGAGAAACCAGGGGCTGCCCGTCAGCAGGGCGCCTGCGTAGAGAGTGTCCATGACGAGAGGGTTCATAACCGCACCATCAAACAAAAAAAGCCCATGCCAAAGAGCACGGGCAACAGCTGTGCAGCTTTAGCAGTTATATTTGCGTGGTCTGCAAGTTTGCGTTAAATCGACCACCTGCCAAATTTTCAAACGAACATAAGTCTAACGTTTCGAACGGCCATGTCAAATCGAATCGCGAGGTACCTTACCAGGTCAGCTTGGGCTCGATGATCAGAAGCGACCTTCGGCGGCCGATGGGATCGTCGCTCATCAAGAGCCCTCCGATGCGTCTTTCCTCGCGTTCGGCGGCCATGCCGACGAGGATCATTTCGGCCTCTGACACCTCCACGAGAAGCTCCAGACCGCCCAGGGGCGTCACTTCGTCCCCCTCGCTGGTAAAAAAGGGTACGATCGATACGCTTGCGTCCCTGCCGGCGCCCAGTGATCGCAGCAGCATCTCGAACCTCATATCGGACACATCCCTGTATGCCTTGCCCGCACTGGTCTCATAAATGAGGCCTTTAGTGGCAGTCCGGCCGAGATGTATCTCGATGGACTGGCGGCTCGGCATCACAAATCTGCGCTCGGTCGACTGGAGGGTGTGCATCTTTCGAAGGATCTCACGCAGAGCCGGGGCATCTTCTGAGGCTATCCACCCCACGCGAAGGCCGTTTGCCTGCCAAAGCCCAGAGGTCTCCTGTGCGGGAGGGGTCAGCAGGGCCCAGCATTCTTCCACGAGATCCGCGTCAAAGTCCTCATAACGTGCGAATACAACGTCAAATGCCACCTGCCGTCTCTCGAGAGGTCTTGCAAGGTATGCGCTGTCGAGCGCCTCCAGCTCAGCCGGCTCAATGCTCCGGCAGCCGAATGTCGCAACCACCACGCACAATATGACAAGCCCCATCGGCACATATGAGACTTTCAGGGTGCACACGCTCTCTCTGTCTCCTCAAAACGCCAGTCTTAAGACCTCTCTCACACTGAGCGAGGCCTGTTCAAATGCCCCCGGCGCGCTCAGGCAAGACATACCCCGCCATAAGCGGTGCAGGCAGGATCGCATCGCTGTATTTGACGCCTCGCCGTCAACCCTGCGGGCCGCCCACAGCTCCAATGCCGCAATGCGCAAGGTCTTTCTTAGACTCTCGACAGGTGAAATTATCGCAGAAAAAGGCAGACTTTTCAACAATGCAGATGAGTAAAAGACGCGCCAGCACCGCTGGCGCGTCTTTTACGAGAGGCCGCAACGGCAAACGCTACAGACCCCTTACCAGGGCATATCCGAGTCGTCATTCATCTCTGGCATTTCGTGCATCATCATCATGGGCATAAGGGCCATCTGGGCCAGATTTATCTGCTCGGCCGGCACGTTCAGCTCGAAACGCGCTGTAGTACCGGAAAATGAAGCGGAGCCGGCCACCAGGCGCGAGGCGCTCGGCAGATCAATGGCCGGCATCGCCATGAGCTCACCCATCATCACCTGGCTCATCCTCATGCCGAAAAGCATCACATCCGGTACTGATACGAAAAATGCGCATGACGGCGGACTGGCCACCCCGGCAAGGCTCCTCTCGATGACATGCGAGCTTACAGGCGTGTGTGCACCCTGGAGGGTCTCGCGCATCAGAGCGTCATCATCTCCGAAGGCAGTGTACACGCGGTCTCCGGCAGCAGCCAGGCGCCATACCATAGGATTGCCGAGCAAAGCCTCAAGCGCCTCCGCGATATAGGCTTCAGTTTCGTCCAGCTCATCCGGCTCAAAGGGCTGTCTTATTACCTTGACGTTCCGGCCGGATATGGTCTCATCGCTGATATCGCCGCTGCCCGGCTGAAGGCCCGGCATACCGAGCAGTTTCACGCCCATCGGGCTGCCGTACAGGATTTCGAACTGGGCGATCATCAGATCGACCGCCTCATCCGGATCGCTTGACTCATATATTCCAAGAAGGGCCATCCTGCCGGCGCGCTCCATGAACGCAAAAGCGCTATTTTCATGAAGTCCCAAGCGCTCATAATCATCGATCTGAGACACGGTGGACTCGATGAAGGCTTCGATTTCGCCGGCGTCAGCATAATCTCCAAGCGCTACTGACAACTCCTCCAGGTAGGCATTGAGATAGTCCTTCAGCGGCGCCATCTCAAGCCTCGTCACGCCGAACATGACAGACCCCCCCGGCAGCATCTCAAGCGATGAAAGGTCGACCGGGCGCTGGTCGCCAACGGCATTGCCTAAGAGACTTCCCTCGAAAAAGTCGACATCCACAGCCACACGCAGGCTGGCGTATGAAGGCATGACCTCGCAGGTAATGCTTTCGGTCTCGACTGCAAAGTCGCGAAACGCCATCCCATATGCTGCAGCCATGCCTGCCAAGCGAGCATCCATACCTTCATCGGCGGACAGGCCATCAATCCACGTATCGACAAAGTCAAGCGCTTCCGGGCGCTGCTCAAGGAGTGCTTTCATCGAAAACTGCGCTGCAAGAGGAGCCCTGGTGAGTGCGTTTTCGATCTTTGCCCTTCGCGCGGGAGATATGCCGCGGCTGAGCGCCTCTGACCAGAGATCGAGCGCCTCAGTGGTGTCCGCGGCCACCAGGAACCCTTCGCGGATCGTAAAGACCGCCTGCGGGCCGAAGTCGCCGATTATCTCTTCATACGGCGAGTCCTGTAACGGCGCGATGTGTACGCCCATGGCCTGGCGCCATATCCTCTCATCGGCAAGCGGCAGAGCCATCACCGTCTGCAACTCGCTCGTGCGATCGACAGAGTGCGCGCCAAAGCCGCTCGGTGGCGGCAGCTGCAGCTCGTCAGCTGAGCTCTCCTGCAACAGGAGCATCATGGCCGCCGGAGCCTGCCTGTTCATCCCATCTTGTATGTGCGACTGGAACGTGTACATGTCCATCAACATCTCCGAGACCATCTCGGATGCGCCCGGATAGATCGTGTCCGCAAAGCCGCCCAATCCCTCTTCCAAGCCCTCCAGTGACTGAACGGAGATGGCCAGCACCGCATCGTCCGGCACGAGGTCGAGCACATCCCCCGCATGCGCAGACCCTGCCGAAAGCATCACAAGCAGAGGCACCGCCAGCCAGCACAAACGCCTTGCAGTATCCATTTTCTTCATCCTCCTCTCGCGTGTATCCCGTGTCCGCAAACGCACGGGCAACGGTGGTCTGAGTGCGCTCGAATCAGCCCGCGCGCGATTATAGTGCCACGAAAGCAGGTATGCGAACAAATATTTACCTTTTTGGCATTTATCCTTGCGGCCTGGAGGCGTCCTCGAAGCCTGAAGGCGCAGGGGGCGATCATGCCGGCCCGCCGGGAACTTGCAGTGCAGGAATTTAGTTTTATGTAAATACAGTCTTGAATTCTGACGATAACTGTGTAGTATTTCAGCCAACTGAGATTCTTCACTCGCATTGAAAGGAGGGGAGAATAGAGATAGGAGACGAGTGTCCGCGAGTAACTGTTGCATTTTTTCCGGAGTTTCACCGGGCCTGTCTGAGACGAGGGGGCCGCGTGAAGAGGCGTATTTCTGTCAGGGACTAGTGGGAGAGGATCATGAAGAAACTTATCGGTTTGGCATTGTTGTTGGCATTTGTGGCAGCCCCGGCTGTTGCCCAGCCTGTGGGTCTCGGGCCCGTTACGGAACCGGTCGGCAATCTCGAGCCCGGGTTCCCAACGGCTATCGCAGACACCACTACTACTCCGGCAACCGCTGTGGAGTTTGGTGTGGCTGGCTCATACCGGACCAACGGCGGCACCTGGGAAGAGGCCCTTATCCAGGTGAACTACGGTATCCTCGATGAATTGCAGCTCAGGGGTACGTGGAACGTCATCATCGGTGAGGGACGGGTCGATGGCAATTTTGACACTGTCGCTGGCCTGCTTTGGGTGCCTGTTCTCGAAGAGGACATGATTCCTTCGATGGGTATCGAGATCTCAGGCCGCGCGCCGACGGGTCTTGGCTATACCGGCTACGATGCCTCGGCTCTCGGTATCCTGACCAAGACGTTCGGTGAGGCGCGCGTGCATCTCAACGCCGGCTATACCACCATTGGTGATCGCAGGTCGGGTATTCGCAATGATGCCGACTTCTACGCGCTCGGCATGGACTATGTGATCCAGGACGACCTCATCCTTGTCGCCAATGCTTCCACGGAGGAGGCCCGTTGGAAAGGTGTCAAGCGCATCCACATGATCGAGGCAGGCGTGCGCTCTGCCCTTACGGATGTCGACATCCTGTCGTTCGGCGTTGGCGCAGGTCTTGGCCCGGGTAAGGCGACGCCGGCGTTCACCGCAACGGTCGGTTACCAGAGGGCGATGTAGACCTCGTAGCCACTCAAAAATCGCGATAGCACCAGGCGCCCGCGCGGCAAGACGCGCGGGCGCTTTCTTTTTGCTCATCAGCCCCGGCACGGGTACGGCTGCAAGGCAGCGGCCGCAAGGCGTCTTCAGCGCGGGGTCCTTTTCATGACTATGAGCAGGTCCGGGGAGTGTCTTTC
>SLPQ01000174.1 GCA_007131925.1 Candidatus Brocadiia bacterium | reverse complement strand
AGGACCCACGTATACAGTCGACGACTCGTCCGGCTCACTGCCGTCTGTAGTATAGACGATCACCGCATCCGGCGTCGCGCACTCTATCGTCACCGTTACAGACACATCGAAAGAACCGCCCGAAGGAGTAATCACGGGCGTCGCCGTCACGTCGTCGCGAATGAACTCATATGCGCCGATGTCGTAGGCTGCACCCTGCGGACGGGGCGTGCCGATGAAATCATCTGTAACCTCGGCAAGCGTCGTACCAGCATCTATAGCCGGTGAGCCGGGGCGCAGGCGATAGTCGTCAGCTCCTGCGTCAACAAAGAGCTCCTCGGGCGTTGAGATTATCGAGTTCAGATCGTAGCCGTACCCCTGCCACGTCGAGAGGGGCATCGACGTTGAGCCGCCATCGACGCTGAAGCGGTTGCCAGCCTGTACCACGTTGTAGTCGCTCTCGAAGTCTCCCATGGATGAGCTGTAAGCTTGAATCACGCCTCTCCAGGAGTGGTTGTAGAGTATGTTGTTCTTTATTCTGTTTCCTACGGGATTAGGTCTGCCTCCGCTTGAGGCCGGGATATTAATCGCCCAGCGTCCGTTTGACGGCATGATGATGGTGTTGTTGTACAGGAGGTTGCGGCTGGAACCCTCCGCGCCGTTGACTGCATAGAAGGAAACACCGCTTCCACGGTTGTTATAAAGAATATTGTTGCGG
The DNA here is from genome assembly GCA_007131925.1 of Candidatus Brocadiia bacterium. GTDB lineage: Bacteria > Planctomycetota > DG-23 > SLPQ01 > SLPQ01 > SLPQ01. Next base: position 3,254 of record SLPQ01000174.1, on the reverse strand, counting down.
ATTATGGAATCACTGGTACCGTCGTAGTTCAGACCGGAGCCGGAGCTGTTATCGTAAATCAGGTTCTTTTCATAGAGGCTGTATCTGATGACACCGCTGCCGCCCATGGACAGATCACCGTTATTATGGATGCCACAGTAGGTATTTGAGTAGACTATGTTGCCACGTATGACGGCGTAGTCACCCGGTGTATTGGAGTGATAGATGCCATGCTCTGAGTTATTGTGAGAGACATTATTTTCGTATAGAGCGTATTCATGGAAGCCATCGAATATACCGGTGCGCCTGAGATGCGGAGGACCTGTATGATGAACATGGTTTCCACGTATCGTTATATGTCTTGCAGGAGCTGAAGCCGTACCGCGAATATCTATGCAGCGATACTGCTGCTGGCCGTCGACTTCGAAGTCCTCGACAACCCAGTAGCCGACAGGCGGCGAGCCCCAGTTTTCAAGCTCGAGGATGCCGGTATGACGCGCTGCGGAAGAGGGCTCATTAAGGACGGCTCCCCACTTCGTCTCGGAGCGCAGGGTCTTTGGCGCGCCCGGCTCGCCGGAGTTCGATATGCGCGCGCCGACATATGTGCCGGGCCTTACAATGATCGTGTCACCGGGCTGGATGTTGTTCACAGCATGCTGAATGGTGCGCCAGGGCGCATCGGCTGTGCCGGGGTTTGCGTTGTCGCCGGTCATTGCCACGTAGTAATCGGCACCATAGGCCGCCGTGACCGCAGTAAGTATGGCAAATATCAGTGCTGCTTTTTTAAATCTGCGAAATATCATCTGGCAGGCTCCTTCATGATATGCAGTGCTTTCCCTGCTTTCCCGGACTGGCCCACTTCTTTATACGTCCCACACGCGGAAAAGTGCCGCCAAAAAGCGCCCTTTTTTCTATCCGACGTTGGTTTTTCTGCAATTTGCGCGATACAGACACTCCAGCCGGCCAAACATGCGTGCCAGAAATGATAATATCGATTCGGCCACTGTCGCTCTCGCAACTCGCCTTTAGATCATCTTACTCCAAATCCGCTTCAGAACCAGCATGAATGGACGCGAGACCTGCTATCTCGGGAAAGGTGCGCCCCCCATCGGTGCGATTTCCTGCATGAGCGCCTCTATGCGCCAAACGTCGAGGTATATGCACATAAGGGTCACATAAGCCGCCTGCATGGCGGCAATAATGACGAGGGTCGTCACACCACCATCCCTTCGCGATACCAGTGCCGCCGCCGGCAGAGTAAGCAGCGGCATGAAAAAGACCCAGAGACGCGCAACTTCGCTTGCGTTCTTTCCGCTGATGTTCAACAGCACCAGCACCGCCACGGCCGCCATCAGGACAGCGCGGCATGAGGAGCAGCCTTCGACGCTGATGCGGCCCCCGCGCCACGACGCGGCCATGACCATCGCCACCAGGGGCCCGCCCAGAAACATCGCAAATTCCCACGGATTTACGAGCAGCCACTTCCAGTACGTCCGTGGAAAGTGCTCATAGAAGAGTGCATGGTTGCGATAGCAGGCAAAAAGAGATGCAAGTGAGTTGTATCCTAAAGCCACCCAAAGCAGCATAAACCCACCTGCCAGCCCACCCGCAGCCGACGCCCAGAAGACAGCCTCCCGCCGCCTCGAAGTGCCACCTTCCACGAAGTCAAGCCAGAGCGCAGCCAGAAAAAGCACCAGTACCACCACCGCCGCCGCAAGCGTGAAGAAAAATGCCGCGGCCGCGCAGGCGCCCATAGCTGCACCCCATGCCCAAGCCCTGCCCTCACGCGCCCTTGCAAAAAAGTACGCCATCCACAGGAAGAAAAAGACCTGCAAAGTGTCCTTGCCCGGCAGAAACATAACCATTGAGGCAGCCATCAGACCCACAACCGCCGAAAGCAATGGCGAGCCACTACCCAGCCGCCGCACAAGAAGGATTGCAGGAACAAGCGAAAGTGACGCCCCAAAAAAAAGCATCCAACATGCCAGAACCGTTCCGGCGAATTCCTCGTCGGGGGGTTCAAAGCCGAGGCCGAAAACCGCTTCACTGGCGAGGAGTCCCAGCCCGGCCCAGCGCTGTGCGATGCGACGCGCCGAGTAAAAGACCATGGTGGTCCCGGGGGGATTGTTGTTGACGCGAACAGTCTCATGATAGCGCTCGGGCCTGCCGTACTCGCCCAGGCGTCGGGGGAAACCGGACAGGTACTCACGTGCGTTTTCAATCGGCGCTGCCTCTTGCCTGAAAAGCCCAGCCGCATCCCACTTGAATGCAGGGGCCACCATCTCAAACGCGCCCTCAGGGCCGCAGCGCACGGCTGCAAAGAGAAATACAGCGTACAGGAGAAAAACCGCGGCTATAGCTCCTGCGTGGGCCTTCATGCTCCTGTGGGGGAAGCGGTCAAGTAGCGCTGCCCCCCCTATCAGACAGACAGCGCACACTATAAGAAATGCGACCGCGCCGATACCCGGCAGTCGGGTTCGGTACTCTATCCACCATTCACCAGGCACGCCGATCGGCAGACCGAGCATGATGTGGATAACAAAGAGAAGCGAAAGCGCCGCCGCGCCGACCGCAAGCACTACCGGCTTAGCCGGGCCTTTCGATGCATCGCCCTCTTTCGCTTTGCCCTGTGAGCCCAAGTGCGCCCCCTATAATGACATTGCGCCCCCTATAATGACATATTGAGAGAGGCAGGATACCAGAGGGGCTGGCTTCTTTCAAGCGGCAGATGCACCTGCCAAGGTGGAGAAGGATGCCCAAGCACGTACTACTTCACTGGCCAAAAAGACCGCCAGTGCGCCGCCCGCCAGTTAAGAGCGCAAAGATGGCAACAGCCCCGCGAGGCGGAGGTGGCGTTCATCGTCGCGGTCAGATCGGGCTACTTCTCCTGCCATTTGCTGTGAAAGGTGCCCTCCCGGTCGGTGCGCTGGTACGTGTGGGCGCCGAAGCAGTCGCGCTGCGCCTGAGTGAGATTGGCGGGGAGCCGCGCGGTCCGGTACGAATCGAAATACGCAAGAGAAGCGGACATTGCCGGTGTCGGCACGCCGTGGTCGATGGCCAGCTTGACCGTGCGGCGCCAGGAGGCATTGGCCTTCTTGAGCGCTCGCTTGAAGAAAGGCGCTACAAGGAGGTTGGGAAGTTTGCGCTTTCTCTTGTAAGCGAGCTTGATGGGGTCGAGGAGCTTTGAGCGGATGATGCAGCCGCCTTTCCAGATGCGTGCAATTTCGGCAAGATTAAGCCTGTAGCCTTTTTCCTCACTCGCCTGCTTGAGCAGT
>SLPQ01000044.1 GCA_007131925.1 Candidatus Brocadiia bacterium | reverse complement strand
TCAGCCGCTGAGTGGGTCTTCATGGCCGCCATAGGCCTTACCGGTACTTTTGCGCATCTTTGCCTGACGACTGGCTTTCGATACCTCGATGTGCCGACCGCCGGCGCGCTTGAAATGGCCGCCGCACCGCTGACGGCAGTGACGGCCTTTTTCATACTCGGCGAAGCGAGCGCACCGCTCACCATCGTCGGAGGCATCATACTGCTGGCCGGCGGCGCGTGCCTTGCGCTGACCACGCGTGCCAGAACCCTGCGGCGTGCGGGCGATCCGGATGCCGCCACGCCCTGACCCGGCCGGCCTGTCGTGCCCGCACGGCGCCTGTGTGCAAACCGCACAGTCGCTTACAGCAGGATGTCGAGCGCGGTAGGTGCTATCTTGCGCACCCGGCGCGCGCCGATCCTTTCGACTCCCTTGCTGCCGGCGTGCCTGTCGCAGTAGTCGCTGCGGGTGAAATCGAGAATCACCTCAAGCGGCAGCGTGAGAGTGAATGGCCGCGCCTTCTTCGAAAGAGCAACCGCCCGCCCTGCCGCCTCGCGAATGCGCCCGTGGGCCTCGTCTGGATCGACGAGTACCGCTTCGCTGCGCCCCCTGCCGCGCTTGACCGGCGCGGTCTCAACCGGATCGAAAAAGGCGTACGCCTCCGCCACCGCCGCCTCATCGCCCGACACCATCACAAGCGGCACGCCAAAGTGCCCGGCCACAAGCGCCCACTGTGCCAGCTCGCCGCACCTGCGGCCGTTATAGTACCAGTCGTACACCGCCAGAGAAGACTGGGTATGGTCGAGAAAGGCGTTTTGCGTACCCGCCATCGCGTGCGCCCCGACAAAGAAAGTCGCATTGTACGTCTCATCCAGTATGCCCCACCACTTCCCTGTGGGCTTGGTGTCGCGCTCGGCGCGCTTGTCGACCTTTTCCCAGATGATGTTTTCAACGCCGCTGCCATGGCTGTCAAGTACTGTGACGTGCTTCGTGCCTGCTTCAAAGGCGCCAGCGACTGCCGCATTGACATCCTCGGTTAGCCGCTCACGCGACTCTTCGAAGCGCTCGCTTTCGGTGCGGATCATCTCCGGATTGTCTATGCCGGATACGCCCTCGAGGTCGGTATGAATGTACACCTTCATGTGAAGTCTCCTGCAACTGGTCCCTACGTGCAAGCACCACCCCAATCCTAACGGTCCTGCAGGTCGAAGGCAATCAGATTGCCACGGCCTCCGATGGTATGCCCCCGGAGCGCTCTTGCGACCGGCAGGGAGCGCGTGCGCGAGATTTATCATTAAGTTTCAGGTGAACTCCCCATATGTCCTTTACCAACGCGCTCACGCGCTTATCATGGGGCTGGTGCGGCTGATACCGGGATGGCTCATTATTACAGGGGGCTTACAGATGCGTCAGTGCATGATGTTGTTTCTGGCGGTTCTCATTTTCATTGGTCCCGGCGGCAGGGCCTCGGAGGGCGGGGTGACCCTTGAGCTGCATGAGCCGCTTGCAGTCGAGCCGGAAGATGTGGTGACGGAGCGCTGGGGGCCGGTAGCCGATTTCAACCGCCGTTTCCAGGTGCGGCGCACTGATGCGGCGCCCCTCATAGACGGCAATCCGGACGAAGCGGCATGGGCCGACGCCGTGGTGTTGAGGGACTTCGTCACTGCTCGCAGGTATCATGATTTGTCTCTGTCGCACTATGCTTCAAACAGGACCGAGGCGCGCGTGCTTTTCGACGAAAAGGGCCTTTACATAGCCGTAACGGCGTGGCAGGATCCGGCGACTATATACACCGACATCAGTAAGAACGACCTTTTGCGCCCCGACCTCGACTGGCAGACAGGCGCGGAGCCCTGGGCCAATACGGGCTCCGACGAGATCGAGATCGCAATCGACCCGGAGCTCACTCAGGCCAGTTACTACACCTTTCACGTCAATCCCGACGGCGTGATGCAGAAGACCTGGATGGAGCCCGCGCGCACATGGGATGGCTGGAACAAGCGCATAGACCCGGTGATGGTCCATGACGACCAGTGGCGCGCGGAGGTCAGCCGCGACAGCGACGGCTGGTATGCTGAGATTTTCATACCTTTTTCGAGCATTGGCATGCGGGAAATGGAGCCTTCAGGGCCGGACGACATCTTTTTCGACATGGTCCAGGACCGCACGATCATGGGCTTTAACATAAACCGCATCGTCCACGTGGAGCGCGAGGCCTCGTCGTGGTCGCCATCTTACGGGGCGATGTTTTTCCGCGATGCCGAGCATTATGGCCATGCGTACTTCAGGCAGATGGATGCCTCACTGGGGCGCGTGGTGGCCCCGGAGGTGGCCGTCGGTGAGACGCTTGTCGCCGCCGAGATAGTGCCGCGCAGCGAAGAAACGCAGGCGGTGAGCGTGGCTGTAGAGGTCGCAGGCGAGGATTACCGCTTCACTGCCCAGAGGGACCTGCTTCTGGTACCCGGCTCGCCCGAGACGGTCACGCTCGATATCGAGCTGCCGCCGCCGGGCCGCTATGAGCTTGATATCAGGCTTTTCGCCGACGATGGATATCTCATGGACCGCGCACGGTATCTTTTCGAAGTGCCGCCGCCTATCGAGGTGACCGTTCTCAAGAGCATCCTCTTCGAGGGCGAGCGCGACCTGCCCGTCAGGGTCGTGCTGAACGAGCCTCATGCTCATGAGCTTGATCTGCGCTTTCGTCTGGTCAACGGCGATGAAGTGGTGGGACAGACAGATCCTGCCCCCGCCGGGCCGACTGCTGTTGAAAGAATATTTCCATTTGAAGTCGGCTCCCTTGCGCCCGGCAGCTATGAGCTTGTCGGCGAGCTTGTGGGCCAGGGCGAGGTGAAAGCAGCCGCTTCGGGAACGCTCCGTGTCATCGAGAGCCCCTTTGAGCTTGAGCTTTCCGGCACGGCCGGTGAGCCGGGCGAGGGCCTCGACGCCGACAGGCCGGCGGGTTTTGAGGTACTGGCGGACACTGACGGGCGCGAGGTCGCTCCGGAGGCGGCGGCTCTTCCTGAGTGGCTTGAAGAAATGGCCAAGGAGAGGGGCTTCGTCGTATACGCTGTGCCGGCGACGCATGACTTTTATCCCGGCGGGAATGTAAGGAGCGGCGGTGGTGCTGCCGACGCGCCGCGCAGGGCGCAGCTGGGCCTTCCCTTACGAGCCTTTGCTGCCGGCGGCGAGTACGAGGCTGTCTCCTTTGCCGTCCACGCCCTCAGGGACATCGATAATCCGGGTGTGGAGTTCACCCTGCCGCGCTCGGCCGCTGGGCACGTCATCTCCGAGGCGCATATTGACCTGCGGGCGGAGCGGACCGATCGCTATCTCGTGAAAGCCGACACCCTTGGCGGCCTGCCCGCCGGCGCCGCCCGGCGGTATCTGCTGACCGTGTGGGTTGGCGAGGGTACGCCGGCCGGGCTTTATGAAGGCACCATCACGGTAAGCAATGACGATGAGGTGACCGAGCGCCCATACAGCCTTCTGGTGCTGCCATTTGCGCTTGACGACTCACCCTTGACCACCGGCATCTATGGGAACTTCTTCGGCAACGAGCTCGACAGTGTCCTGGCCGCTGACCTTGCAGCCCATGGCATGGACGCATTCACAAATATGAACCTGCTGGCCCCTGGTCAGACCACCGGCGCGAGGACCCGCAACATCATCTGGGGCATCGAAAGACCGACCGGGGAGGGCTGGCTGGGTGATGATCCGCAGCGCTTCTCGACCGAGCTCGACGTAAACATCTACCGAAACATCGCCGAGTACGGTCTCGGCGGCCCTATAGTCGTGGACGTCAGCCGCTTTGTGCGCTACGTGCCGACAACGCCGGAAAATGCCGAGCTTTTCGAGCAGTTTGTGGCAAAGATCGAGGCGATGCGGGAGGAATACGACCTGCCCGAATTCGTATATCACCTGATCGACGAGCCCAACAATCACTATACCTTTGACGACGGGCGTTACGGGCGGCGGTACGGGATACAGCGGGTGCGCTTTTTCGGGCGCG
>SLPQ01000027.1 GCA_007131925.1 Candidatus Brocadiia bacterium | reverse complement strand
GTTTACCTGGGAAGACGGCCATTTCGAGTGGGATTTCAGCGACTTCGACAAGCGCTTCGGGCCGTATCTCGACGGCAGCGCGTTTGAGGATGGCGTGCCGGTCAATATCTTTTCTCTACCTATAAGCCCGAATGCGGCACACCCCACTGGTGGTCGCACTCCGGACATGGAGCAGCTCGACTCCGAGATGCTTGAGGCCGCCGTCAAGGCTCTTGTCGATCACTGGGATGAGAAGGGCTGGAGCCTCGATGGCGCATTCAGTTATGTCGCCGACGAGCTCGGTCCGGCACACTACCCCTTCATCAAGGAAGCCTGCAGAGTGATTCGGGAAGCCTCTGACGGCAGGATCCACACGTCCGTGGCCTTTTACCTGCATTTCCAGCGGGAGGGGCCGGGGCACGTCAGGGAGTTTTCCGACTATGTCACAATGTGGGACATAGCCGCAAACGTCTTGTCGCCCGAAGCTTACGAGATGCTCAAGGAGCGCCAGGAAAAGGGCGATTTCATCGGCTTTTACCAGGGTTCGGAGCCCTTCGTGGGGTCCGAGGCGCTCGATGGGGACGGCCTTGCCCTGACAACATGGCCCTGGATTGCATGGCGGCATGGCCTCGACACCCTCTTTCTCTACAACATGGCCGAGTGGACATACTTTCGTCTCGACCGGACCATCCGGGACTGGGGAGACAAGATACGCGACATCTGGACAAATCCGCTCAACCAGTCATGGCAGACCAACAGCCAGGGCGTGCTTATCTACCCGGGCTACTCGATCGGCTATCGCGGCGTTATCCCGAGCATTCGCATGAAGCAGATCCGCCGCGGCATGCAGGACTACGAGTACTTCTGGCTGCTCGATCAGGCCGGAAAGGGAAGCCTTGCTGACGCCATCTGTGAGAGGATAATACCAGAGTCTTTCTGGCAGCCCGAGGGATGGGACTATCGCAAAAACACCACGTGGGAGCGCGATCCCCGAGAGTGGCACAGGGCACGAACTGAGATGGCAGAGGCTATCCTGCAGGCACAGTAGAATGGATCGGCGTCCTGCAGGAGATGCCGACCTGGTGCTTATCGACAGAGAGATTGCTGCGGCCGGCCAAGGCCCGTCCTTAGCAGAAGATCGGCCAAGACCGGTGGCGTCCTCTTTACAGGAGTGGATCTCACCCCTGATAAAGGATGCTTCGGGAGCATTGCAGCATGTACACAAGCCGTGCATGGGCCCCTGATCATGGCAGGGGCCCATTTCGAGTATGGCTCAACGGAAGCACTGCATGCTGCATATTTCATTTGGCGCAAGCGCCTTTCGCCAACCCAGGCCACGCCGTAAGCACTATGAAATAGCCACTATTTTCACCGCCGGTAATATCCGGTGAACGCCATTGAGTAGCAGTGCGCAGCCGGGTGCTACGAAGCCGGCCGCTGCGCTGGAGACTTCGCAATCAGGGCGAGATCGTGACCAGTAGGCTCCTGGAAGACCCGAAGCCCGAACTCCCCCAGCGCCGCCAGCAGGTGGTCGAAGATGTCCGCCTGGACGCCCTCGTATATGGTCCATCGTGTATCGGAAACGAAGACGTAGATTTCAATCGGCAGTCCCTTGCTGGTGGGCTGAAGCTGGCGTATCAGGAAAATCAGGTCCTTGTGGATCATTGGGTGTCGGCGAAGATAGCGTGTGACGTATGCGCGGAACGTGCCGACATTGGTAAGGCGCCGGCAGTTAGTGACGACGTCGGCAAGCTCGGGCGGACAGTGCTCACGGTTATAAGCTTCCAGCTCGTCAGCCTTGGTCTTCATGTAGTCCTTCAGAAGCAGAAATCGACTGAACCGCTCGATCTCTTCACCCGTAAGAAAGCGAATTGACGTCATATCGATGTAGATCGATCGCATGATGCGGCGTCCGCCCGTCTCGTGCATCGACCGCCAGTTCTTGAAAGAATGCTCGAGAAACTTGTGGGTCGGTATGACGGTCATGGTGTTGTCCCAGTTGCGGACGGTGACAACATTCAGAGCGATGTCAATAACATCACCGTCAGCGTTAAACTGCGGCATCTCGATCCAGTCGCCTACGCGGATGACGTCGTTGTTGACAAGCTGAATCCCCGCCACAAAAGACAGCAGCGTGTCTCTGAATATAAGCATTATAATGGCCATCATAGCGCCCATGCCGCTGAGGAAAAACCAGGGCGACTGGTCCATCAGGATGGCCATGACAAGAATACCGCCGGCTATGTAGGCCAGGACCTTTACGACCTGCAGATACCCCTTTATCGGGTGCTTGCGGGAGAGCGGATATCTCTGGTAGATCGTATTTATCGCGACAAGAAGTGTACCCACTGCGCGGACCAGAAGCAGTACTATGGTTGCAAGCGCCAGTCGCTGCACCAAGATATACGTAGGCAGCGTAAGGTGCGGCACCAGCAGGATACCCCAGTGCATGATAACGGCGGGCAGAACTGGGACCAGCCGCTGGAAAAAACCCACGTCCTGCAGGCTCTCGTCCCAGCTTGTTCGAGTGCGGCGCACTACCCGGTCCACCACCACCTTTACTACCCACCGCCCGATCAGGTAAGACACAAGGGCCAGTACAGACACTACCGCCAGCGTCACAACCGTCTCCAGGAGGTCATGGCCGGCAGGAAGAAACCGTGATATAAAACTTGTAAGCAGGTTTTCCTGGAGAGGCGTCACCACGTCTTCGGCTGCCGGCACCTGAGACTCCGCAGAGTAGAACTCGAAAAAGGTGGTACGAAGAACAGCCGTACTGCCAGACCGCATCACAAAGGCCACCGCAAGGCCCAAGCCCTTAATCACACCTGATATCATCGATACATGGCCTTTCTATCTGCAAAGCAAACTCAGTTCATGTCTTTTCAGGACTCGCGCTGCATAAGGCACCCGCATACCATGTGCGAGATCATGCGAAGTGGCATTGTCCATCATCATCGTGGTCAGTCCAGAAAAATGCCCCAACATGACAGCCAAATGGCGCCCCCAGCGGCAAAGATCAGGGATCACGCATACTTATTAAATGACTAACACATGATGTGTTAGATATAATGGGGGCTCTGCTCTCGACCTTTTTTTTACTTGCGGGATTTGGGATAGCTATGGATGACCGGCAGGAAAACGGCTACGCGGCCGGCAGTCCTGTAATTACCGGACTTGTCGTCGTCGCCTCCCTGGTGATAATCTTCGCAGGCATCAAGGCGGCTGAAGCGCTGATCGTGCCTTTCTTACTTGCCGTCTTCATTTCGGTCATTATTTCGCCCATCCTGATGGGGCTCCGCAAGATAGGCGTGGGCTCTGGGACGGCGCTGGTGCTGATGGCCGGCGTGCTCTTTGGTGTTTTGATCGGGCTGGCGACCCTGCTCGGAGCTGCATTGGAAGGATTTCTGGGCAGCATGCCGGAGTATCAGCGCCTGCTGGCTGAAAGAACGGAGACCCTGGCGGCATGGCTTGAAACAAGGGGGATTGAGGTTCCCGAGCAGTTTCTCTGGGATTACGCGGATCCGCAGGCATTGATGCGTTTCACCGGCAGAGTGCTCGCCGAACTCAGCGGGATGCTCGGCAACTCGTTTCTGATACTGCTGACCGTTGTCTTCATGTTGCTGGAGGGCAGCGCTTTTGCCTCCAAGCTTGACGCGTTTCCGGAGAGGCTGCGCAGACCGATCGTCCAATATAGAGAGGTCATCGCCAGCATCCGCCGCTACATGGCAATAAAGACGGTGCTTTGTCTCATGACGGGCGTGCTGGTCACAGGTTTGCTGATGCTCATGGGCATCGAATACGCCGTGCTCTGGGGGGTTCTGGCGTTTCTGATGAACTACATACCCACCATAGGTTCATTCATTGCGGCGTTGCCGGCGGTGCTGCTGGCGTTGATGCTTAAAGATGCCTGGACGGCAGTCTGGCTCGCCACGGGATACGCTATTATCAACGTGGGAATCGGCAATGTGCTGGAGCCTCGCGTAATGGGCAGAGGCATGGGGCTTTCCACGCTGGT
>SLPQ01000068.1 GCA_007131925.1 Candidatus Brocadiia bacterium | reverse complement strand
GACAGGTGCTGCTGGTGGTGTATGTCCTTGCAATGGCCGGCAGGCGCCTGCGAAAGCCGCGACGGCAGAGCCTGTTGCTGCTTTCGGTGGTGGCTTTCCTGTCGCTGATGGCCCACTGGCCTGTCTACTTCAATCCTTTCTCATACCGTTCGCATCTTTTCTGGCCCCTGATGACGCTCCCGGTGGCGTTTTATGTCTTTTCCGTAGTTGCATTCGGTCGCGCCAGACGGGTGCTCTTGGGTCTTCTTATCATTGGGATCATCTTCCACTGGGTGACGACTTTCCACCAGGCAAACAGGACGACTGTTCAACGGCGCATAACCACAACCCATCTCCCTCTTCTTGAGAGGCCGATCGCCCTCTATTGGCACCATGGAGACTGGCAGGCAGGTGTGTCTTCCTTTGGCAATGATGTTAACGTTGCGTTCGTAGTGTCGCGGCACGGTTCGCCATTTCCCATTTATGACACGAGGCTCAAGCGCAGGATCAGGTGCGTCGACGAATCCGTCGTGCGCGACGTGGAGAGCTTCCGCCGGTTCCTGAGCAGGGAAGAGATCGACATCATATACGCACAGAACAACGGCGTGGTCACGGAGATACCGCACCACATAACACGCATTCCCGGTACGCGCTACTTCTACTGGGTGTCGCGGCGGGCGGGCCTGATAGACAGTCATAAATGACAGACTGGTCGCCACGCCCCGTCAAATCAGCCGCAGCTGACACGCTTTCTTTCTTTACGCCGATCACTTTTCCGGGAAAATGGGTGCGTGGCTGAAACTGCGGCATGGCACGCGAAGCTGCCGCGCGTGCGGAGGATAAATTGATGGACAGGATCGCCCTGAGTGTCATTGTGCCCGTCTACAATGAACGCGACTCGGTCGAGTCCGTGATAAATGACCTGGCCGCTGCCGTGAGAGATATAGAGGGTGGCTCCGAAATAATCATCGTCGACGACGCAAGTACCGATGGCACGGGAGCTATACTCGATCGTCTTGGCCGTGAAGGGATAAAGGTCCTGCGACACCGTATGAACCGCGGCTACGGAGCGGCCATTACCACGGGCCTCCATGCGGCTTCGGGTGAGTTTGTCGGCATCACCGACGCCGACGGCACCTACCCGGTTGGACGGTTCGCTGAGTTTTTAGAGATTGCCCGTCATGGCAGCCATGACATGGTAGTGGGGGCTCGTACGGGGGACTCGGTAAAGGTGCCCCTCGTGCGCAGGCCCGCCAAATGGGTCCTCGGTCGGCTGGCCAACTATCTGACCGGGCGCAGGATCCCCGACATCAACTCCGGCATGCGCATCATGAAAAAATCGGCCATAGAGCGCTTTTCGCGGATACTGCCGGAGGGTTTTTCGTTCACTACCACCATCACGCTTGCCATGATGACAAACGCCTACTCGGTGGAGTTTGTGCCGATCGACTACTCAGCGCGCAGCGGCCGCTCGAAGATACGGCCCATCCGAGACACGCTGAACTTCCTCCAGCTGATCTGCCGGACTTCCCTCTACTTCAGGCCGCTGAGGGTCTTTTTGCCGCTGAGCCTGGCGCTTGTCTGCCTCTCGATTTTGGTGGTGGTGGTGAGCGGTCTCTTTTTTGAACAGATAATGGATGTTACCTTCGGCGTGACGGTGATGACGGCCGTGATGGTCCTCGCGATCGGTCTTCTGGCGGACTTCATCGACAAGAGGATGCCGCTGTGAGAGTCCTGCTGATAAATCCACCGCGCGAAAACGAGATAATTGGTAACAATCCTGTCATAATCGAAGAGGAGCGCGGCCACAATCCGCCCCTCGGGCTTCTTTACCTGGCAGGCCACCTCGAAAAGCACAGCGAACACCAGGTCGCTGTCATCGACAGCCAGGTGGAGGAGCTCTCTTATGAAGCGCTCGAGGCGCGCATCCGCGATGCTGCCCCCGATGTCGTGGGCCTGACCGCCATGACCATGACGCTCATCGACGTCTTGAAGACCGCACGCACCGTCAAGGCTGTGCGTCCGCACGCCAGGGTGGTTCTTGGAGGCCCGCATGTGCATCTCTTCCCGCAGGAGACGATCAGCTTCGAGGATGTCGACTTTCTGGTCATGGGAGAGGGAGAGGAGGCGTTCAAGGAGCTTCTTGACTTTATCGACGACCCGGAAAGGCTCAAAGATATAAAAGGCCTCGTCTTTACCGAAAATGGCCGCATCGTGAATACCGGCCTGCGCCCACCGATCGAAGACCTCGACGCTCTTGCGTTCCCGGCGCGCCATCTCGTACCATACAGGCGCTACAGCTCCCTGCTTGCAGCCGGCGACTGTGTTACGACCGTCTTTACATCCAGGGGGTGCCCCTTCAAGTGCACCTTCTGCGACCGGCCGCATCTTGGCAAGCGCTTCCGCGCGCGCTCCGCGGCAAACGTCGTGGACGAGCTCGCCGAATGCGTGCGCATGGGGATAGATGAGTTTCTGATTTACGATGATACTTTTACAGTCGATCGTCAGCGCGTCATCGAGATATGCAACGATATAGAGCGGCGCGGCCTCGACATCCGCTTTGACATCCGTGCGCGCGTCGACACGGTAAACGACGAGATGCTCGCACGGCTGGCCGCTGTCGGCTGCACCGGGATCCATTATGGCGTGGAGGCGGGCACTGAGAAGATACTGAAGGTTCTCAACAAGGGATTAAGCATCCGTCAGGTTGAGGATGTTTTCCGGATGACGCGGCATCATGGCATACCGGTGCTTGCCTACTTTATGATCGGCAGTCCTGGTGAGACGCTCGAAGACATAGAGACTACATTCAGGGTCGCGCGCCGCCTGCGACCGGACTATGTCCATATGACCGTCCTGACGCCGTTCCCGGGCACTGCCATCTACCGGATGGGCCTGGAAAGCGGCGTCATCGAGAGGGACGTGTGGCGCGAGTTTGCCGAGAGGCCCGAGCCGGTCTTTGAGCCGCCGCACTGGGGGGAGCACTTCACGCGCGCCGAGCTGAACGATCTGCTCACGCGGGGCTACAAATCGTTCTATCTGCGGCCCTCGTACGTAGCCGGGAGGATTCTGGCGCTCAGGTCCTGGGGGGAGCTTCGGCGAAAGGTGCGTGCGGGGCTCAAAGTAGTCGGGATGCGCTGAGACCGCATTTACGCCGCTCGCCCCAAAGAGATGAGTATGACGCGGACAGCCGCGCATGAAGAGGGCGTCATGCAAAGGCCCTGCCGGGCTCTATGGCGTTCTTGGCATGCCGCGTGTGAGCCATGTACACGTGAGACTGTCACTGGAGGTGCCGGTATGACCGATGCAGAAGGCGCTACCTTGCCGGGCGGGCCGTATTGGGCTGATGGGTGCATACGAACGGATGGACGCTCGATCCTGAGGGTGCGAACCGACCTTGACCGACGTGACCGCACCGACTCGCTGAAGGTGCGCTGTGGCATAGGCCGCATGCGCCGTGCCGTACCACCCGGCATTTATGCCGTGGGTGATCCATCGGGGGACAGCCCGGTTTTTGTCACCGCCAACTACAAGATGTCCTTTGACCGTCTGCGCACAGCGCTTGCCGGACGGCACGGCTGGATACTTTTGCTCGACACCCGAGGCATAAATGTCTGGTGCGCGGCGGGGGGCGGGCTCTTCGGCACTGAGGAACTGGTGCGCCGCATCAGAGATGCGCGGCTTGAGGACATCGTCTCACACAGGACGCTTATACTGCCGCAGCTGGGGGCGCCTGGGATCGCCGCGCACGAGCTCAAGCGGCTGACCGGGTGGCGGGCGCTGTACGGGCCGGTGCGCGCAGAAGACCTGCCGGGGTTTCTGGACGCTGGGATGAAGGCCTCCCCGCAGATGCGCAGGGTGACCTTTAACATTGCCGAGCGTATGGCGGTGGCTCCGGTGGAGCTTCTACTGGCGGCAAAGTACGCGCTTCCGGCGGCTTTGCTGCCGGCGATTGCCGGAGCGCTCGCGAGCGAGGGGGCTTCAGCGGCGAGTGTGATGAGCGCCGGCGCGATATTCGCCGCGCTGTTTCTG
>SLPQ01000120.1 GCA_007131925.1 Candidatus Brocadiia bacterium | reverse complement strand
CTTGCTTCTCGAAAAGGAGATGATCCGGCAGGTCGCAGAAAAGGTCGGAACCTCACCCGACGCCATAGAGCGCTTTGACGAAAAGGCCGAGGGCCGGCTGGTCAGATTTTTGATGAAGCTGTTTCGCAGCCACCCGGAAGTAGTGCCCTACTATGGTACCTTTCCGCAATCTGAGCCCGCCTTTGCATATGGCGTGTCGATGCCGTACCTGTACTACGAGATGCCGGGGGAGGGGGCAAAGGCGCTGCCGCAGCCCGAGGAGCTGGTAAAGCATTTCGAGGAGATCATACGCAAGTGCGCGGCTGACGGAAACGCCGTGATCGTCGGGCGCGCCTCGCAGATAATCCTGAGAGACACCCCCGGCGTCTATCACCTCCGCACGGTTGCACCGTTCGACTGGCGCGTTGAGAGCTTCCGGAGGGATAACCCCGATCTCGACGAAAAGGACGCGCGTGAGCTGGTCGAACGAAACGACACATGGCGAAAAAACTATGTATGCGCATATTACGATCGTAACTGGCAGGATACGTCACTTTACCACGCCACCGTATCGATGGACAAGTGGGACCGCGGCGAACTCGTCAGGATGCTTATGACTCTCGCCCAGTGAGCCTGCCGGAGGCGCAGTGCCGGGGGCTTGTCCTCTTGAGAGCTATGTGTACAATTATGTGTGGTCGGGGCGCTTGTCCCGGCGACATGATCACAACTGTAAGGGGACTGTAATGGACAAGGATGGAGTTCAGGCTGTAATAGAAGAGATCAGGCCGATGCTTCAGGCAGACGGCGGCGATATAGAGCTGGTGGACGTCGAGGCGGAAGAGGGCATTGTGAAGGTGCGCCTCAAGGGCGCCTGCGGCCACTGCCCCATGGCGCAGATGACGCTGCAGATGGGTGTTCAGAGAAAGCTCAAGGAGGCCTACCCCGAGCTGAAGGAAGTCGTCGCCGTCTGAGAGCAGATGCCGATAGATATATGGCGGCCACGCGGCAGAAAGCGTGGCCGCTTTTTTTCATGCCCACCGACAACGCAACCCCCTGTACCAAAAAAGCCCCGAACGGACGCCCCCCGGCAATATGCCGCCTGCCATGCGTGAGATAATGACAGGCCGTGCCCTTCCTGGGGAAAACACTGCATTTCAAAGCAGTGTAGTTGCCTGCATATCTTGCGGTAGGCATTCACAGTAATGGGTCGCTCTCCCGGGAGAGGGCGTAGCGCATTGCCTGGCCTTCGGATTGACACCCCATGCCTGTCACCGCAGGCATGGCGAGCCCGTCGGACTCGGCCCGGGCCGTGCGGTGCGGGCGCAGGAGCCCGCCGGTGTGGAGTTTCCCGGTGCTGGGCGATCCGTGCGCCCCCTCTGCGGGCAAACGGAAGATGCCGGCGTTTTTGTTTTTCTGATTTTACGGATTTTTGTTGTAATGTTGGGTTATTGTTGGGTACAATGCCGATATGGTGAAAAGAGTCGATTGGAGGCTGTACTGATGGAGATTACCCGCAGGCAGAAGGACGTCGTGGACTTTATCCTGGATTATCGTCGCGCGAGGGGCGTGCCGCCGACTATGGACGAGATGGCCGAGGCGCTGCGGCTGAACAAAAAGACTGTTTACGAGCATCTCCAGCGCCTGCGTGCGCGGGGGGTGGTTACGTGGCGGCGCTACCAGGCGCGCTCGCTTAAGGTCCTGGAAGGCACGGCCTCGGCGATCCCCTTTTTCGGCTACATAGCCGCGGGCGCGCCCATCGAGGCGGCGCCGCTTGGCGACGAGATCGACATTTCCGAGATGCTCTCCTCAGACAGGGAGTCTTTTGTCCTCAAGGTTCGAGGAAACTCCATGATAGACGAGCACATCCGGGACGGCGACTATGTCATAGTGGAGAGGCGCGACAGTGCCGAAAACGGCCAGACAGTCGTGGCGCTTCTTGAAAACGGCGAGGCGACACTGAAAAAGTTTTACCGCGAAAAGCGCCGCATAAGGCTTCAGCCCGCCAACCCCGACATGAAGCCCATATACGCAAAGGACGTCAAGGTGCAGGGGGTGGTTATCGGGATCGTGAGAAAGTATTGAGCCGCCCCGAGGGGGGAGCCCTTGAGGCGACATTGAAATGACGAAAGGGTGCAAAGGTGCCTGCCCGTCACACACATCGAAAGAGGGAGCGCGGCGACGGAGTGCGCTGGATACTGCATGTGGACGCGGATGCCTTTTTCGCGTCGGTCGAGCAGGTGCTCTGCCCGGAGCTTGCCGGCAAGCCGGTAATCGTCGGCGGCGACCCTGACGACCGCAGCGTCGTGGCCTCGGCCAGCTACGAGGCAAAGGCTTACGGGGTAAAGACCGCCATGCCCCTTGCCGAGGCTCGGCGGCTCTGTCCGCAGGCGGTCTTTCTAAGGGGCAAGTTCGAAAATTACCGCAAAATGTCGGATAGGATGCGGGGGGTCTTTTACTCATTCACGCCTGACATCGAGATGGCCTCCCTTGACGAGGCGTATCTCGACCTTACCGGCTGCAAGCGCATTTACGGGCACCCTTTTGACGCTGCCGACAGTATAAAGCGGGCGGTCAAGGATGCTACAGGCCTTAACGTCTCGGTGGGGGTGGCCTCCTCGAGGCTGGTGGCCAAGGTGGCCTCCGACTATGCCAAGCCGAATGCCATCACCTGCGTGATGCCGGGGTTCGAGGCGGCGTTTTTGAAGCCCCTTGGTCTACGCGACCTGCCGGGCGTGGGGCCGAGGACCTTTGAGCGGCTCGGGCGTTACAATTTCAAGACAATCGGTGACCTGCAGGTGATATCGGAGGCGGTGCTCGCTGCTGCGCTCGGGCCCTCAGGGCAGGCGCTTGCCGAGAGGGCATCGGGGCGGGATTTCAGCGAGGTGGAGGAGGCCGCGTATCCGAAGTCGATAAGCCGCGAGACCACCTTTCATGAAGACACCGCCGAGCGCGGCCTTGTCGAGGCCATGCTTTCCTACCTTACAGAGCGAGCCGCCGGCAAGCTGCGCTCGATCGGAATGAGCGCCCGTACCGTGACAGTCAAGCTGCGCTACAGCGACTTTTCCACCTGCCACAAGGCGCGCTCGCTCAGGGAGCCCTCGACGCACGACTGTGACTTCAAGGGCCTGGCTCTGGTGCTCTTTGATGAGCTCTTCACCCGCCGCATGCGCATCAGAAACGTCGGCGTAGCCCTTTCGAGCCTCGCCCCAGGCATGCCGCACCAGGCCACGCTCTTTGACGAGAGCGGCTTTCAGAGGCGAGAGCGGCTCTACAGGGGCATCGACAGTGTGAGGGAGCGGTTCGGCTTTTCATCCATTTTGACCGGCAGAGCCATAGAACTCATCCGACACCTCGAGACCGACAGCCATGGCTTCATCCTACGCACCCCTTCACTTACACAGTAGCTGGAGCCTCCTGGACGGCGCTTCCACGATCGAGGAGTATGTGGAGGCCGCCTCGCGGATGGGGATAAAGGCGCTGGCGATCACCGACACAAACGCACTCTACGGCGCGGTGCCCTTTTACAAGGCTGCCCGCGCAGCGGGGCTCAAGCCCATCACAGGCGCTGCAGTGGAGGCGGGGGGGGAGGAGGCGGTCTTTCTCGCCAGAGACGAGACCGGATATCGCAACCTCTGCCGGCTTGTCAGCGCGCGCAGGCTCGACGAAGGCTTTTCCCTTTTGGAGGCGGCCCGCAAGTATGCAGACGGGCTTGTCATACTCTCGGCCGACGAGGGATTTCTCAAGGGAGCCGCCGGGCGGCTTGAGGGGCTTTACGCGGAGCTGCCGGCATCTTCGGGCAGAAGGGTCCTGCGCGGCATTTTCAAGACGGCGCGCGAGCTGGGCCTGCCCCTTGTGGCGACTCCGGCTGCGCACTTTGCGGGGCAGCAGCGCCATCGCATCCACAAGGTGCTCTCGGCAATCCGCGAAAACGCCCTTCTGGAAAACCTCCCCGCAGCCGCCTTCGCGCCGGCCGATGCGTATTTCAGGACACCCGCCGAGATGGAGCGGATATTCAGGCTCGTGCCGGAGGCTCTCTCGAATACGCTTGAAATCGCCGAGGCATGCACTTTTGATTTTACCTTCGGCAGGTATCACTTTCCGCATGCGGACGTGCCGGAGGGGGAGACGCCCTTTTCGTGGCTTTCGAAGCTGGCCTTCAAAGGGGCGGCACGCCGCTACCGGCCGCTCACGCCGGCGGTGATGAAGCGTCTTGCATATGAGCTGGAGGTCATAGAAAAGCTCAACTTCCCGGAGTACTTTCTCATCGTAGAGCAGATCGTGCGACACGCGCGGGCAGAGGGCATCACCGTGGCGGGTCGGGGCTCTGCCGCAGACAGCCTCGTAGCATATTGTCTCGGTATAACCATCGTGGACCCCATCGCGCATGATCTCTATTTCGAGAGGTTTCTGAACCTCTCCCGCACGGACTGCCCCGATATCGACCTCGACATCTGCTGGCGTCGTCGCGATGAGCTGATCGACTACGTTTACAAAAGGTACGGACAGGCAAACGTCGCCATGATCTCCACGCACGTGACCTACCAGGCCAAGAGCGCCTTTCGCGACGTGGCGCGCGTCTTCGGCCTGCCTGCAGCAGAGATAAACTCACTCTCAAAGACCCTGCCCTTTCACGGTGGCGAAAACATAGCCGCCGCCGCAAGAAGCGCACCCGAGGCGGCGGATTTTCTCCTCGATATCGAGCCGTATCGCACGATCGTCGAGATCGCCTCTGGAATTACCGGCTATCCGCGCCACACCGGCGTGCACCT
The DNA here is from genome assembly GCA_007131925.1 of Candidatus Brocadiia bacterium. GTDB lineage: Bacteria > Planctomycetota > DG-23 > SLPQ01 > SLPQ01 > SLPQ01. Next base: position 34,521 of record SLPQ01000120.1, on the reverse strand, counting down.
GGGGGGGCTGGTGATCTCAGACGAGCCGCTGACGTCCTACCTGCCGCTGGAGAGAGCGTCCAAGGGTATAGTCGTAAGCCAGTACGACATGGGGCCGGTCGAGGAGCTGGGGCTTGTGAAGATGGACCTTCTCGGCCAGCGGGCGCTCACTGTCGTAAACGAGACGGTCGAAGATGTGGAAAGGGTCTTCAAAAAGAAAATCGACCCCTATCGCTTAGACGGCAGCGACGCCAGAACGGCGCGGCTCATCCGGCGCGGGCGCACTATCGGCGGCTTTCAGGTGGAGTCGCCCGGCATGAGAAACCTCCTGCAGATGATGCGTGCGCGAGACAGAGACGACCTTCAGATCGGCCTTTCCCTCATCCGCCCGGGTCCTGCCGGCTCCGGGATGAAGGAGCACTACTTGAGGCGTCGCCTCGGCCTCGAAAAGCCCTTTTATCTGCACCCGTCGATGGAGGAAAGCCTGCGAGACACATATGGCGTAATGCTGTATCAGGAGGATATATTGAAGGTTGCCAGGGCGGTCGCGGGCTTTGACCTGGCCGTCGGCGACGAGCTGCGAAAGGCCATCTCAAAGGGCAGAAGTAGCGAGGCTATAGCGGCGCTCAAGAGCCGCTTTATTGCAGGGGCAGCCGAGCGCGGCATGCGGCAGGAGGCGGCGCTTGCCATATGGGAGATGGTGCGAAACTTCGCCGCATATTCCTACTGCAAGGCGCATGCAACGACCTACGCGCAAATTTCCTGGGCCACCATGTGGCTCAAGAGCCACTACCCAGCCCAGTTTCTCGCTGCGCGCATCTCAAATATGGCAGGCTTTTACCATCCGCGCGTCTACCTCGAGGAGGCGCGCCGGCTCGGCGTGGAAATCCTGCCGCTCGATATAAACTCAAGCGCCGAAGGGTTTCTCACAGGGCCGCACTCCATCCGCATCGGCTTCATGGCCGTAAAGGGCCTGTCCCGAAAGACGGTTTTGAAGATCCTCGACCGGCGCGCCGAGCGAGCCTTCACCAGTACGGCCGACTTTTTCGAACGCATCGATGCGCCTCCCCGTGAGGTCGAGGCGCTTGTGAGGGCGGGGGCTTTCTGTGGCCTTGGATGCACACGCCCGGAGGCGCTTCTGCAATTGGACGCATTTTCAAACGGCGCAGCCGCCGCGCTTCGAGGTGCCGCAAATGTCCGCATATCAGAGTATTCCCTGAGGGAGGCCATCGCCTGCGAAGACGACACGATGGAGATGACGCCGACTGCGCATCCGATGATCCCTTTCAGAGACAAAGCGCGCGATCGTGGCGCATCGCCGGCAAGAGAGCTAGTCGCGCTTGCCGGCCGGTATATCACGTTGGCGGGATTTCTCGTCACGAGGAGGCGCGCGCCTACAAGGGACGGGCGCGTGATGGAGTTTGCAACGTTCGAGGACGAGACGGACATCTTCGAGGCGACGCTCTTTCCCGAAAGCTACAGGCGCTACGGCAGGCTTTTCAACTCGGCCGGACCCTTTATCATCAAGGGCCGGGTCGAGAGCAGGCACGGCGCATGCACGGTGGAGGCGGGCTTTATCGATCGCCTCGTAGCTAAGTGAGGCGCTCTGGTACCTTTCCAGCAGGCAAAAATGCGCCGCAAGCGCGCACTCACGCCAGGCAGCGCCGGTCCTGGAGAGTGGTCTCAACGCATTTTCGGCAGCGGCGGATGTGAAATTGACTGGCTTCCCGGCGCTCAGCGATTATCCTCAGGGCAGTAGCCACGATCGCCCATGCACAGAAAGGGCGCAGGAAATGGCAGAAAAGACCTCCGCGAGCAGGCCGAACATAATCTTCTTTTTCTCCGACCAGCAGCGATGGGACACACTCGGCTGCTACGGCCAGAAGCTCAACGTCACTCCCAATCTCGACCGTATGGCCGTCGAGGGCGTGCGGTTTGAGAACGCCTTCACATGTCAGCCCGTCTGCGGACCGGCAAGGGCATGTCTCCAGACGGGACGATATGCCACACAGACCGGCAATTTCCGAAACGGCATCGCCCTCGATCCCCGCCACAAGACCATAGCCAACCACTTTTCACAGGCAGGCTACGAGGTGGCCTACATAGGTAAATGGCACCTCGCATCGACTCAGGGGCTCGGCGGGGAGCTCGACGCCGATTACAAATCATCGCCCGTTCCGCCTGAGAGAAGGGGAGGCTACAGGGATTACTGGCTGGCGTCGGATGTTCTTGAGTTCACCTCTCACGGCTATGGCGGGTACATGTTTGACGGCAGCGGCGCCAGGCGCGACTTTCCCGAGGGGCGCTTTCGCGCGGACTGCCTTGGTGACTGGGCGATCGAGTACCTGGAGGGCCGCAGTGACGAGCGGCCGTTTTTTCTCTTTCTCTCGTTTATAGAGCCGCACCACCAGAATGACCGCTCCCGTTACGAAGGGCCGGCCGGCAGCAGGGAGCGCTTCGCGGACTTCGAGGTGCCGGGCGACCTTGCCGGCACCGGCGGCGACTGGCGCGAAAACTATCCTGACTACCTGGGCTGCTGCCACAGCCTCGACTTTAACCTCGGCCGGCTGCGCCAGGCGCTTGGCGAGTTCGGCATCGCCGACGATACGCTCATCATCTACACGTGTGATCACGGCTCGCACTTTCGCACGCGAAACAGCGAGTACAAGCGCTCATGTCACGAGGCCAGCATCCGCATCCCAATGGTGGCGTGCGGGCCGGGCTTTACCGGCGGCAGAGTCGTCAGCGACATTGTCAGCCTTATCGATGTACCGCCTACGCTGCTGCGAGCCGGCGGCATCGCTGCCCCCGTCAGCATGCAGGGCAGACCCCTCCAGGAGACTGCGGGCGGGGCGCCGGCTGACTGGCCCGAGGAGGCCTTTGTGCAGATCAGTGAAAGCGAGGTTGCCCGCGCCATTCGCACAAAGCGCTGGAAGTACAGTGTAAGCGCGCCCGGCAAGGACGGCGCGATCCATCCGGCAAGCGACCTTTACGTCGAGGAGTTTCTCTACGACCTCGATGCAGACCCCCATGAGCGGACAAACCTCGTCGTCGAGGAGGCCCTTGCCGATGTACGTGCCGGGCTTCGTCGCAGACTCATGCGCCGCATAATAGAAGCGGGAGAAAGAGAGCCCGAGATACTGCCGGCGGGCGAGACACGACCGTAAGGAGGCCACGGGAGGATGGAGGACCGTCATGAAAAAGTACGCGATATTTTTTGCCGTGTTGGTTGTGGCCTTTTATGGAAGGGATATCTACTTGCGCCGTTCGGCTGAGAAGAGCAGTCAGTGGGAGCCGGAAGGCGCTGTTGAGGATTTCATGGCGGGCATGTCGAGGCTGACAATGACCATCTGGCAGGAGTCGCAGCGCGACGAGCTTGCCAGCGAGGTTGAAGAAATGGAGGCGAAGGGTGAAGAGACGACACGAGAGGAGGTGGAGGACCTTTTCGAGAGGTATGGCCTTGTAAGCCGGGGCCATCTGTTTAGAAATGAACGGACCGCACGGGGCATCACGTCGGCCTTTATGCTGATGCGCTTTGAGGAGTTCGAGGTGCTTGGAAGCGACCTGGACGGCGACGAGGCGACGGTAAACGTCTCGGTCATGCCTCTTGATTTTCTCGGCATGCAGGCGCTTGTCGGCCAGCTCTCGCCTGATGCCCCGGAGAGCCGCATGGAGCGCCAGCACGTGAGATTTCGCATGGAGCGGCGTCGCTACAGGTGGTACATAACCGGCATTGATGGTGAGCTGTCAAGACTTGCCCGCGCCTTCGGCCGGATGTGAGCGTGAAGTCGGGCTGTACCTGGACTTTCGACGGGGATGGAGGTTTGCTGTGAAGGCACTTGTGCTCGAGAGGCAGCGGGTTTTGAGGCTTCGCGACATTGATATCGAAGAGACGCTAACGCCCGGAGACGTCCGTATAGCGGTCAAGGCGGTAGGCATCTGCGGCAGTGATCTGCACTACTACACCGATGGTCGCGTCGGGCCGTTTGTCGTAGAGGCGCCGCTCGTGCTGGGCCACGAGGGCGCTGGAACCGTCCTCGAGGTCGGTGACGAGGTCGAGCACCTCGCCGTCGGCGACAATGTGTGCATGGAGCCGGGCATCCCTGACTGGCGGTCCCGTGCGGCGCGCATCGGCCGGTACAACCTTGACGAGTCGGTGACCTTCTGGGCCACCCCACCGGTGCATGGCTGTCTGCGTGAGACGGTGGTGCATCCGGCTGACCTCACCTACAGGCTCCCCGAAGACATGACTCTCGCCGAGGGTGCGCTGATCGAGCCGCTGGCCGTCGGCGTGCACGCAGCGGCAAGGGCCGGGATAACGCCGGGCGACATCGCTGTCGTCACCGGCGCGGGCACTATCGGCATCATGACGGCGCTGGCGGCGCTTGCGGGCGGCTGCGCGAGGGTGATCATCTCGGATATCCTTCAGGCAAAGCTGGACCTGGCCGCCTCGCTCGGCGCGATAACGCCTGTTAATGTGTCCACCGATGATCTTACGCATGCCGTGATGGATATGACCGGTGACTGGGGCGCTGATATCGTCTTTGAGGCCTCCGGCAGCGCCAGGGCCGCCGAGGCGGCCTTTGGCCCCCTGCGGCCGGGCGGCACGGTGGTCTTCGTGGGGATGCCGAACGAGCCCGTCAGCTTCGACCTGGTCGCCATGCAGGCCAAGGAGCCGACTATCGAGACGGTCTTCAGATACGCAAACGTCTATGAAAGGTCGCTTGAGCTGGTCGCCTCCGGGCAGGTGGATATATGGCCGGTTGTGACAGACACGTTCGCATTCGATGACGCGGTGGCCGCGTTCGACTTTGCCGCAGAGGGCTCCGAGACATCCGTCAAGGTGCAGATAGAGCTGTAAGCGCCGGCGCTACTGAGACAGCAGCCGTCCCTGGCTCTCATCTTCCTGCTGGCGCGCTATCTGCCGCAGGCGAGGATAACTCGCCAAGAGAGGCCCGGGCACCGCGACGGTGTCGCCGCAAAAGAGACTCTTGAGCTCGAGGGAGTTTGCGGCCGCCTGGGCACGGTAATGGTTGTTGTTTATGCAATACGTTCTTTCTGCTGCCTGTCCTATCTCTCTGAGCTTCAATACCCATTCTTGAAGCTCATCGGCGCTGTAGAGATAGTCATAGCGCTGGTAGGTCTCGGCGTCTTCCTTAAACCAGTTTGCGCGATTCTGCCCGTGAAGTCGCACATAGCCCCGTCCTCCTGTGACCCTTTCGACAGGAGGCAGCGACCCGGAGAAGAGCGGCTGGTCCACGTCCACGAAACCGACACGTTTTTCGTCGAGCCATTCGAAAAAAGACTCCTGCGACCATGAGTCGTGACGTACCTCGACAAAGAGACAATAGTCCGTGAAGGCATCGACGATCCGGCTGAGCCACCTGCGGCTATCTTGAGTGTTCTTAAATGACCATGGAAACTGCACAAGTATCCCGCCGAGCCGGCCCGCGTCGGCCAGCGGACCTATGCCACGGCGAAAGGTATCCGCCTCGGCCGGGCTCCACTGCTCGGCGCGCTGGTGCGTGAAGCGCTGGTGCAGCTTGACGGTGAACTCAAAGCCCTCGAGGTGCGCGGTTCGCCGCACCCACGAGCGTGTCGTCCGGGGTGAAGGAGGATGGTAAAAGGTGGAGTTTACCTCGATTACGTCGAAGTACTCAGCGGCGAATGCCAGCATGTCGAGTCGGCCGGGCCGCTGGGGATAAAAGTGCCCCTTCCAGTCTTCATAGGACCATCCTGCCGTGCCAAACAGGGTTTTCCGGCTTTCGGACATGTCGGGTCCTTTCCACGCGGCGTTGCGGTCCCGGGAGGCGATTATACGATTTTGAGGGCTGTTTGCCGTGACAAATTTTGCGCCCATGCTGTCAAAACAGAGAGTATAATGCAGGCGGGTACTTTCCCCGGCGCGCTGGAGGCACTGCAATGGCACGTTATGAAGAGACGCTTGAAGAGTTCATCGAACGGGCCGGCGGCTCGCCCGTATTCGTAAGCGCCTGCCTTGCAGGGCTCAAGACGCGCTACAATGCAGATGCCCGACCCTCGGCCGAGCTGATATCAATGGCCGCCAGCGCCCGGCTGATACCGGTATGCCCGGAGCAGCTCGGCGGCCTGCCCACACCGCGCGTAAAGGCGAGCCTTGTCGGCGGCGACGGCGATGCCGTGCTCTCCTCCGGCGCAAAGGTGATAAACGAGAGCGGCCGCGACGTCACCGAAAACTTCCTGCGGGGGGCGCGCGCGGTACTGTCCCTTGCGAAGCCCTTCGGAGTGAAGTTCGCCATCATGAAGGAAAACAGCCCCTCATGCGGCGTCAAGAAGACATACGTCGACTCAAAGCTCTCCGACGGATCTGGAGTGACGGCGGCGGCTTTGCGGATACTGGGCGTGGACATATTTGTCATTGATTGAAAGAGATAATATCCGCAGGATTAGAGACTCAGCAGACTGGAGGTACGCAATGAACCCTGCAAAGGTGACGCTGTGTGCGGTGTTTGTCATACTCATGGTTGCGCCGGTTATGGCAGACGAGGCCGAGGCAGTTACGCTGACGGTGTACATGGATGGGCATGTCATAGTGCGCGATGTCCGCAGCATGCTCCTGCCTGAGGGAACCGGCCAGATACGCTTTGAGGATGTAGCGGCCACCATTGATCCGACGACGGTGAGGTTTCGATCGCTGAGCGACCCCGAAGGCACCTTCATCCTCGAGCAGCAGTACGAGTACGACCTTGTAAGCGCCGACAGGCTCCTGGAGAAGTACCTCGGCACCGATGTACAGATCACAACGGAGGACGGCACGACTCACCGCGGCGTGCTGATTGCATTTGACTCCCAGCAGTTGGTGGTTTCACAGCAAGACGGCGATGCGATCAGGATCATAGCAAGGCCTGGAAACGTAAGAGACATAGTGGGCAGCATGCCGGTCGACCAGCTTGTCACAAAGCCGACTCTGTCATGGCTCATCTCCTCTGCTACCGGCGGCTCGCAGCAGATAGAGCTTGCATACAGCGCCTCCGACTGCTCCTGGCGGGCCGACTACAGCGCGCTCTTGAACGAAGATGAGACCATGCTCGACCTGACCTCGTGGGTTACTGTGACCAACAATACCGGCAAGACCTACACCGAGGCACGACTCAAGCTGCTCGCAGGCGAGGTCTCCCGTGTCGCTGAGGCCCGGCCGCGCGTCGAGCGCGCTATGCTGGCCGCGCCTGCTGCCCCGCCGGGCTTTGAGGATCAGCCCTTCGCCGAGTATCATCTTTACACCCTCCCGCGCCGCACCACCATCAAAGACAGGCAGAAAAAGCAGATAGAGCTAATGAGAGCACGAGAAGTGCCCTGTGAGAAGAAATACGTATTCGAGCATCCCATGCGGGGCTTTCGCTTGCACGGCCGTGAGCCGGACATGCGGGACTTCCCCAGGGCCGATGCAGGTGAAGTGGATGTTTTCATCCGCTTTGAAAATGACCAGGCCTCAAACCTGGGAGTGCCGCTGCCGGCCGGTCGCGTCAGGCTCTTCAAGATGGATGGCGACGACTCGGAGTTTGTAGGGGAGGATGCAATCAGCCATACGCCGAAAGATGAGCTGGTCGAGGTGACGATGGGCAAGGCCTTTGACGTCGTAGCCGAGCGCATCCGCACCGACTTCACACGAGCCCCCGGAGCCAACTGGATGGAGGAGTCGTTCGAGATCAAGATCCGAAACCACAAGGACCAGCCGGTCACGGTGCGCAGCCGGGAGCGGCTCTTTCGCTGGATGAACTGGACGATAATTGACGCCTCCCACGACTATGAGCAAATCGATGCGCAAACGGTCGAGTTTCCCATCAGGGCCGAGGCGGACTCACAAGCGGTAATGGTCTTTACCGTGCGCTACGACTGGTAGAGCCCGTCAGTGCTGCGAAGCCCTTGCCGCGTATCTACTGTAACAGCCTTAGCGCATCTGACGGCTGCAGGTCGCAGTAAGTGCCGCCGTTCGGTCATGCAGCAGGGGGCTCTCGCCCGTCACGGGGAGGTACTTATCGCGTAGGGAGATGTCGCTGGCATGCAGAGCCGGCTCCGCAGCGTGCATATTCACATCAGGGTGAAAAGGCATACGGTAAAGGACATGCCCCCGCGCCCTTCTTCAGCCACCCTGTTATGGCGCGTGAGGCTGCCTGTGCTCCACGCGCATTCCGCAGGCCGAAGGGCCGGGCGCTACCGGTAATCCGCCATGTCTTCAACTGTCCGCTTGAGGCGTGCCGCCTCGGCCGCAAAGACCACGGCGTGGCTTTCGAGCGACTCGTCCGGGCCGGTCGAGACCATTGACGGGTCACCCGCGGCCACCGCTTCCACGAAGTCCTTCATAATACCCGCGTCACCCCCTCCATGGCCGCCGTCTGCGCTCTGCACGGACGAGTCATACTCACTCGTCTTTTCCGTCAGAAAGTCATACACAGTGAAGGCATCGCGGTTTCCGGTTATCTCGCCGCGCGTACCCATCACGCGGGTCTGCCTGCGTATCATGGGGGTAAAGCCGCTCATCGTAAACGACCCCGTCACGTCGTCCTCGTACAAAAGGTTGACCACCTGGTGATCCACCACGTCGTTGTCGCATTCATACACGCAGCGCCCATAGGGGCCGTTTTCGACCGCCTCGGCGATGCTTTCGCTTGTAAGGGTGTCTGTAAGGGAGCTGACCGGCCACGCTGTCTTGCCGGTAAGGTAGATCTTCCTGGCGCTGTAGGGGCACTGCTTTTCAACAGAGCAGTTCGTGCAGCGTGCCGAGGCCCCCTGGGGCTTCTGGCTGCTCTTGAAGTGCTTAAGCGATCCGAAGGAGGATACCGCCACGCATTGCTTGCCGACTATGTACTGCATTATGTCGAGGTCATGACATGCCTTTTGAAGAAGCATGAAGGATGACTCCTCGGTGTTTCGCCAGGGGCCGCGAACAAATGAATGCGCCTGGTGCCAGTAGCCGACCGGCTCGAGATGCAGCACGTTCACAATCTCGCCGATGGCGCCCGAGTCGATGACATCCTTCACCATGCGCCAGTAGGAGCTGTAGCGCATGACATGCCCGACGGCAAAGACGATACCGGCATCCTTGACGGCCTTGACTATCTGCCGGCACTCATCAAGGGTGGGAGCCATCGGTTTTTCCAGCAGGATGTGGTACCCCTTTGCGGCGAAGGCTATCGTCGGCTCGGTATGCATGCGATCCTGTGTGCAGATGGCGACCGCGTCGGCTATCTGCGGCCTTTCGGCGAGCTCGCGCCAGTCGGTGAAGCGATTTTCCGGCGGCACATCGTGTGCCTCGGCAACCCGTTCCCTGCGGATACTGTTTGGATCGGCCACGGCCACGACTCTTGCCTTTTCTGGGTGGGCCTCTGCGTAAGATGCATAACCCCTGCCCCTGCCGCCAGCTCCCACAATCGCCACTGTAACCTGCTTCATCGCCTGCCCCTTCGAGAAAAGGAAAAGAGAAAAGCCGCCTGATGCCCGCAGGCCATTATAGTAAAGGCACAACCTGCGGCAACCTGCAGACATTTTCACACCCCTGCGACGCGCCGCTGAGGGCGGACATCTTGAGGATGCTTGGCAAAGTCATCACAGCCGCGCGGCTCCTCTTGCACTACTCGCAAGCGCGGCCTGCTTGCGGCACATCAAGGGGGTGTCTGGAAGGGCACGCAGCCCGAAGATGTCGGGCCCGGCCGGCGCGCTGCCGACTCCATTCGTTGAAAGCGCGCCGCTCAGTGGTATGATAGAGGCTCTATGCCGGAGGCGAAGTCATGCAGAGACAGTCGAAAGCCGTGAAACTGCTCGGTCCCCAGGGGCCTGTGGCCGGTGCGCTTTCAAGGTATGAGGAGCGCACCGAGCAGCTCGAGATGGCCGCGGCCGTGGAGCGCTCGCTCATGGGAGGCGGTGCGCTCGTGGTCGAGGCGGGTACGGGCGTGGGCAAGAGCTTCGCATACGTTGTGCCGGCCATTATCGCTGCGCGTACCAGGCAAAGCCGGGTCATCTTGTCCACGCACACGATAAGCCTGCAGGAGCAGCTTGTCGAAAAGGACATTCCCTTTCTTAGTGAGCACCTTGGCATTGGCTTCACGGCGGTCCTGGCCAAGGGCCGCAGCAACTATCTGTGCATCCGCCGCCTGTACCAGGCCTCTCAGCACGAGGCGTCGCTTTTCGAGGACAGCGGCGCCGCCAAAGAGCTCAACCGCATAATAGACTGGGCCTACCAGACCACCGACGGCAGCCTTTCCGACATGGATTCTCTGCCTCGCCCGGACGTCTGGGAGAAGGTGTCCTGCGACAGGAGCGTCTGCAGCGGCTCACGCTGCAAGTTCAACGCCAAGTGCTTTTTCCAGCGTGCCAGGAGGCGCCTGCGCGATGCAGACATCATAGTGGCCAATCACAGCCTCTTTTTTTCCGACCTGGTGCTGCATCCAAAGCGAGGCGGCTTCCTGCCGCAATATGACGCGGTGATATTTGATGAGGCGCATTCACTCGAAACTGTCGCCAGTGAGCACTTCGGTCTGGATGTCTCAAACTACTCGATGCAATACCTGCTCAACAACCTCTACAACCACAAGGCCGGCAAGGGCTTTCTGACCGTGCTCGAAAGCAACGAACTGAGAAAGAAGGTCGAGCGCCTGCATAGATATACTGATGATTTCTTCGATGAAGTGGCAGACTGGCTCGAAACGCGCGCCCCCTCCAACGGTCGCGTCGAGCAGGCGATGGGGATAGTGGACAGCCTGTCGGAGCCGTTGAAATCGCTGGCGAAAGAGCTTCGGGCCGCACGCGCGCTTGCCGAGACAGAAGATGACGAGCTCGAGCTTGCCGGCTATGCCGACAAGTGCCTTGACATAGCCTTTGCGGTGGAGGAGTTTCTGCACAGGCAGAGGGAGGATTTTGCATTCTGGGTGGAGCGCGGTGGCAGGAGCGGTCGGCGCGTCAGCCTGAAAGCAGCACCGGTAAGCGTTGCCGAATACATGAGGGAGTTTCTCTACAGCGATGTCGAGGCGGTCGTTTTCACGTCGGCGACTCTGGCGGTGGGGGCTGATGAGGGCTTTGAATACCTCAAGAAACGCCTCGGCATAGATGATGCGGGCGCAGTCAAGCTCGGCAGCCCCTTCGACTATTACCGGCAGGTGGAGCTGGTGATACCCAGGCACATACCATCGCCGACCGAGGATGGATACGTTGAAGCTATCGCCCGCGAGGTTGAAAAGGCGGTTAAGGCGACTCAGGGGCGGGCATTTGTCCTTTTCACCTCTTATGCAACCCTCACAGCCGTATATAAACTGGCTGCGCCGCACCTGGCGTCCGCAGGGATAGCCTGCTACAGGCAGGGCGGCGAGCTTGCGCGTTCGGCAATACTTGCGCGCTTCAAAAGGGGCGCCGCGGCGTGCATTTTCGGGACCGACAGCTTCTGGCAGGGAGTGGATGTGCCGGGAGAGGCGCTTTCAAATGTCATCATTACCCGGCTGCCTTTTCCCGTGCCCGACAGGCCGCTGGTGGCCGCGCGCCTCGAGCGCATTCGTGACGAGGGGGGCGATCCCTTTATGGAATACTCGCTGCCGGAGGCTGTGCTGCGTTTCAAGCAGGGCTTCGGAAGGCTCATACGTACAAGGACCGACACGGGTATAGTGGTGGTGCTCGACCGGCGCATTGCTACGCGCTGGTACGGCCGGGCGTTTCTGGAGTCGATACCGAAATGCCGACTGGTCGAAGAGGTTCATGCCGGCATGTAGGCCGGGCTTCAAAAGGGAGGTGGCTGAGTCGTGGAGGGTGCGACGCTTTCCCTGTGGCGCTCGCTGAATCCGACGCTTTTCATGACCGGCATGGCTGTGCTGGCCGTGGCGGGCGCAGCCGCCGCGGCGGGCGCCTATACGCGTGCGGGTCGGCGCGTCGCCGACGGGATTTTCCCATCAGAGCGGCGCGTGACTCGTACAGTGGTCGCGCTGGCGGTGATATATTTTCTTGTCTATTCTTATCTTTCCATTCTGCGGTATCACAAGCTGATGGCCTGGTCGTGGGACCTCGGGATATTTGAGAGCCTGATGGCAAACGCGCTCTCCGGCAGGCTTTTTCTCGACTACAGGGGGCCTTTCGACCATTTTGACCCGGCAGTGTACCTTTACCTGCCCCTTTACGCGCTCTGGCGCGATCCACGGGTGCTCCTTGCCGCGCAGGCGGCGGTGCTGGCGCTTGCGGCATGGCCGCTTTATCTTCTTGCGAAACAAGTATCCGGGAGCAAATCTCTCGGCGCGGTCATGGCGGCGGTCTACCTGCTCTATCCTCTGCTGGGATCGGGCAATCTGCACGATTTTCATGCCGTGTCGCTGACTCCCCTTTTCTTTTTTTCTGCGGTTCTTTTTGCCGAACGTGGCCGCTGGGGGTGGTACTGGGTCTTTGCGGTTCTGCTCTTATCGGTCAAGGAGACCGAGGCGATACTCATTTTTGCAATGGGACTGCACCTCTTGTCTCGAAGGCGCTATCTGCACGGTGCGATCTCAGTGGTGCTCTCTCTTGTGTGGGTGGCGGTGTCACTGTGGGTGGTGATACCATGGATAATGGGCGAGGAATACTGGCACTTTGGTTTTTTCGGTGGTGTAGCGGAGACGGCCGGGTGGGTGGTCGAGGCCGAAGGCACGACGGCAATGCTCATCATGAGGCGGATTTTACAGGCGGTTTCTGTTCTGTTTTTCGCGCTCATACCGATCTCCTTTCTGCCGGCGCGGCGCATGAAAGGCTTCGTCCTGCTGTTTTTGCCCGTTATCGGCGTTTATCTCCTGTCGAACAACTGGGCGCTTCGCACCGTATCGGGCCACTATGGCCTGAGCGTGACTGCGGCGGCGCTGGCAGCGGCGGCACTGGCGCTTGAGGGGGTCGGCGAGTGGGGGGAGGCCAGGCGGCGTGCGCTGGTGACATTCGTCATTGTAACGGCGCTTCTCTGCAACGTGCTCTACTCGTTTCCGGCCAACAGACGCTGGGCGTATCCGTCGGTACGTTTCGAGCTGTCCGACTCGTTTAACGTACTCTCGATGCCGCTGCCGACAAGCCGGGCGCGTCGTGCCTTCTACCGCATCACTCCGCACGAGCGGTTTTTCCACGCCGCACGCCGCGCCGTCCCGCCGGGCGCCTCGGTCGCCACGCAGCGCAATCTCGGCGCGTTCTTTGCGGTGGGCTATGAGCTTGAAGACCTGGGCCCGGACGTCAGTGCGGACTACTACCTTTTCGACTTTGCCGAGGATTACGGCACAAATACCGACGGCCTGCGGCGATTTGCAGCGGCGCTCCAGGGACGTGGCGACCTGGTTCGTTTTCTCCAGGTCGGGCGGGCGGAGGAAACCACCTTTGCATTTTACGCGAGGGGCGATGAGTGGGTTGCATTTTACGAGCGCGCGCTGGCGCATGCGGCTGACGGCGACACGTACGCAATGAAAGTGACAGAGGCGCTGGAAGAGACAATGCGCCTGCAGCGGCGCCTTGGCGGCCCCCAGGCGCACTGAGGCCTCACAGACGTGTGATACAGAAGAAGGAAGCGAATGGGAGTCGAGCGAGAGATCATACTGAGGGCGATGAACCTTCCTCTCCTGACAGGGGCTGCGATCATCGCAGCGACTGCGGGGCTGCTCTCTCTCTGGATAAGAAACACATACGGCGGCTACGGCTGGCTAGAGCGTGTGCCGGAGAGGGGCCGTGGGCTCAAGAAGGCGCTGGTGGTCCTGGCGGCAGTCTACTTTGTCGTCTACTGCTGGCTTTCGATCCACCGCTATCACAAGCTGATGCTCGGCGCGTGGGACCTGGGGATATTTGAGAGCCTCATCGCAAATGCAGCCGAGGGGCGGTTTTTCCGAGACTACCGCGGCCCCTTCGACCATTTCAGTCCGGCGGTGTACCTTTACCTGCCGCTGTGGGCGATCTGGCGTGACGCGCGCGTACTTCTGGTGCTTCAGACGGCTGTGCTGGTGCTTGCGGTTTGGCCGCTTTACCTTCTTGCCAGAGAGGTATCGGGCAGCATCTTTTACGGGGCGCTTCTGGGGGTACTTTATCTTTTGTATCCGCTGCTTGGAAGCGGGAATTTGTACGACTTTCACGCGGTGGCTCTGTCGCCGGTCTTCTTTTTTTCGATGCTTCTTTTCATGCGGCGGGAAAGGTGGCGGCTTTTTGCTCTCTTTGCGGTGCTCCTGCTTTTTGTCAAGGAGGGTGAGGCGGTTCTGGTCTTCGGTACGGGGCTTTACCTTTTCCTGACCGGCAGGCGGCGCGTCGGCTTTGTGACGATTGTATTCTCCGTCGTCTGGACTGCGGCGGTACTCTTTGTGGTGATGCCCGCACTGACCGGTGAGACGTTCCGGCATTTCTCGCGCTTCGACCCCTCCACGGCTACTGCCGCCCCTCCTGCGGCTCGCGCAGCCCAGGCGGTGGCTCTGATGGTGTACGCACTGCTGCCGATTTCATTTCTGCCTGCACGGCGGTGGCGGACGCTTGTATGTCTTTTCGTGCCTGCTGTGGCGGTGAACTTTTTCGCCACGAGCGCATATCAGTGGGTGCTTTTCGGGCATTACGGACTGACGGTCACCTCCGCCGCGCTGGGCGCAGCTGCGCTGTCGCTGCCTGAGTGCGCACGCGAGCGTGAGCGTCATGTGCGTGCCTTGCCGGTTTTTGCGCTCATCGCGGCCGTCTTGTGCAATGTGCTCTTTTCCTACCCGGCAAACAGGCGCTGGGCGCGGCCCGCCGAATACCTGCGCCTTGCCGACTCTTGGAACATACTCTCGATGCCGGTGCCGGTGACGCCCGAGAGGCGGGACTTCTACACCCTCTCCTCGCACGACAGGATCTTTCTGGCGGCAAAGGACTACTTTCCGCATGACGCGAGCATCGCAGCGCAAAACAACCTGGGATATTTTTTCGCCGGAAGGCAGCCCCTTTTCGACCTGTCGCCGGAGGTGGAGGCCGACTTCTACATCTTTGACCTTTTGAAAAACTATGACCTCGACCGGAGCACCTACGATGCAATGATGAAGCGATTCGCTGAAGATCCTCAAGTTGTGCGTTTCCTGCGCCTGGGCTCGGCAGAGGGGCTGCACTTTCTCTTTTTCGCGCAAGGCGAACGGTGGATGGACTTTTACGAAAGGGCTCTTGCCGCTGCAGAGCGCGCTGGTGATGAGAGCGAGCCGCGCATAATCGTCTCGGCCGTCGAGGAGACCCTTGGTCTGCCTGCCACCTATCCGGCCGTCATGCGCGCGCTCAGGCCGCACACGGTGGTACGTGATGCAGCGGAGGGGCCTGATGAGCAGTAGGGCGAAATACTTTGAACGGCGGCGGTGCTTTGTTAGAATACCTGCCGCCTGTTTTCGGGACGCGTCTTTTGCGGGGAGATTATGTTTGCATGAATACACAAGAGACTATCGAGCTTTTTGACAAGTACGTAATAGCAAACTACACACGCCTGGGGATAGTGATCGTAAGGGGAGAGGGCTCCCGCATCTGGGACGCCGACGGCAGGGAGTACCTTGACTTTTTCCCGGGCTGGGCCGTCAGCGGCGTAGGGCACTGCCACCCGGCGGTCGTAAGGCGCCTTCAGGCACAGGCAGCCACGCTCATGCACGTGGCCAACAATTTCTACATGGAGGGCCAGGGGCTTTTGGCCAGGCAGATAAGCGAGCACTCCTTCGGCGGCAAGTGCTTTTTCTGCAACTCCGGAGCGGAGGCGGTCGAGGCCGCGCTCAAGCTCGCCCGAAAGTACACCCCCGCCGGCCGCTACAAGATAATCTCCATGGAAAACTCCTTTCACGGCCGCACCTACGCAGCTATCACCGCCACCGCACAGCCGAAGTATCACGCGGGTTTTGAGCCGCTGCCGGAGGGTTTCACATACGTGCCTTACAACGACCTGTCGGCCGTAGATGAGGCAATAGACGGCCAGACGGCGGCGGTCATCGTAGAGCCGATACAGGGTGAGGGCGGTATAAACGTTGCAGATGACGACTACTTGGAGGGATTGAGGACGCTGTGCAACGAGCGGGGTGTTGTGCTGATTTTCGACGAGGTCCAGACCGGCATGGGCCGCACGGGCGAGTACTTTGCATGGCAGCACTCGGGGGTGGCGCCCGACATCATGACCCTTGCAAAGTCGCTGGGCGGCGGCATGCCGATCGGGGCAATTGAGGCAAAAGAGCCCGTCGCGGCCGCCATGACGCCCGGCAGCCATGCGTCTACCTTTGGAGGAAACCCCCTCGCCGCCGCTGCGGCCCTGGGGGTCTTTGAAGCGATTGAACAGGAAGGCCTGATCGAAAACACCCGCAAGATGGGCGCATATCTTCGCGCCGCGCTCGAGACGCTTGCCGAAAAGCACTCAATCATCCGGCAGGTTCGCGGAAAGGGCCTGATGCTCGGCATGGAGCTGTCGGTGCCGGGCGCGCCTATAGTGTCGAGCTGCCTCGAGAAGGGACTCAACATCAACTGCACGCATGATACCGTCCTGCGCGTGATGCCGGCCATGACCGTCACCGCTGACGAGATTGACTGCGCCATCGGGATCATGGGGTCATGCCTGGCGGAGGTTGCCTGATGGCGCGCGCTCACGGCAGGAGGGCCAATGAGCTCAGGCCCGTGAGTATGACCCGCGGCTTTTTGAAAAACTCACCCTCCAGCGTCCTGATCGAGATGGGAAAGACGCGAGTTATATGCTGTGCGACCGTCGAGGAGGGTGTGCCGCACTTTCTCAAGGGCAGCGGGGCCGGCTGGATAACCGCGGAGTACGGCATGCTGCCCGGCTCCACACTGCAGCGGGTCAGCCGCACACGCGGCGGCGTCGGTGGCCGCACGGCAGAGATCCAGCGGCTTCTGGGCCGCTGCCTGCGTGCGGTGGCAAGGCTCGACAGGCTGCCTGAAATGACCCTGCGCATCGACTGTGACGTCCTCGATGCCGACGGCGGCACCCGCACCGCTGCCATTACCGGCGCATGGGTGGCGCTGGCCGATGCAATAGGGCGACTTGAGGATAAGGGCGCTGTAAAGCGTGGAGTACTCGGCTCGCCTCTGGCCGCGGTCAGTGTAGGAATGGTCGGCGGGCGGGCGCTTGTCGATCTTGACTACAGCGAGGACTCAATCGCGGACGTCGACATGAACGTCGCGATGACCACGTCCGGCCGCTTTGTCGAGATCCAGGGCACTGCCGAGAGCGCGCCCTTCAGCCGAAAGGAGCTTGATGCCATGCTCAGGCTGGCCGCCGGCGGCATCCGGAGGCTCATCAGAATCCAGAGGGAGGTCCTCGCGCCATGAGAAAGATTGTCCGCCTCGTTGCGGCAGCGCTGATCGCCGTCGGCTGCGCGCATCATGAGCGCATAGCAAGGGTACATGATGTCGCAGACCTGCCGCCCGGCTTTGCTGTAGTGGTGGCCACGTTTGAGACAGTGCCGGATCAGAGCGCTTTCGGGGAGGCGCAGGTCATCGAGGACGCCTATTATGTCGCGGGGCGGCTGTCGGTGATGGGTTACCAGTCTTTCGTCGTTCATGACAGCCAGAGGCGCGTCCGTGTGGGCGTGAGGGCTTCGACGCATGCGCTCGCCCGCTCGCTCGAGCGCGAGATAGAGGCGGCAGGCGTGATAGACCTGGGCGATGGAAATATCCTGCCCGTTCCGGAGCCTGAGCTCATAAACATGGCAGAGCTGCAGCTGCGGACGGCCCCATGAGCAAAAGCCCCCCGAAGACACGCCTCGTCGTCGGCAGCAAGAATCCCCACAAGGTCGATGAAATCCGTCGAATGCTCGCTGAGCTTTCCGTGGAAGTGCTGGACCTGTCGGCCTTCGATGTCGGCGACATCCCGGAAAGCGGCACGACCTTCGAGGCCAACGCGGTGATCAAGGCCGAGGGCTTTGCCAGGGTGACCGGGCTGCTGACGATCTCCGACGACTCGGGCCTCGAAATAGATGTGCTCGGCGGCGAGCCGGGAGTCTATTCGGCGCGATTCGCCGGCCGGCAGGGGGACGATGCGGCCAACAATGCACTCGTCCTCGAAAGGCTCAAAGGCCTCGAAGATGGCGAGCGCGCTGCCCGCTTTCGATGTGTCATAGCACTTGCATCGCCCGAGGGGCTCATACTGACCAGTCAGGGGCATGTGGAGGGGCGCATCGCCCATGAGGAGCGCGGCGACTATGGCTTCGGATATGATCCCCTGTTCATTCCGGAGGGCTTTGATCAGACCTTCGGCGAGCTTGGCCAAGAGGTGAAAGACTCAATCTCTCACCGGTCACGCGCGCTGTCGGCATTCAGGCGAGCGTTTGAGCGATACCTGAGTAAGAGCGGAAGGTGACTTTCATTCTGGAGCGCAGGCTTTACAATTGTCCTTCAGCACAGTCTCCGGGCCCCGGCGGCGCAAGAAGCGGCACGCGGACTGCCGGTAGTCTCGACCCGAGCGGCTGATGTGCGTGCATCCTTGGCGTGGCAGCAATAGTGGCTCCGTGAGGCCGGACCAGAGCTTTAGGGAGGTATGCAGTGATTAAGCTACTGATAGCAGCGGTATCCGTGATCGCTCTTGCAGCGACCGCCTCGGCGGTGACCTACCGAGTGGGCCCTGACGAAGACATAAAGACCCTCTCTGAGATAGCCGACGATCTCGAGCCGGGTGATGTAGTCGAGATTACCGGCGACATAACCGACAGCGTCGTCCTTCGCCGCTCAGGCACCGCGGACGCGCCCATAACGATCCGCGGACCCCGCGGCAGGCGGCCGAAGATAGATTTTGCCGGCGCCAGAAACGGCATCGAGACGCGGGGCGATCATTACGTCTTTGAGCGGCTCTCGCTGCACAACGCCGGGGCCAGAGGTATCTTCCAGGTCTCGCATGACATCACGGTTCGCGACTGCTACTTCGAGGGCAACCACAACGGCATCCTCGGCGCGGACGACCGCAACGTGGGCGATATACTGATCGAGTACTGCGAGTTTTTCAGGAACGGTTCGGGCATATACGGCCACCAGATATACCTGGCGTCTTTCAAGCCCGGCGCACAGGCAATCGTCCAGTTCAACCACTTCCACGAGTCTGCAGGCGGTGCCAACATCAAGACCCGCATGCCGAGAAATATCATCCGCTACAACTGGATCGAGGGTGCCAGCAACTACGAGTGTGACCTGGTGGACTCCGACCGTGGCCCCGATGACCTGCGGCCCATGCACCTTCTCTTCATGGGTAACGTAGTCGTAACCAACAACATTGGAAACCCGCACCACCAGTCCAATATCGGAAGCGACCAGCCGCGCTCTCCCGGCACGGACAACACCTATCTTATTGTTAACAATCTCTTTGTTCTTAACCGTGAAAGCGACATTATCCACATGACGAGGGTTGGCGGTGAGACCGAGTCGGTCGGCTTCTACAACAACATCTTCGTAGCGCCTCGGCTCGATCACTTCAGGGTTATGTGCGTCGAAAATGTCCAGGCCGAAAAGGGCAGGCCCGGTCAGCCCGGCTATGTCAGGAGACTCCACGGCTCCAACAACTTCGCCGCGGCCAATGCCGACAACCTCTTCGAAGAGATCGAAAACTGGATCCAGGGCGAAGATGCAGGCTTTATCGACTTCGAGAGAAATGACTTTCGCCTCACGCCCGACTCGCCCTGCGTGGGTGCCGGGACCACCGCTGCTCCCGTAGCCCCCCGCTATCTACCGCCGATGCGCGCCAAGATGCCTGTTGGCGGCGAGCTTACGCGCCGGATATCTGACAGCATCGATCTGGGCCCCTTCGGCGCTACAGTGGAAGGCGCTGATGATTACCCCGAATGGGCAAAGAGGTAGACTCTCCGTCTAAAAGGGGGTGTCCGGGCAGTGCAGGTCAGTATTGGGGACCGCTCGTTGGCGTCCTTTGGCGGCTCGGCTTCATCACCAGCAGCAGAGGGGTAGAAGTCTCGGGTCTGTGCTGTGGGCTCGGCGTCTCTGCCCTGATGCGCTGAAAAGTAAGTCCTGAGCCCCCAATAAAGGCTGCAAATCAATTGTTTGACGAAAAAGGCGGCAGGTAAAATCCGTCATGAGCGGCAGGCGCATGAGGGCAGCAAGCGCCGGTTTCGCCAGTAATCTGGCAGGCTGCTGCGGGTGCGCTGGCGTATGTCTTTGCCACTGACTTGAGGGCGATGGCGGCTGATCCGGCTTGTGTGGCCGGCTTGCGGCCGACTTGAGGGACCAGGCAGGGCGACGAGTGGTATGGTGTCGGTATCTTGCATGACTCCCGGCCTGCACCTGCTGCAGCCGGGAAAAGGCGTGTGGCGATCCAGTTGCCATGCTGCATTTCCCTTTGCGCTGAGTCCCATACGGACGGTGCTCCTTTCCTGCATGACGAGGATTCTTTGAGATGGCCAGTTCAATACTTGTCGGGACAGGTCTCAAGAAGCGCTATCGAATGGGCGAGGTGGACGTCTATGCCCTGAAGGGGGTGGACTTCACGCTCTACAAGCAGGAGCTGGTGGTGGTGCTGGGAGAGAGTGGTTCAGGTAAGACCACGCTTGTCAACCTCCTCGGCGGCATGGACCAGGCTACCGAAGGGGAGCTGATGTTCGGCGAGACGGCGATCCACCAGTGCGATGAAGACGAGCTCACCGAGTACAGGCGCAACCAGGTTGGTTTCATCTTTCAGTTCTACAATCTCATGCCAAACCTGACGGCACGGGAAAATATCAGTCTCGGCGCACAGATCGCCAGCGACCCGCTGGACGTGCAGGACCTTCTTGAGCAGGTAGGCCTGGCCGACCGGGCCGATCACTTTCCTTCCCAGCTCTCAGGCGGCGAGCAGCAGCGGGTGGCGATAGCCAGGGCCCTGGCAAAGAATCCCCGGCTGCTGCTGGCTGACGAGCCGACCGGCGCTCTCGACCTGCCGACCGGTCGGCACATCCTGGCGCTGCTGCGGCGTTTTCGCGATGAATACTCCAAGGCCGTGGTCCTGATCACGCATAATACAAACATCAGCCAGCTGGCCGACCGCATAATCTATCTCAAGGACGGCCGGATCGAATGGGTGCACGAAAACGACTCGCCCATTGCGCCCGAAGAGGTGAACTGGTGATACTCTGGCGCAAGATGATGCGCGATATGTGGGGCAATCTCGGCTCCTACCTGGCATGCCTGGTCCTGGTGGTCATAGGGATGGTCGCCTTTCTGGCCTTTGCCATCGCCAGCAACAACATGGCCGTGTCCAAGGATATTTTGTACCGGGAGCAAAACTTCGCCGAAGGTTTTGCCGAGCTGGTTGCCATGCCGGAGCACTATGTGGAAAGAGTGCGCAGGATGGACGGCGTGGCTCAGGCGACGGGCCGGCTGGTGAGGGATGTCCAGGTCTATGACGCGGAGGGCGCAGCCAGCGTCTATCTGCGGCTGGTATCTCTGGACCTGCAGGAGCATGGCCGGCTGAACGATGTCCTGCTGCTCAAGGGCGAGCCGCTCGCTGCCAGGGAGCTCAAGGGCTGGCTTGATCAGCGATTTTTCCACGCCAACGACCTGGAGCTCGGTGAGACCATCAGGATCATAGCCGGCGGACGGGTCAGGGAACTTGTGGTCGGCGGGGTCGGCACGAGCCCCGAGTTTGTCTATCCCATGCGAACCGAGGCCGAGATCTACACCGACCCACAGCGATTTGGCATCGCCTTTGTCCCGGCTCAGGCGATGTGGCAGCTCTTTACTGACTATGACAGGGCGTTTAACAGCCTGGTCTTCTCATTGGAGCCGGGAGCGGACTTTGAGCGGGTCAAGGAGCGCCTTGAGCTTGAGCTGGAGCGCTTCGGCGTACTGGAAATATATCCACGCGTGGACCAGACGAGTCATTTTGTCCTGACGGAGGAAATCGAAGTAATCAACACAATGGCCACGTTCTTTCCGGTGATCATCCTGATGGTGGCCGGCTTCATCATCTACATCGTCCTGAGGCGGCTGGTGGAGCAGCAGCGTGGCCAGATCGGCATACTCAAGGCCTTCGGCTACGGCAAGCGTCAGATCATGTTTCATTACCTGTCATACTCACTGGCCCTTGCGGCCGTCGGCGGTGCGCTTGGCGGCCTGATAGGCATGTGGCTGGCAAACCCGCTGACCGATATGCTCTATGAGTTTTTTCATTTGCCGCCGGTATATACCGGCTTTTCTGCCTCGGCGCTGGCTACGAGCATCCTGATCTGCGTGGGGGTGCTGGGGTTTGCCGGCTATCATGGCTGCAAGGCCGTGTTGAGGCTGACTCCGGTCGAGGCCATGCAGCCGCCGGCGCCCCCCGTCGGCAGGCGCAACCTGCTGGAGAAGTTTCCGCTTCTTGCCAGGATGCTGACTGTTCAGGGCAAGATGGCCCTGCGCAATATCTCCCGCAGCCGAAGCCGAACGGCCTTTGTCTTTTTCGGCCTCATGATCAGCTGCGCAATGGTCGCCTTCACGTGGGCCCTTGCCACGGAGGCCATGCCGAAGTTCATGTTTTACCAGTATGAGCAAGTGGAGACGCACGATGCAAAGATCACCCTGGACGGGCCACGTCGGCGCCACTCCATACACAGAGAGCTCCAGGGGCTCCCGGATGTGTCCCTTGCAGAGCCTATGGCCGAGGTGCCGGTCAAGCTCTCCCATCGCTGGCGGCGAGAAAACGTCCTGCTTATCGGCCTTCTGCCGCAAGCGCGCCTCTACAACATCCTTGATGTTGACGGCAGGCGCGTTATTCCTGGCGACGACGGGCTTCTTCTCTCGCAGCGTCTGGCGGACAATCTCGCCGTCGGGATCGGTGACACGGTGGAGCTGGAGAGTCTCTACCTGCGGGACATCTATGACAAGGTGGAGGTGGATGTGGTCGCCATCGTCCCGCAGTACATGGGGATGAACGCCTACATGGGGATTGCCGGGCTTGAAGAACTGCTCGGCCAGGAGGCGTTTGCCACCTCCTTTCTGGTCGAGTTTGTCGGAGGCCCCGGCCCCGAGCGCGAGCGCGTAACAGCTCTTCGCGAGCTCTACCGGGAGAGCGACTTGCTCGCCGGTGTCGACAGCCGACTCGAGCAGTTGGATCTGATGGTCGAGTACTGGGAGGAGGCGGGCTGGATCATAGTATTGTACGTGGCGATAGGGGTGGTCTTCAGTTTTGCGATCATCTATATTTCCAGCCTGGTTGTCCTGTCGGAGCGGCAGCGCGAGCTGGCCTCGATGCGCGTGCTCGGCATGAGCTCAGGCGAGGTCTTCTCGGTGATCACTTTTGAGCAATGGCTGATCG
Organism: Candidatus Brocadiia bacterium; assembly: GCA_007131925.1. Classification (GTDB taxonomy): domain Bacteria; phylum Planctomycetota; class DG-23; order SLPQ01; family SLPQ01; genus SLPQ01. The sequence continues at coordinate 11,336 of SLPQ01000120.1, read as the reverse complement.
GCGTTGTCGCGGTGGTCGCAGGCGCGCCGCTGGGGCGCGTCATTCTGGGGGCCTTCGCTCAGTCCTGGAGCACCGACATGTACACCATGCCGGCGGAAATGTCGGCGCAATCCCTTTTAGCGGGAGTCGCGATCACCTTTGCAGCCATCTGGGCTTCCCAGCGTTTCGCGCTTCGAAAAATCAGGCGTCTCAGCATGGTGGCAGTACTGAAAGCACGGGAGTAGGCTGATGAAAAAGTCGTGGAAATGGCTTGGCTTGACCATAACGGTGGCCGCGGTGGCGGTCTTACTGCTGGTGCAGGCTCGCAGGGCGGTGCCGGTGGAGGTCAAAGAGATAAGACCCGAGACGATCACCCGCCGGATCGTCGAGGAGGGGGTGGTCAGGGCAAAAGCGGAGTACACGATCTTCCCGCGCTACCGCGACCGTGTCGTGTCCATTTTAGTCGAAGAAGGCCAGCGGGTAGAGGAGGGCCAGGTGCTTCTGGTCCTCGACGTCAGGGAAATGGACTATGCCGCTGCTGAGCTGGAGGGTCGTCTGCAGGAGCTGGCAGGTGAGGAGCTCAAGCTCACCGAGAGGCCGGGTGAGGCGGCGGTGGCCGAGCACAAGCTGGCGATCAGGCAGGCCGAGGCGCAGTTGACTGCGGCACAGAGGGACTTCAATCGCATCGAGCGGCTTTACCTTGACGACGTGGCTTCAGAGGAAGAGTACAACAAGGCGCGCGACCGACTGACGGATGCAGAATACGGCCTGGAACGCACGCGCAAGGCGCTGCTTATGCTTTATGAATCGTACGACCCGCCGCCGGGCAGCCACGAGGTCATCGCCGGCCGGCGCTCAGCTTACCATGCACAGATCGAGCGAAATCGCTACCTTGCCGGAGAGTACCAGGTCTTTGCACCGGCTGCCGGTGTGGTCGGACGGCTGCTGCCGGAGGAAAAGGAGCTTGTAGATCCACAGATGGCGCTCCTGACCGTCTTTCAGGATGATATTTTGGAGGTGGAGGTTGAGGTCCTGGCGCGCGAGGTCATCGACCTTGCAATCGGCATGCCGGTGCGCCTGACACTGGACCGCCCGGATGAGGACGTGGAGTTTCCGGGTACGATTATCAGGATCGCACCGCAGGCGGAGTTGGATATATCGCCGCTGGGTCTCGAGGAGCGAAGGGTCAAGGTCACGGTAGCTCCGGAGATCCCGCCCGACCTTTCGATCGGGCCGGGCTGGGAGCTTGACGCCTCCTTTGTCACCAGAGAGCTCACCGGCAAGATGGTTGTGCCGAAGCGGGCGCTCTTCACCGACGACGGGCAGGATGCGCTCCTGGTGGTTGAGGACGGACGGGCCGGTCTTCGCCGTGTGACCACGGGCTTTGCAAGCCGGCTCGAGCAGGTCATCGAAGAGGGATTGCAGGATGGCGATCTCGTGATCCTCAACCCGCGTGCCGACGGCCTGCGCCCGGGTGTGCGCGTTCAGGTGTCCGCCAGCACCACTGGCGAAAGATAGCCTCATGTGCACTGCTTCGGCCGGGTAATCACCGCCTGTCAAAGCCTGCAGTGATCCCCCGGGCCTGCGACAGCCGCCTGGGCGCTGCTGTCCGGGGCGCATTCCACGCTGGTGGGGGCGGTCACAGAGACACCCCCTGAGACGCCCCGGCAATCTTCACAGGTCAGCCCGGCACGCAAAGCGCCACAGTATATGACCGATATGGACCGCAACGCGACGCAGGCGAAAAATGACGAACTTGGCAAAGCCGCTAAATACAAGGCTTTGCGGCCACCTGCGTGCGACTTCATACGTATGAAAAAAGACATGGTGGGCGTTACTGGACTTGAACCAGTGACCTCTTGCGTGTGAAGCAAGCGCTCTTCCGGCTGAGCTAAACGCCCACGATCAGAATAATACCCGTGCGACGACCCCTTTTCAAGGGATTTCGCGCCCGGTGCGTCCGGCTGGAAGCTCCGTCATGTGGGCTTAGCGATGAGTCGTTTGTCTCTCAGCACTCCTGGCGCATGGTCTTTCAGGGAAAGCCGGCACCGCTACAGCTGGCAGACCCGTGCAGACGCGACCAGCGGCATGACATCCGCAGGTCCGATCCGGCAGGCAAGCGGCGATGCGGCATTGGCCGCACCCGCGGCCGCGGCAAGAGCGAGGGTCTCATCAAAGGGGCGGCCATCGAGCAGGCCCATTATCACCCCCGCAACGAGTGCGTCACCGGAGCCGACGGCATTGACAGTTTTTACCTGAGGCGATCCGACGCGCCAGAAGTGGCCGTTTCTGGCCGCCAGAAAACCTCCCTCGCCAAGAGAGAGCACCGCAAGGGAGGCCTTTTCTGCAAGGACTTCAAGCGCCCTGGCCTGAGCGGCCTCGTCTGTGACTTCAAAGCCCAGAAGCGCGCCTGCCTCCGAGGCGTTCGGCTTTACCATGAAGGGCCTCTGCTCAATGCCGAGCGCAAAGGCCCTGCCATATGTATCGAGGATAAAGGGTACGCCGCGCTCTCGCGCCAGCCGCAAAAGCACCGCGGGAAGGTCGTCCACAGAGTCCGACGGTGCGCTCCCGCCGAAGGAGACCATCTGTGCATCAGCAAGAAGGACGGTGTAACGCTCTATGAAACGGGCCTTTTCATCGGCGCTAATCAAAGGACTCGGTTCCTTGATATCGGTGTGCCGGCCGGGGACCTCTTCGAAAATCGTGATAATCTCCCGTGTGGCAGCGGTGGTCCATATTGTCTCGGTGCGGACGCGATCCTCCTCTACCAGCAGCCGGCGACAGAGCCTGCCTGTCTCGCCGCCTAAGAAGTTCATCGCGACGGCCTCCCGGCCAAAGGCCGACAGGACGCGCGCGACGTTGTTCGCCTTGCCGCCGACAGTTATGGAAACGCGAGATGCGGTCTGAATAACGTCTCTTCGCAGCTCATCGACAAAGAGCGTCTTGTCGACGCAGGGGTTGAGATTGACACAGAGTATCAAGGGTGCCTCCGTTCTTGCCGCCCGTAATGCCCGGCCTTCTCCCTATCCGCGACCGGATGGTCTCACGCGCGGACCTCACCGGCGCGCCGGGTACCGCGGTGGAAAGACGAGAAATGTCGAGAGTCCAAGGCGGCGCGACACGCCCACGGCCCATCTGCATGCAGGTCACTTTGTGAGTATAAGCTGCGCCGCTGACGGTCTCCAGAGTTTTTACCGGCGCGATGCAGTCTTATCGACTTGAGAGTGCTTCGTTGAGACTGCCGATGCGGTATCCTTCAAGGTCGAGCGCGGCATATCGAAAGCCAAAGCCTTTGAACGCCCGCGCCACCTCGGCGAGGTCAGCGCTATCCATAAACCGCTCCATCTCCTCAGGCGCCAGCTCTATCCTGGCAACATCGCCGTGGTGCCTTACCCTGAGGATCCGATAGCCCCTGGCCCTGAGGTAGTCCTCCGCGGCATCCACGGAGCGAAGCTTATCTTCGGTTATAATGTTTCCATAGGGGATGCGCGACGCCAGGCAGGCAAAGGCAGGCTTGTCCCAGGTCGAAAGGCCCAGTCGCCTCGAAAGCAGGCGTATCTCGTCCTTGACCAGCCCTGCCTCCTTCAGGGGGCTCACGGCCCCCAGGTCGTCCACGGCCCTCATGCCCGGGCGATAGTCGCCCGTGTCGGATGCATTTGAGCCCTCTGCTACGGTCGCCAGCCCCTCTTGACGTGCGATCGGCAGCAGGGCCGACAGGATCGTACTCTTGCAGATGTAGCAGCGCTGCGGGGGGTTTTGCGCGAAGCCCTCCGCTTCGAGCGGGTCGGCGTCGATTACGAGATGGCGTATGCCTATCTCACGCGCAAGCTCGACGGCCTCCTGCTCTTCGAAAGCGGCGTGCACCTTTGCACGCGCCGTTACCGCAAGGGCCCTCTCGCCGAGGACGTCAAAGGCGACCTTTGCCAGAAAGGTGGAGTCGACCCCTCCGGAAAAGGCCACGAGCATGCCGCCCGATTCACTGATCATACTGGTGAGCAGCTGATATTTTTCTTCGAGTGTCATTTTTCCTCTGTTATGCAGCGTTTACGGAGAGCTCGCCTGCCAGCTCGTCGGGCGCAGGCGCCACCTCGATGAGGCGTCCATCATCCTCGGCATATACCGACCGCACGCGCACGCGCGCGGTCTCGAGCCGGCGCGCCTTGGAGACGCGCGCGGCAAGCGAAGCGGCAGTACGCACAATATCCTCGGATCTTCCACCCCGCAAGAGGCACATCGGCCCGGGCATGTCGGCCAGCTCGATCAAGATATCACCGTCGCGCACGAGCTCCTCTATGCGGATGTTCTCAGGCTCATCTCGGCCCACCACGGCCTTTGTGCCCGGTGCCAGGCGGTAATGGCGCCCCACCTTGAGCAGGTGCGCGCCATTGAGGTCGAGCTCGTCATGGAGGAGCAGGTCATGCACCCGCTCGCCGAAGCCGCGGTCGGTCAGGAGACATCCGCCCGCCGGCGATGGGTACTTTCGTATGCCGAACCTGCGGGCAAGAGCCATCTGCCTGAAGCGGCTTCTGCCCCTTATGCCCTCGAGCCTGTCGCGGTCGATCAGCCCATCCGCCTCGGGGCGTGTCTGCTCGAGCAGTTTGGCCGAGAGCGGCCTGAGTATAAGCCCGCCAAGGCCTGTCTCCCGGTCTATCATGCCAAGGACATGCCGGCGCTGCGACATCGGCCGCTGGCCGACCACCTCGCCTGTCACCAAAAAATCCGCACCCGCCTCCCCCATGCGGCGCGCGGCGGCGGTGAGCATGGCCATGTGGCAGTCGATGCACGGATTGGCCGCCGAGCCAAAGCCGTGCGGCGGATCGCGCAATATCTGCATCTGCCGCTCGCTGATGTCTTCTTTAAGTAGAGATATGCCGAGCGTCTCGGCGGCCCTTTCAGCGGGCGTCGGCTCGCCGGGTTTTGGTGCGGCATTGAATACCGAAGTGAAATGAAGCCCGACCACCCGTATACCTTGCTCGATAACAAGCCTGGCCGCCAGCTGGCTGTCGAGTCCTCCGGATAAAAGCGCCACAGCGCCCGCCATTTTTACACCCTCACTGGTCTTGCGGCCAACAATCTACCAAAGCAGTGGACTAAATTATATGAAAGCGACAGATTATTTACAGGAAATATCCTGCGATCTGCAAGGCATCCGGCTTCAAAGCGCCCGCGCGCTGCAGCGGCCGGCGAGTGCCGCGGGAAGCGTGCTATCTTCTCTGCGGCAGACTCCCCATGACCTTTCTGACGACGTTTTGAGCCGCCTGGGCCTCCGACGGCGAGAGCACATGACCGGCCGTGCCGCCGGCGGCGCCGCCGATGGCAGCTCCGGCCGCCCTTCCGGAGGTGTCGCCGCCCGCTGCGGCGGCCCCTGCGCCAGCGCCTACAGCGGCGCCTATGGCTGTGCGCAGAGGTCTGCGCGTGCCGCCGGAGCCAGAGCCCATCCACAGTATGCTGGCATCTTCGACATCCACGAGCTTTGCGGTCATGTCGATACGGTCTCCCCATGAAGGCATATTCACGATCAGGACCGCCGGTACATTGAGAATCCGCCCGGCCCGTGCTGCCTCCGCGTCGCTGGTGAGGTCCCCGGCCTGAAACTCCTGCTCCTGTAAAATCGCCTGCACCTGCTGGCGCTCGATGGGCGTGTAGCCCCTTCTGAGCAGCTCCATGGCGAAGAAGTCGCCAATCTGGTTTTCCGCGGCGCGGTTTCGCAGGGCGCTCTCAACCTCCACTATGGCGACCCTGTCGATCGAGGCGAAGTTGAAGCCGGGTGCGCTGTAGCTCTCGCCGGTCGCACATCCCATAGCAGCACACACAACCCCCAGCATCGCAAATACACCGCCGATCTTGAATGCTCGCATACTCACCCTCCGGATATTCCTGAGCCTCGAAAAACGCGCAGGCGCCCCCCGGTGAGCGATGCGCGAACCGTCAGAGGGCCAGATACTATAGTCATCGGCGCCGGAGGTCAACCTTTTTCACGAGACTCGTGTGGCATCTCCAGAGCGTGAGGCTAAATGGCACGGTCCCAAATGCCGATATGGTCAAGAGCGCCCTCTTTCCCGGTAACGACTGTGCGCCTGCACGCAGGCAGGTGCTGATGCCTACCCGGGAGTCAGGCCGCGCTGGGAGCCGCGCAAGTTAGAGCATGTACTGGGAGGTGCCGAGGATGGGAGACAACGCAAGGCGGGAAAAGCGCAAGTTCGTCAGGATAGATTCGGCGCTCCCGGTAAAGTACAGATTTGTCTCGACGAGCCCGGAGTTTCTTGATGAGCGCGTCCACGAGGGCCGCACTGACAACATCGGCGGCGGTGGTATGCTTCTGACCGGCCAGGTCCCGGAGGTGGACTGGATAACAGAGCTGTTGATGGAAAAGATCCTTCTGGCATTGACCATCGAGCTTGCCGGATCAAAGGTCAAAGCGATAGCGAAGGTGGCGTGGCTTGAGGCCATCGATCAGAATACCGAGGTCTGCCAGCTCGGACTGACCTTCAAGGAGATCACCGGCGAAGATCGAGACAAGATTCTCGACATCGTCATAAACGCTCACGCGCCCGATGACCGCGCCTGAGGACGTCCTGGACAGGGACGGATTCACATGATGTACCTTCGTTTGCTGAGCGCCGCGGCGGGCGGTATTGTCCTTTTCGTGATCGGCCTGCGCCGGATAAGACAGTCGCTTGGACGGTTTCTGCCGCCCTATCCGGCCATTGCGGCCATTTTCGCAGGCTATGGGAGGCCCGGCGCACTTCTGGGAGGGGCTGCCGCCGGCATTCTTGCCCGATCAGGCGTGGAGGCGACCGAAACTCTTGCGGCGGTTTGCCGCGCGAAGCTTCTGTCCTCGTGGCGCGCCACAGCAGTCATCCTCGGCCTCCCTCTCTCCGCAGCCGTTTTTGTGCAGATTGTCTCTATACGGCCCGGCATTGCTGCACCGTACATGATGATCGCAGGGCTTGTCGTCTATGCAATTGCAGGCGATGACGCGCCGGGCCACGTAGGCAGCGTGGTGCTTGGGGCGGGTCTTCTCTTTTTCGGTGTTGAGCTTGTCAGCGGCAGCGTCCAGGAGCTCATCGCCTTTGCAGGGCCGCTTGGGCTGGCCGCGGCGATAGAGTCGATCGGACACAATCCCTTTTATCTTTTCGTTATTGCATTTTTCACAAGTGCGCTGATCCAGTCGAGCGTGCTGACAGTCGTGCTGGTTATGGCCATTGGCTTTCCGCAGGACGCTGCGACTGCGGCGGTTCTGGGTGCGGCGGCCGCGGCGCCGGTAGCGGCCCTGGTGGCCAGCCTTACAAGAGGTGCGACCTTCCGGCAGCTTGCCATTGCCGAGCTCTTGACGGGCCTTCTGGCTGCGTCGCTTCTGATGGCGCTGCTGGGGCCTTTTTGCACGCTCGTGACGCGCTTTTCAGCTGCCATGGGCACATTCGCTGAGCACAGGATGCTTGCAAACGCTTATCTCATGTTTGCGCTCTTTTCGGCGGTTGCGTTTATGCCGCTGGTATCGGCCGTCGAGCAGGTCGCCATCTCTCTGGCCGGCGGTGGCGCCGCCGAAGATCGCCACCCGCTGGAGGTGCTCGAACCGTCAAAGGCCCGAAGCCCCGGCGAAGCCCTCGATGCCGCTGCAGCGCACACCGCCGGGGCCGGACGAGTGGCACTGGAGATGGCCAGAAAGAGCCTCTCAGGGTACCTGGTGGGCGTGAGGGGCATCGAAAGGCTTATGAACGCCTGCCGGCGGGAGCTGGACGCCCGGCTTGCAGTGCTTGAAATAATGGCAGTCGAGATCGACGAGGCCGGCCTTTCAGAAAATGACCGCTTGCGCAAGATCGCCCTTTCGTACGTCCGCAGAGACATTGGCGAAACAGGCAGAATCATCACCGCCGTGCTCGCGGCGCAAGCCGCCGGGATGTCGGGCAGAGGCGTGGAGTTTTCGGCGGAGCAGGCGCAACATTTTGAGCGCTTTCACCGGCTGGTAGCAGACGACTTGGCCGAGTCGCTGGATATGTTGGAAGGGCGTCCCGCGCGACCTGACAAGGTGCTCAAGAACGCCATGACCATCGAGGCCGCCAGGCGTGCCATCCTGCGCTCGCACATCCATCGCGTGGCCGGCGGCGTCAAGGCCGACAGCGCCTCCAGTGCGCACTTTGTCGATGCGCTGGGTGCGCTCAGAAGCATTCACCTGCATGTCCTGGACATCGTGCGTCTGGCTGACACCAGGGCGGACTGACTGACGGGCATATACGTCGCCTGCGACAGAGGCGCCGCAGCTGCCGCGGCAGTGGCGGTTGACACGACCGAGGCGGCCCATTACCCTTTATCGGCCTTGGATGTAGACCGCCGGGAGGGGCCGTGCATGCGCACCGTTTTCGACATTCCATTTCTGACTGAAAGCATACCGGGCACAGGCGGGCGGATAAAGGATCGCATTGAGGACTTCGAGGTCGAGGAGCGCCCGCTGTATGAGCCTTGCGGCAAAGGGGAGCACCTGTATCTCTATATCGAAAAACGCGGCTTGTCCACCTTTGATGTAGCGCGTGAGCTTGCGGAGATCTTTGATGTCAACGTGCGGTCGGTCTCCTACGCCGGGCTCAAGGACGTGAAGTCGATATCACGCCAGTACATATGCGTGCCGGGAGGAGATGAGTCGCGGCTCGATCGAAGAGAGTTTGAGGCTTTTCGGGTGCTGCACATCTCACGCCACACCAACAAGCTGCGTACCGGCCATCTCAAGGGAAACTACTTTCGCGTGCGTGTGCGGGGTGTAGAGCAGGGGGATGTCTCTTGCGCCCGCGAGATCCTGGAGATACTCGAGCGACGCGGCGTGCCCAACTTTTACGGCCCGCAGCGCTTCGGATCACACGGGCGAAACGCACTCTTCGGGCGCGCCCTTGTCAAGGGCAAGTACCATCGCGCCCTGCAGGCAGTCTTTGCGCCGTGCGCGGCCGAGGAGGGGACAGGCGTTCACGAGGCGAGGCGCTTCGCCTGGCAGGGAGACTACAACCGCAGCCTGAAGCTCTTTCCCAAGAGCTTCGTGCCCGAGCGAAACCTCGCCATAGCCCTGAGAGACTCCGGGCTCGGCCTGTGGGCCGACATGAAGCCCTCCCGCAGGGAATACCGCATGATTCTCGCTCGGGTGCCGAAGCGGTACCTTGAGTTTTACATCTCTGCGCTTCAGGCGTACCTCTTCAACGAGGTCCTCAAGCAACGCTACAGGGAGCTCGACCGCCTGATGGAGGGCGACTACGCGTACATCCATGACAAGGGGGCCGTCTTTCTGGTGGAAGACGCCTCGGCGGAGAGCCGGCGGGCGGCCAACCTCGAAATCAGCCCTTCAGGACCGATTTTCGGCTACAAGGTCCCGCTCGCCAGGGGCAAGCCCGGCGAGATCGAATGGGCCGTCCTGCATGGGGCGCACATCAAGCTGGGGCAGTTTCACTTGAGGATCGGCCTCAAGAACAAGGGCGTGCGTCGCCCGCTGCGTGTGCCGGTCAGCGAGGTGACATTCCAGCAGCATGAGGACGGCTTTACAACCGGCTTTTTCCTGCCGAAGGGCTCGTATGCGACCACTGTCCTGCGCGAGATCATAAAGCCCGCAGGCTGGCAGGAGATGGTCTGAAAGCCTCCAGACCAAAATCTGCAGGTTCCAGGTATCTCAAATCTGTTTCAGCACTCAGGTATGACGGGTTAAAGCGACGCGGCGGTCAGGCCGATGAAATAGATGGCGCAAGTTGGAGGAATATCATGGTTTGTCCCTTTATCGACAGCAACGACGCCCGCTGCGCTGTCAATTTCAAGCTCGACCGTATTGACTACGCCGTGGGCGTCTGTGCGGATGACTTTGCCCAGTGCCCCCTGTTCTGGGAGCTCCTGGAGGCCAAGGCCAGGCTCGACAGGGAACATGCAGCACCCGCTGCTTAAGAACTTCCTGGAGTATCTCGCAGCGGAGTGCGGAGTTTCCGCAAACACCATCGCAGCCTACCGGCGAGACGTGGGCCGCTTTATCGACTTTCTGGGTTCGGCCGATGCGAGATCGGCGCGGGCCGAGGATGTGGAGGAGTTTCTGACCGCTGAGAAGCGCAGAGGTCTCGAGGTCAGCTCAATCGCCCGCGCACTCGTGGCGGTGAGGATGTTTTACAGGTTTCTGGCCTCTGAGGGCCTTGTCGGGGAGGCTGTCACGGCGACCCTGGAGACGCCGAAGGTGTGGAAACGCCTTCCGGACTGTCTCGAGCCGGGCGAGGTTGACAAGCTTCTTGCCGCGCCAAAGGGCCCCGGGCCGCTTGTCCTTCGCGACCGTGCAATGCTTGAGACCTTCTACGCTTCGGGCGCTCGCGTAGCGGAGGTTGCGGGCGTGAGGGTGAGTGATCTCAAGCTCGATCTCTCTCTCGTGCTTCTTTTCGGCAAGGGCTCCAGGGAGCGCGTGGTGCCGCTCGGGAGAAGCGCCATTCACGCGATAGAGCGGTATCTCTGGGACGGGCGTGGCCGGCTGGCCGGTCCCGGCAGTCCGGATGCGCTCTTTCTGGGCGTGCGTGGCGCGGCGCTATCGCGCGTACATATCTGGCGGCTTGTCAAGAAGTATGCAAAGCTTGCGGGCATGCGCAAAAACGTCCACCCACATACTCTTCGTCATTCATTCGCGACGCACCTTCTGGCCGGCGGGGCGGACCTGCGTACTGTTCAGGAGATGCTCGGGCACGCCAGCATCCAGACGACGCAGGTGTACACGCATGTCGACCGAAACCGCCTCAAATCGATACACCACAGGTACCATCCGCGCGGATAAACGGCGTACGACTCGCTCCCGGCGATGCACAATTTTGCAAAAGCGGCGTCAGCTGTTACAATCATACCTCCGTACATGCCTCGTGAAAGGACGCGTATCCTATGAAGAAATACCTTCTCGACAAGAGATACCTGCTGTCATTCGACACATCGGCGCTCTCCAGCTGGAGTGCCGATTCAATAGTCATCGGAAGCGGCGTGGCGGGCCTGCGAGCGGCTATCGAGGCATCGCGGCATGGGCGCGTGCTGGTGCTTACCAAGGACCGTGCAAGCGAGTCAAACACGAATTATGCCCAGGGCGGCGTGGCCGCGGTCCTCTCAAGCGAGGACAGCCAGGAAAGTCACGTTCAGGATACTCTCAGCGCCGGAGCCGGGCTTTGCGACATAGAAGTCGTAGCGCGCGTGGTGCGCGAGGGGCCGGCGCTGATCAGTGAGCTCATCGAATGGGGGGCAAAGTTTGACAGGGACGACGGCAGGATGCTCTTTACCCAGGAAGGCGGGCACTCCCATGCGCGCATCGTCCACGCAAACGGCGACTCGACGGGCCACGAGGTAGAGAGGGTGCTTCTTGAAAACGCGCGCCG
>SLPQ01000145.1 GCA_007131925.1 Candidatus Brocadiia bacterium | reverse complement strand
CCTCGCGTTTGCGCCGACCTTTTCCGTCGGGAAGCCCGGCAAACATGCTGTCGAGATGGACATCTGCGGTGTGTATGAGTCTAAGCGGCATTGCGGTCTCCGGGCCTCATCGCGGACAATCTTATGCAAGGTGCCGGCAAAGTCCAACGCCGGTATGCTCCTGCCGAGGCAAGCGCTCCCGCAAGCTCAGGGAGTGATGACGACCTGAGATCCTCGCACGACCAGGTCGAAGAGCTCCTCTACATCCTCGTTAAACAGGCGCACACAGCCGCGGGAGTCCTCCACGCCGATCATTTCCGGCTCGACAGTGCCGTGTATACCGTAATGCGGTTTGAAGCCTATCCAGCGCGTGCCGAGGGGATTGTCCGGGTCGTCGGGAGCGGCGTACTCCGGCCCGGGAGGGTTCCACTCGGGGTCAATCAGCTTATTCGTAACGATAAATTCGCCCTCCGGGGTCGAGCCGTCCTTGCCAAGACCTACGGGATATTCCTTGATGAAGATGCCGGCGCGTCTGACAATGAGGCGAAACTTCGACTTTTCAATGAAAACATCAAATGGTCCCTGCAGGACCTTGAGTCGGTCGCCCGGGTGGATCCTGTCTGAGGTGAGATAGTTGATGCGCTTGATGAACTCAGGGGTAATGTCGAACTGCCGAGCAATCCGGGTAAGATTGTCGCCGGATCTGACTACATAAGTAATACTTTCAGGCGTCTCTCTGCGACTGAACACGAGCTCGCCGTTAATTCGATGGAGCCGCTGTACCGCTTCCTGGCGGTCACTACCCTCATCGAGGCCCGCGAGCGCCTCGCTGAGCATGTTTCTGGCCTGGTAGAGGTCTCCGGCCTTTTCATGGATGTCGGCAAGCTTCACGGCAGCACGCACGCCCGCCGGCTGGGTCGGGAAGCGCCTTACGAGGTTGCTGAGCGTCTGCATGGCGGCTTCCTGATCACCGCGCTGAAGGGCCGCCTCGCCCTGGCGCAGCATATTCTCCGCTTCGCCGGCGATGCCTGAAGGCGCAGATGGCTCTCTGTCTGAAATCACCCGGCCCGAAGTGGTCGCAGCAGTATCAGGGGAGATCTCTGTTGCAGCGTCCGAGTCGCCCCTGAGCCGCCACACGACTAGAAATATCCCGCCAATGATGAGTGCGCTTACGAAAAGGCCTGACTTGTTCACGATCTCTCCACCTGGGAAAAGAGTTGCTTGCGAGTTGTCCTATATTTACTTATCGTACATTTCGTCCGAAAGGCTGGAGAAATTTACCTTTCACGAAAACCTGCGAACCGCCTCTTCGGTAACGAGCGCGTCTACGCCGCAGTCATGCTCCCTTAGAGGTATCTCCTCGAGCACCTGGCATTCAAATGCCACCCCGCAGCTGAAGGCCTCCGTCGCGCGGCCCGCCAGAAAACGATCGTAGTATCCGCCCCCCCGTCCCAGCCTGTGGCCGGTCTTGTTGTAGGCCACCGCCGGGACCAGCATAAAGTCAATCTCCCGCGGATCTACCGGAAATCCCCCTACCGGCAGCAACAAACCGAAGCGGCCCGGCCGGAGCCCCTCACGAAAGTCCGCCACCTCGTGGGCGTCCATTCGACCGTCATCACCTGCCAGGGCTGGAAAGACGATACGCTTGCCCTGCTTGGCCAGCTCATCAAGAAGGGGCATGATGTCAACCTCGTCAGGTAGCGGCGCATAAGCCATTACAACCCGCGCCTGCGCCAGCTCGCTCATTTCTGCCAGCCTGCAGATGACGCGACGGCTCTTGTCCGCCAGCTCTGCCGGGCTCATTTTGCTGCATCTTCGCCGCCAGACACTTCTCGCTTTCGCTTTCTCCACGCTTCCAGTCTCTTTCTAATGACAGCCTCGAAACCGCTGTTACCCGGCCTGTAGTATTCCTTGTCACAGGGTATGTACTCCTGCTCCACGAAGTGCCCATCATACTTGTGGGCATATTTATAGTCCTGGCCGTGTCCGAGGCGCTCGGCGCCAGGATAGGAGCCCACGCGCAGATGGTCGGGAACGCTCATCGTCCGACCCGCGCGAACGTCGGTCATGGCCTCGTCTATGGCTGCGTATGCGGCATTGGACTTTGGCGCAGTAGCAATGTAGGTGACGGCCTGTGCCAGGGGTATGCGGCACTCAGGCATGCCGACAAATTCGCTGACCTCGAGAGCCGCCGCAGCCACCACGAGGGCCTGCGGATCGGCGTTTCCCACGTCCTCTGCGGCGCATATCACAATCCTTCGCGCAATGAAGCGAGGGTCTTCTCCGGCTTCGAGCATCTTGGCAAGCCAGTAGATGGCCGCGTCAGGGTCGCTGCCGCGCATGCTCTTTATGAAAGCGCTCGCTGTGTCGTAGTGCTCACCCTCGGCCCTGTCATAGACGACGGCCTTTTTCTGAATGCTCTCCTGGGCAACCTCCATGTCATAATGAATCATGCCGCTCTCGTCGGGCTCGGCCGAGAGAACCCCGATCTCAAGGGCGTTGAGAGCACGCCGTGCGTCACCGTCCGATATCTTCGCGAGAAATTCAAGCGCTTCCTCGGTAATTTCTACGCTCTGCGAGCCAAGACCGCGCTCCCTGTCCTCGATCGCGCGGGTGATGATTGACTTAATGTGGCCGGCATCCAGGGGGCGAAACTCAAATACCTGGCTTCGCGAAACGAGCGCGGCGTTCACCGAGAAGAATGGATTGTGCGTGGTCGCTCCGATCAATATGATCGCACCCGTCTCCACATCCCCCAGGAGTACGTCCTGCTGGGAGGTGCTGAATCGATGCAGCTCGTCGATGAAAAGCACCGTCCTGCGGCCCTCCGCACGTCGCATGCGCGCTCTTTCGGCGCATGCGCGGATGTCCTTGACGGTAGCCGAGGCGGCGTTCAGTGCCTCAAAGGCGGCCTTGGTGACGGAGGCTATAACCCAGGCCAGGGCAGTCTTGCCCGTGCCGGGCGGACCGTAGAATATCACTGATGACAGTCGGTCGGCCTTGAGTATCCTGCGCAAAAGCCTGCCTTCGCCGAAAAAGTGCTCCTGCCCCACAAATTCATGGACGCTGCGCGGCCTCATCCTGGCCGCCAATGGGGCGTCAGGAGGTATGGCAAGCGATTCTTTCTCTTCGTCAAACAGCACTCGTCATCTCCCTTGGCCATGCGATTATACCACTTGAGAGTTAGCAGTAAAGAAGCAGTCGTTGTGGCTGAGAGCCTGTGCCCCTGGCGGCTGCCGAGCCAGGCCAGGCCGCTGGCGCATGGCCCGCGGGGGAGCTGCTTTGCTGTGCGCGGAAGCCTTGACTAAAAGGGCCCTGCCGGATATTGTTAGCTTTTCTTTGTCTTGAACTGACACGTTGCTGCTGTATGCACTGTTTCTCAAAGGAGGCTCTATGCACAGTATAGCGGTCATTCCCGGCGACGGCACCGGGCCGGAAGTGGTGGTGGAGGGACTCAAGGTGCTCGCGGCGGCGGCGCAGAAGTACGGTTTCACGTACGAGACTGAGCACTTCGACTGGGGCGGCGACAGGTACCTCTCAACAGGTGAGATACTCCCTGAGGACGCCGCTGACACGCTGCGAAAGTTTGACGCGATCTATCTTGGCGCCATCGGGCACCCGGACGTTGCTCCCGGGATACTGGAAAAGGGCATCCTGCTGCGTCTGCGCTTTGAGCTCGACCAGTACATAAACCTTCGCCCGGTAAAGCTTTATCCGGGGGTCGACTGTCCGTTGAAGGACAAGGGCCCCGAGGATGTGGATTTTGTGGTCGTGCGCGAGAACACGGAGGATTTTTACGTGGGCTCCGGAGGCGTTATGAAAAAGGGTACGCCGGATGAGGTGGCCATTCAGACCGGTCTCACAACCCGCACAGGGGTCGAGCGATGTCTCCGGTACGCCTTTGAGCTTTGCCGCAGGCGCGACAGGACAAATACGCTGACGCTCGTTCACAAGACAAATGTGCTCACCTATGGTGGTGACCTCTGGTGGCGCGCCTTCAATGAGATAGGCCAGGCCGATTATCCGGACATAAAGCGCGACTACGCGCACGTGGACGCCGCGACAATGTGGTTTGTCAAGAATCCCGAGTGGTTTGACACGATCGTGACCTCTAATCTTTTCGGCGATATCATTACTGACCTCGGCGCCATGATACAGGGTGGCATGGGGATTGCCGCCGGCGGCAACATAAACCCCGGGGGCGTTTCCATGTTTGAGCCGATCGGGGGCAGCGCACCCAAGTATACCGGTAAGGGCGTCATAAATCCGCTTGCCGGCATTTGTGCTTTGGGGATGATGCTTGATACTCTCGGCGAGCAATCGGCTGCCGACGGTATCGAGAAGGCCGTCATGCAGGTTACCGGCACAAAGCTTAAGAGCCTCGGGGCGGCCAGGATGGGCTTTTCCACCAGTGAGGTCGGCGACCTTGTCGTTGAAGCTCTCGCTCAGCAGGCTTGACGCCGGCAGGTATTGTAAATCGGGAAAGGAGCATTACTGTGGCCGGAAAGAAAATCGCCTGTCTTGGCGGCGGGTCGTTCTACTTCAGGCGCGTACTTGCAGACCTGGCATTGGCCGACGACCTTGCCGGCAGCGAGGTCGTGCTTTATGACATCGAGCATGAAAAGGCGCGCCGGATGGCCAAAATGGGAGCGCGCCTTGCCCGGCAAGCATCCACCGGCTGCAAGATCCGCGCAGCGCGCAGCCTGGCCGACGCGCTCGACGGAGCACACTTTGCCGTAGCTTCCATCGGCGCCAGCGGCGCAGGTATCTCCCCGAATGTCTATGACTCGTGGTTTCACAACGCCGACGTTCACATCCCCGCCAAGTATGGCATCCAGCAGGTCATTGGCGACACCGCGGGCCCGGCGGGCATGATGATGGGGCTGCGCTCCATACCGGCATACATGAAAATCGCCAAGGCTATGGAAAAGCGCTGCCCGTCCGCCATCCTCTTTAACCACTCAAACCCGATGGCTGTTATCTGCCGCGCGCTGAACAAGTACACCTCCATAAAGACCATCGGCATATGCCATGGCGTCCAGCACGGCATCAGAAACGCTGCCCAGGCGCTCGGCGTGCCGCCTCGGGAGCTTGAGGTCACGTGGGTCGGCACCAACCATTATTACTGGTTTACCCGAGTGTCTCACAGGGGAAAAGACCTCTATGACAAACTCCGGAAAATCACAATGAAGGAGCCGCCCCCCGAAAGGCGGCGGATGAGCACCCATCTTTCGCAGATCTACGGCTACATACTCGTTTATGCCTATGACAACCACTCTGTGGAGTTTTACCCCTTCTTGTCGCGCGTATCGCGCCAGG
This sequence comes from Candidatus Brocadiia bacterium, assembly GCA_007131925.1. Lineage (GTDB taxonomy): Bacteria > Planctomycetota > DG-23 > SLPQ01 > SLPQ01 > SLPQ01. The sequence continues at coordinate 9,525 of SLPQ01000145.1, read as the reverse complement.
ACGACCTGCCATACGGCCTGAAAGATGATGCGTTGAAACATGGGTTTGATGCCTCCAGGCCACTTGCTCCCTACAAGGAGCCCACTGCCCGGGTGCGTGAGAAGTTTTTCAAGGAGTACCAGAAGATTCTCGATAGCACAGAGCTGCCGGAAAAAATCGACGACTCGATCACCAGCGAAGGCATGGCGTCGCTCTTGTCGGCAATAGCGCACGGCCGCCGGCAGATAGCGATTGTCAATATCCCAAACAGCGGCGCTATACCAAATCTACCCTTTGAGGCCCTCGTAGAGGTCGAGGCAGTGACTGACTCCATGGGTGTACGGCCTCTTGTGATGGACGAGGCGCCGCCTGTGCTTAAGGGTATGCTGGAAAAACGCTTCGCCTGGCATGACCTTGTCGCCGATGCGGCGGTCAAGGGCGACAGGGGCCTTGCGCTTCAGGCGCTGATGCTTGACGAAATGTCGATCTGGCCCAACCAGGCCGAAAGAATGCTGGATGAGCTCCTGGCCGCCTCAAAGCCGCTTCTGCCGCAGTTCAAGCTGTAGCGCGAGGCAGCCTGCTAAGGAGGAGCGCGGCTCCCACGAGGCGCAGCGTCACAACTGAAGTGAAGTACAGAAGTGACGGCGTCTCGAGCGGGCTTCGCTTCGATCAGAGTGCGTTATGGATCTTCTCTATGTGCTCAGCCACCGTCCGGCGCCACCTGTCAAGCTGGTCCTCGCCTGGGCCGGCCGGATTGCCCCTGCGATCTACAGGCCACTCTGACGCGCGTCTGCGGATGTCCCGTATAGTGCGATTTGCAGCCCTGGCCGCTTCAAGGGCTCGGGGCTTCTCTGAGGCGATAGCCTGTTCGATGTACTGATCGAGGGTCGTCATGTAGCGCAGGTCTGTTATACCCCGGGCGGCGCTCTCGAGGCGCAGCGTCGAGAGAGGCCCGTCGGGGGAAGGATACACCGCCGGTCGGGAGGGGCTTTCCCATATGGGGTTGAAAGCACTCTGTCGAGTGTTGAAATCACGCTGCCAGTTGCCTTGCGCCTCAGCGGCCCAGGTGAAAAAGCCGAAAGAGTAGCGACTCCAGCCGCCATCAAAAAAGCGCAGCTGCTTTTCTCCGTCGCGGGCGTGGCGAATAAGGGGTGCTGCGTGCGGCCACGGCCTGATGTAGACCGTGCTTTTCAAGTCGAGTATGGGTCGCCATGAAACCTTGTCGTACACGTCGTAGCAAAGTGTTACAGTAGGCTTGATGCCGCTTGTTTCCCGGATCGTTTCGAGGTGATTGAGCACCCACTCAACGCTTCGGGTGGCCGGGCCCTCACGCATTGTGGGTCTGTCGGCAGCCAGTCCCAGAACATCCGCCGACCTGCGACCCCACCATCTTTCGAGGCTGAGAAGTGCGCTGCGATAGGCCTGCCTGTGAGGTGGTGCAAACTCCGCCGCCGAGCCGGCCGCCCCAAGCGTGCGTTGTGAGAGTAGCGCAAGGTCGACAATTCCCGGATGGCGAGTGTTCATGCCGTACTTTTCGAGAAGCTCCGGATAGGCCTCGACGACCGAAAAATCAAGCATCACGCGCCCGTCGCGGCCGATGGAGGTCACGTTTGGCGCCGGTGTGCTTATACTGTTGAAGCCGCGCGTGCTCAAGAACGTCAGGTCTGCATCGAGCATGCGAAGACGGTAGGCCTCGGCGGCCCTGTCTGTCACAGAAGGGTACAGGGGTGCGTTGAGCTGCTCTATGGACTCACCGCGCGCAGCCACCCCGCCCATAAGGCCCGTGCAGTAGCTGCTTATCCAGGGGTCATTGTACCACACGCCAAAGGAGACGTCCGCCGGTGCCAGCTTGAAGGGGTAGACGGTCACCGTCAGATCGATCTCTGCAGGGGGGGCGTTTAGACTTTCAAGGAAGATGGTGCCGGTGTACTTTCCCGGGAGAGCGTCCGGGGGGACGCTTACGGTAAGCCACCAGCGCTTGGTTACATCTGCCGGGAGGTCAATATTCTGCTGCTTCTGGATGATTTCCGGGAAGATCTCCCACGCATCGCTTGTGCGACTGAGCTTGTAGCGCACTGCCTCTACGGAGATATTGTCTGAGAATATCCCGTCTTCTCCCTCTGTACCGCTGTCGTCTTGGGCACCCTGACGAGTCAGCGGCCCGACGGTGACCCTGATGTCTTTGACAGGCCGGAGCGTCCTGACACTGAAAGTAACCGGCACGCTCTGGCCGGGTGCGCCGGCGGCCGCAGGTGAGGCGGCTGTCTCACGGCTCGAAGGCAGGGTGTTGTAAGTAACCTCGCTGCCGGGCGGCCTGCTGAAGGTTACATATCCGCGCTCGCGCGCCTCCTGGGAGGGACGAAAGGTCCCGCGCGGCCTCTGTGGTGCAAACTGAAACTTGTCGAAAAGAAACCATGCCTTTCTTGATGCATCGGTTCCAGCTGTGAAGGCCTTGAACTCCTGCTCGTCTAGGTCGGTTTTGGGCGCTACGACGAGCGCGTAAAGTCGGCAGTTGTCGAGATCGAGCGTCAGCCTGCCCGTGGACTCAAACTCGAAAAAGTGCCATTCGGTGACGAGTTTGACGTACCTCTCCCACCAATCCACTCCCGGAACATCATCAAACTGCACCCCGTAAAAAAATCCATCGCTGCTGAAAAAGCTCTGCGGCGTCACGGCGCGGTTAACCACCACGATGCCATTGGCGCGCACCTGATAGCGCCTGCCGGCAACCATGTCGCGCGTGACGTTTCTGGCCATTATTGCGCCGCGGTATGAGCCCCTGCGCAGCCCGCTGAGCGTTACGCTCAGCCTGCTCGCCTGTGACTCTTGAGATGCCTGTACCCAGTCGCCTGCAAGTGCATCGGGGAAGTCGCCGCGCCCATATGCGCCGAAAACGGCGTTGGCAGAAAGGTGAACATTTTCCGCTCCCGGCACGTTTTGAAAGCCAGGCCAGGGCGTGGCTGTTCCAAAGTCGTAGGAAAGCAGCCCGTGCGGGCGAGGTATGGTCTTTATGGCTGACTGCGCGACCTCCTCACGCGCTTTTTCCAATGGCGTAAGCGGTCTGGATGGGCCGCGGCAACCGCTCGTCAGCGCCACCGCCAGGAACATGCCGGCCATAATCCAGGCATAGGCGACGCGACCGCGGGCCTCCCTTTCACCACATTGGCTCGTCGGCTCCTTTGCGGCTTTGGCGCGTCGGCCGCTCCACAATTCACTGGCGGTCTGTGGTAAGGCGTCCGCACGCTGCCGGAAAGTGCGCCGCACAACCGCCGTGCGGCAGCATGCGCAAGTGAGATGGTAGCGGATATCGTTCACAGTAATTCTTCGACGTCCTGATCGGGCTCTACCGGCTCCGGCGGCAGTATCGTCTCAGCTATTCGCTCGAGGACCCTCTGTCGGTCTCTTGCAGCAGCATCAGGGTCAAACACCTCCCCGCCGGTGAGGTCCTTTCTGACAAGCACTGCCCAGCCCTGTGCGCGAAGCTCCGGGTCTTTTGAATTCATCGCTGACAAGGCCAGAAAGAGCCCTCCGGCATCGCTGGCTACAGCGCCTACCTTGCCAAGAGACTCCTCGTCGGCCCTGGTCCATGCATCTCTGGGCGAGGCCGCAGCGAGCGCCTCGACCTGGGCAGGAGTGCACACCGATGCGCACGCGCTGCTGACAGCTTTTTGCTGGAGCACCCATTTGCACGCTCGCGAAGCGAGATCTTCAGGGCCTGTCTCGGCGACGGCCCTGTCGGCCGGAAAGGGGCTTTCGGCCAGGACTGTAACGGGTATATGCCGTGGCCCCCACCAGAGGGGTCTGGTTGCCACGAAGGCGGTCCTGGTCTCATGGGCGATGGCCAGCAGCCCATCCTCGACTGCTCTGAAGCCGTAGCTGTATGGAGCAAAGATTACATCGAAATCGTGCTGCTTGCCAAGCACCCGGCTGACTGCATCGACATTTTCTCCGGCAAGGCCGATTGTGCGAACGCGCCCCTGGTGCCTGAAGCGGTTGGCGACCTTGAGAAAATCGCGCATTGTCTCATGCAGAAAGGTGCCGCCTTCAAAATGCTCGAGCTCGACTGCCCTGGAGTCTGATCCGCCGGATATTCCCTCGCGGCGGACCCCCTGGAGGTCCACACTATGCCCCCTGCCGAGGTCCAGGACAAGGCAGTCCAGATAGGTGCTTTCAAGGCGCGCGAGACGGTCTTCGAGCTCATGCTCGAGAAATTCCTCTGTACGCATGCGGTGACGGGTGAGCGAGGCAAAGAAATCCTCGATGCCCGCAGCGACTATGGCATTTCGTCGCGCGGAGAGGCTTTTCAACGCCTGGCCTATGGTGCCGGTCTCCTCAGGCTTAAGGCTGCAGAAGAAGTTTATCCCGCTGTCGAGGGCCTTGGATATCAGGGCCGTGAAATCACCATTCGAGAGGACCCGGCATGGGGCGGCCTCGAGCGCGATTTCCGAAACATCGGTGTTTGCCAAACGCCGGTAGTTCATCAGCAGTCTCCTGGTCTGTACCGCGCGCAGCGCCACTGCAGCCAACGAATATATCACCCGGCCACCCCTGTAGCAAGAGGTTTGACAAATCAACCCGTGACGCGTGCTGCTTTTCTGGTTAGAATGTCACGCGTAAAATCGGGGGGACACATCAGGGAAAGGAGCTGTAAATGACGCTTGTATTGTCATTTTCCGGTTTATGCCTGCTGTTGGCCGCGGGGCATTTACTGCGCATGAACATGCGCATTCTGCGCAAGCTGTACCTGCCTTCAGCGGTTATTGGAGGACTGCTCGGCCTTATTCTCATACAGGTCTTGCGGGCGGTCGGGGCGGAGGTGCCCTACGCATGGACCGCTGGCTGGACCAGCCTGCCTGGTTTCCTGATAAATGTCGTCTTTGCCTGCCTTTTCCTGGGAGTGTCGATCCCCGGTCTCGGCGAGCTTTGGCGCAGGGCAGGCCCCCAGCTGGCGTACGGGCAGGTGGTGGCCTGGGGTCAGTATGTAGTAGGGGTGGGCCTTGTTATCATCATCCTTGCTCCCGTATGGGGGGTGCCCGGGATGTTTGGAGGGGTGATACCGGTCGGTTTTGAAGGAGGCCACGGTACCGCGGCGGGTATGGCGGCTACCTTCGAGGAGTACGGCTGGCCGGAGGGCAGGGACATAGGTCTTGCCAGCGCGACGGCCGGGATTCTCTCGGCGGTTATAGTCGGCATGGCTCTCATAAACTGGGCCAGCCGAAAGGGCTACACCCACAGGGAGCGTGACCCGGAGGCGATCGAAGAGGACTATGGCATTTCAGTCATCCCGGTTGACAGGCGTCCGGAGGCGGGCAGGCTGACTGTGCGATCCGGGGCCGTAGAGGCCTTTTCGCTTCACATTGCTGTGGTCGGAATCGCCATTCTTATCGGCGTCGGGATCAAGCAGGCCCTCGTGGCGGCAGGAGGGCTCTCCGGCAGCGATACTGCTCTTGAGATAATGAGCGCTTTTCCCCTTTTTCCTCTATGCATGATAGGCGGCATCATCATCCAGCTGCTCGAAGACCGCTTTGACAAGCATCACCTGATCGACCTCGGCCTGACAAAGCGCATCCAGAACTCTGCTCTCGACTTTCTGGTCATAGCAGCGATTGCCACCATAAACATCTATGCGGTGGCGGCTCTGCTGGTACCCTTTCTTATAGTGGTAACCGCGGCGATCCTGTGGAATGTGTTTTGCGTGACGGTGCTGGCGCGCCGCATGCTGCCGAATGCGTGGTTTGAGCGTTCCATAGCCGAAATGGGCCAGTCGATGGGAGTTACGGCCACGGGCCTGCTGCTTCTGCGCGTTGTTGACCCGGAGTATAAGAGCCCGGCTGCGGATGCTTTCGCCTCCAAGCAGCTGCTTCATGAGCCGTTCATGGGTGGTGGTATCTGGACGGGGGCTGCCATACCGCTTCTGGCGACAGTAGGTATGTGGCCGGTCTTTGTGATCGCCTCCGGCGCGGTTTTTTTCTGGCTTGTGGCCATCAAGTTCATGAAATCGCTCGGGCGAACCGCCGCCGGCTGAAAAAACCAGGGTACAGACTCGCAAGCAGCCGCTAGTAACTGGCGAGTATCATAGTTTCTAATACGAATGCCGAAAGGGCTTTATGACGGGGTCGCAAGCACCCTCGCACGGCGCACTCTCCTGCAGGGTTGACAGCTTCTATTCGACTCTCAATGTGCACGACAGGGCTATCATCGAGGCGCCTCCGGAGAAGGCCGCCGCTACGGCTCATCCGCGCTTTGCTTCAGAAGAGGGTGCCTTGGGGCGCCTTGTCGAGCTGCGCGAAAGATACCATCTCGACCGTGTCGCCGCTGACAGCGAGATCGAGAGCCTGGCGCGTCTGTGCACATGGGTCAAGTCGCGCTGGGAGCACAAGACGCCTGATGTCTTTCCCCCGTGGGATGCCGTCGAAATGCTCGAACGGGCCGATAGGGGCGAGAAATATTACTGCGTGCAGTCGGCGATACTCATGCTGCAGTGCTGCCAGGCGCTCGGCTGGCGGGCCCGCAAGCTCGAAATCCATGCCGCCGACGGCAACAACCACAGCGTCATCGAGGTGTGGTTGGAAGAGTCCTCCAGGTGGGCAGTTATGGACCCTGATTACAATCTTCACTACTCCCGCGCTGACGCGCCGCTCTCGGCGCTCGATCTGCATGATGCGTGGGTCGGGGGCTTTCTTGACGACGTGCAAATGGTGCGCGGCCCCTGCCCGTACACCTTTGGTAAAGATAAAGGCTGCGAGCTTTATCAGCATCTCTACTACCTCTGGCGCAACGACTTTCTCTCGCGCCCCCTCGCTCCCGTCAGGCTGGTGCACTTTACCGACGAGGCCGCGCCTGCACAGCTGATAGCGGACGGAATGCTGCTTTCGGTTTCGCCGACTCTTTTCGGTCCGCACAGCCCCTATCGCGACGGAAGACCCGATCGCATGCGACCGTTTTCCCTGGAAACTTCCGTCCCTTTAAAGCAGGATGGTGTCGGCGCATGGATGGCAGATGCCAACGGCGAGGCGCACTTTATCGAGGTTCATTTTGAAGAGCCGCGCGGTCTGCGGGAGGCCGTCGTCAAATGGCCCAGGATCGAGGGTGCCGCCCGGGCGCCGGGAAATTTCCGGATATCCACGCTGGAGGGCGGCGTCTGGCGCGCGCTCCTGACCGGCGACCTTACAGGTGAGGAGGCCGAGTATCCGCTGTCCCTTCCGATGCCGCCGGGAAGGTTTGAAGGGTTCAGAATCGACTGCCCGCCGGATTCTGCTGAACTCGACAATGAGCCGCGTTTCGGAGTCGCTCAGTTGCAATTCGAGTTCGATTAATCGCCACATGCCGGCAGGGGTCGCTGCACAGACCGAGGATGCGTAGAACATCCAAAGCGTCAGGGGGCACCGCAGATACAGCGGGCGTGCGTAACGCCGGTCAGTGCAGTAATTAGCAGTGACAAGGCCGTGAAAATACGCTTGAAGCGGAAGAGACTGCTCAAGACAATGACGACGATTGATGGGGCTCTTCGATGTGTGTTTGATCGGATATCTTAATGAGTAAAGGGGAGGGGCGCCTGGTCGATCAAGTGTCGGATCGTCATTCATTCGCGGGAAGTCGGTAAAAGATACATTGTACGGTAGAAGGCACATTGCACCATACATCAAAAGGAGTGATCGCATGAAGAGCCTGATGGCAGTCGCGCTGGTACTGGTGCTTGTCTTTTCTGTCGCATCGGCGCGTGAATACTGGGACCAGAGGCATGTGATGGCTGATGAGATCATTGTTCTCGAGGAGCCACCCGTGTATCCGGTGGTCGACGCACACGCGCACTTCGGTGCAAGCGAGGAATGTTACGAACTTGCAATAAAGACAATGGACATGTCCGGCATAAAGACAACCATAGTACTTTCAGGCGCCTCCGGCGCCCGCCTGGACAGGCACCTCGAGCTTGCCGCGAGGTACCCGGGGCGCTTTCTCGTCTTTTGCGGGGTAAGTCCGCGGCCTGACCATAGGGCGGCTGACGACATCGGCGAGACTTACGCCGCGCAGCTCCAGGAGGCATATGACAAGGGTGCGGTGGGCTTTGGCGAGGTTGTTAAGTGGGCCCTGCGGCCGGGCGGCATTGCATGGGATGACCCCCGCCTCGATCCCATGTGGGGCAAGCTCGAAGAGCTGCAGATGCCGATCAACTGGCATGTCGGTGACCCTTCTCGCTACTGGCGGCCGGAAGATCCCTTCAACACGCTCGAAGGTCCCTCGCTGTATGGGCGCGCACCGCTAAAGTATGAGCTTCTCATGCAGCAGGAGCGGGTTCTGGAGAAGTATCCGAACCTCGTGGTGATCGCGGCACACTCAAATTATCTTGCCGATATGGTACCGCTGCTGGAATGGCGCCTGAGGACCTATCCGAATTACTACTGTGATCTTTCGGCAACCATCGGGGAATGGGGCCGCGTGCCGGAGGAGTTCAAATACATCATCACGGAGTATGCAGACAGGTTCTTCTACGGTACGGACGCCGGCTATCGTGAGGGTCGCGTCGATCTGCTTGGAGATGGCGACATGGAGCTGGCCGCTCGTAACCTGGCTGCTTTTCACCTTTCGCACTTTCTCTTTCTCGGCACATCGCAGCGAGATCTGCCGATTCCGTTTCATGGCAACTACGGCAAGCGGCTTATTCGCTGGCAGGACGGCTACACGCGCTATGTGCATGACGGTGTAAACCTGCCGCCTGAGGTCCTGGAGAAGATCTACTACAAGAACGCCGAGAGGCTCTTCGGCATCGAGGTCGAGGGCTGGCCGCCGCCGCGTCCGCCTTACTGGACTGTGGAAGAGGCCGCAAGAGGCAGGCAGCCGCTGGAAGACCGCTGAAGCTCGGGGCACAGAGGGTCATTGGAGGCAGGGGCGTGCAACGCCGCCGTGCAACGCTTGGCATATAGTGTGCGTAAGGCCGGCTGCGTGAATGAGAAGTCTCTCTGCAGTGATATTGGCCACTCACGGCAGAGGGCAGAGCGGTCTCAGGGTCTTGTCAATCTCGGCGAAGGACAGCGCGCGCAGGCGCAGCTTCGAGCCCCTTCATCCTAAGCGGCAGACAGATGAGCTCATAGTCTCCCGGCTCGACACCTGAGAGGTTGATAGACTCGATTATTATGATGCCGGCGCCGAGGAGCTTCTTGTGCGTCTGGCGGGTGCGGTCCCTGTAGCCCTCGACGGAGAGGTAGTCCACTCCTATGAGGCGGACCTTCGTCTCACACAGATACTCGGCGGCGCCGTCGTCGAGGTGCGGAAAGTCCTCGTGAAAATGATCGTCGGCCCAGAAGGCGGATGCGTCTGTCTTGAATAGAATGCGGCTGTGTCCGCCGAAATCGGCGCGGTCGAGGTCATCGGCGGTCAGAATGCCTCTGCCCATCATATCAATCACGCGAGCGGGACCAATTGGATTGTGAAGGAAAAGCAAGATGTGAGCCTGGCGGAATTGAACAATTCGATGAGGTTATGGTTAAGGCTTCGCTATCATAATTTGTCAGGGGAGAGGCCGTACAAAGACATAGCTCCGATGTGCCT
>SLPQ01000091.1 GCA_007131925.1 Candidatus Brocadiia bacterium | reverse complement strand
GGAGGCATTTATCCTATCCCGGTCAAGCTGCCTGGAGAGTATAAACTCTCGGTAGAAGTTCACCGGTGTAAACTCCCTTAGCACCGGCTGGGCCTCACGCTGTTCTTTTCGCTCGGCGGTGGTCTGTACGCGCAGTACGTCTTCCTCTACACCTATATCTATCTCTTCGCTGCCCACTCCAGGCAGCTCAAGCTGCAGCACCACGTCTTCATCCGTCTCGTAAACATCCACGAGAGGCCTCCTGCAGGACCGCCGCGCAGTTTCCTTTGCCTTTTCAACTTCACTGGTCATGAAAGCACCTTCCTTTCGCCGCTCAGGCCGACTGGATCTCAATGCGCTTACTCCTGGCCTCTTCACGCTTGGGAATGGTAACCGTAAGGATGCCCTTGCGGTAAGATGCGCTTGCCTTAGCACTGTCCACTTTGGCCGGCATGCCCACGGAGCGGCCGAACTCTCCACGCCAGCGTTCGCGCACATGGTACTTCTCGGGTGGTATATCTCCCTCCACCGGACGCTTTACTTTCACAGTTACCGAGCTGTCGGTAGTTGTGAGGTCGATGTCCTCCATGGCGACGCCCGGGAGTTCAAACTCCATAACGACTGACTCTTCATCCACGTAGACATTGACAGGCGGCACGCTCACCTCGGTTGACCACTGGGCAAACGGGTCTTCCCCACCCGTCAGCCAGTCCAACTCGCGCGGGAGCGCGCGATACGGCAGCCCGAAATACCTCATCAGAAGACTCATGGCCTACCTCCTTACAAGCCCGTTTATTAAGCATCCCTCACAATACAAAACAGCAAACCTCGTGCCACTGCTCCACAAACTGCTGAATGCCACCAGAAAGTGCAATGCGGCCAAAGACTTACGAAAACCTGCCTCTGCTCTTGACTTTGTCACGAAACGTTCTCGCGCGCATCGACTGCCAAATTGACAGGCGGCGTTGCAGGTTTGCCGGCCCGGCTACGTAAGCGTCTGGCCCTTGAGGGCGCATACAGGGGGAGCTTTTTGCTGGCTCAGATATCTGAAACCGCCTGCAAAAAGGATAATTGCCGAAACTGCAGGGAAATGCAGTAGGTCGCATGCAGCCACACAAGAGGCCCTCTCAGGCGGCCTGACTAAGCCTCGGCAAAAACCTCAGCGGCCGCGCTGACAGTCCGATCGATGTCCTCGTACGTGTGTGCCGCGCTCACAAAGGCCGCCTCGAACTGGCTGGGGGCCAGGTATATGCCGTGAGCGAGCATGCCATGAAAAAACCGCGCATAGGCGTTTGTGTCGCACTCTGCCGCCGCGGCATAATCCCGAATCGGACCTTCATGAAAGAAGATCGTCATGAGCGACCCCACCCGCGAGATGTGAAGCGGCCAGGGAGCCTTTGCGGCAGCAAGTCGAATGCCGCTTTCAAGCTGCTCTGCAGTCGCCTCGAGCCTTTCATAAAAGCCAGGCTGCAGCACCGCCTCGATCGTGGCAATGCCCGCAGCGGTAGCTATCGGGTTTCCCGAGAGTGTGCCCGCCTGGTATACCTTTCCATCCGGCGCCATACGCTCCATGATCTCAGCGCGACCGCCATATGCACCGACCGGCAGGCCGCCGCCGATTATCTTGCCCAGAGTGACAAGGTCGCCTCGCACCCCATATCTCTGGCCCGCGCCGCCCGGCCCAAGGCGAAAGCCGCTTATGACCTCGTCGAGTATCAGCAGCGCGCCCGTATCGTCGGCGATCTGCCTGAGCGCCTCGAGAAAGTCCTTATTGGGGGCAACGACCCCCATGTTTGCCGCGACCGGCTCCACGATGATCGCCGCGAGCTCATTGCCGCGCTGTGAGGCAAATGCTCGTACAGCATCGACATCGTTGTAAGGCAGCACAGCCGTGAGGTCTGTGAAGGCTCCAGGTACGCCGGGCGTTGACGGTATGGAGAGTGTCATCAGGCCCGATCCGCCCGAGGCCAGAAGACAATCCGCGTGGCCATGGTAACAGCCGGCGAATTTAAGTATGAGATCTCGCCCGGTGAAGGCGCGCGCAAGGCGAAGGGCAGTCATGGTTGCCTCGGTGCCGGAGTTGACAAGGCGAACCTTCTCGATGGACTCCACGCATTCGACTATGAGTTCGGCAAGACGCACTTCTGCTTCGGTCGGTGCACCAAAAGACGTGCCGAGGCGTGCAGCCAGCGTCACTGCCTCGACCACCCGGGCGTCGGCATGGCCGAGAATCAACGGGCCCCATGAAGACACATAGTCTATGAACTCGCGCCCTTCGATGTCCCAGACGTGCGAACCTCTGCCCCTCGCAATGAAGAGGGGTGTCCCTCCGACCGAGGCGAAGGCCCTTGCAGGGCTGTTTACCCCGCCGGGGATAAGGGTCTTCGCCTTGTCGAAGAGTGCTCCATTTGTGTTACGCAGCATAGAGCGTTCTTGCCTTGTTTCAAAGTCTCAAACAGCGTCAACAGCAGATATTATTTCATAAATTGTGCTGGCAGGCCGGGTCCGCGCTGAGAAAATCTCCCGAAAGGGAGTATGCGCGCGCGCGGCAGCCGCCGCAGGCATCGCGGTATGTGCATCTCCCGCAGCCGGCGAATTTTTCAGTGCGCCTGAGAGCCTGCAGCACTGCCGACTCTCGCCAGAGCACATCAAGCGGCCCGTCCGCCAGCCCGCCCACCACCAGGTCGAAATAGCCACATGGCTTGACTTGGCCGACAGCTGATACGAAAAGAAAGCCCCTGCCCGCCATGCACCCGGCAGCTGTCCTCGCCGAAGGCGCCTCAACGCCCACCTCGCGCCTGACCCTTTGGTACTGTGGCGCGCACGTGACACGCATTTCGATCCCCGCGTCTCGCTCGATGGCGGCCGTTTCGCACAGGACGGCCTCGTACTGTCCCGGCGGGAGCCCCTCTCTACCGCCTCTTGCACGCCCGACATCTACTACGAAGAAAAGGTGAAATGCCGCCGCACCCTCACCACGCGCAAGAGCGAGCATCGCGGCAATCTCAGTTGAGTTTTCGCGGCCGACAGTCATGTTTACCTGAAACGGCACACCGTGCTCTCGAAGTAGTGCTATGCCGGAAAGAGCAGCGTCAAACGCACCCGCCCCCCGCACTCTGTCATGGCGGGCGGAGTCAGGAAAGTCGAGGCTTATGCTCACACGCCGCACACCGCTCTCGGCCAGACGGCGCGCCTCGGCATGCTCTACCAGCGTGCCGTTGGTGGCCAGCGCCGTTGGAAAGCCAAGGGCGTCGGCCTCGTCGATTATCGTGAAGATGTCCGAGCGCATTAGCGGCTCGCCGCCGCTGATGATAAGAAGGGGCTTGCCCAGAGTCGAAAACTGTCGTAGCGCACGGAGCGCATCGAGCGTAGTGAGCTCATCCGCTCCACGCTCACCGGCAGAAGCACGACAATAGGGGCAGGAGAGGTTGCAGGCCCGTGTGAGCTCCCAGGCAAGTACACGTACCGGCGGAGGCACTACGCGCGGCGTTAGCTTGTTGTTGTATGGGACCAAGTGGCATCACCTGATTGCATTTGAAACCACACTGATCGAGCCATCGCGCCCTGTCTCGATAGATTATCTCAGATACCCCGCCGTCTGGCAAGCAGTCAGAAGCCGTTGCTTGCTCCCGGCTTTGAAAGCAGGTAAAAGGCTCCACCGGTTATAAACTCGCCCACAACCGGCAGGCTGCAAAACAGACCACACTCGATTACGGGCAGTCCAAGGCGCAGCGCCACCTCCGGCCTGACTAAGTGTAGCTGCCGACGTGCTACAGCTAGCGAGCTATGCTTCACGGCTCTATCAAACTCTGAGATTGACAGCCGTCCAAGACCTCCAAACATCTTATGATAACGCTCACAGCTGACAAGAGAGAGCCAGAGCGCCTCCGGCAGCAGGTGGCCGAAGGGAAGCAACCTCGCAGGCCCTCGCGCTCCCTGCTGGTGGCCCCCGTATGGCCCAAAAAACGGCGGAAAGGACACAAATGCCAGGCCATCTTGCGAGAGAACACGACCAATCTCCCTAAGCACCATGGCTACGTCACAGACATGCTCGACCAGGTCATGGGCTATCACAAGCTCAAACGAGCCGCTCTTGAACGGCAGGTTTAGCGCGTCGCCGGCCACCAGCAGTCCCGGCGCACCCGCCATGCGCCCCCAGTCCCGATCAATGCCGACGGCCACGGCCCCTTTTTCTCGATAGAGCGAAGTCATGCCCGCATTGCCGCAGCCAAGGTCCAGCAGGCGCCGACCTGCGATGTCAACGCCGAATCGACGCAGGAATGGCAGCACAGCCCTTTCGGCCACATCGTGCTGGTAGCGACGGTAGTTCCGGAGTGAGTGGAAACGATTTCTGCCCCTCGATATGCCCCTTCGACTGGTCATCGCGCTCATTAAACCTCGACGGAAAGCCGCAACGCTCTCAGCCGATGCCGGGGGCGTCACTTATCGTTCTCCCTGGCGGGCGACTCCGTCTTGGCGATGTCCTCCCTGATCTGGCGCTCAATATCGGACTTTATAGCGCTAGCGACAAGCTCGTCAATGTTCTCTTCCTGGTCCTCATCAGGAGCCCTGGTAGAGGGAGCTTTCTTCTCAGGCGGCACATATGCGATACCTTCACGCTGAAAAGTTTCTCCCAGGTAGACCCTTCTAACTTCGGGGTCGTCGATGAGCCGGTCGGTAGTACCTGAGACAAGCACCGTGCCATCGTGGATTATGTACGCACGGTCTGTGATAGCGAGGGTTTCCCTGACAGAATGATCGGTCAAAAGTACTCCAATGCCGTTGCGCTTCAAGTCCAGAATGATACCCTGGATTTCGTAAACTGCCTTCGGATCGACACCGGAAAAGGGCTCATCGAGCATGACAAGCGAGGGGCGCGTGATGAGCGCACGCGCAATTTCGAGGCGCCGTTTTTCACCTCCCGACAGATTCATGGCGCGCGAGTCTGCCACGCGGTTGAGGTCCATATCGGCGAGGATCTCTTCTGCGCGCGCCAGGCGCTGGCGCCTGGAAAGCTTGAGGGTTTCGAGGATGGCAAGGAGGTTTTCCCTGACGGTAAGCCTCTTGAAGACGGAGGGCTCCTGCGAAAGATAGCCCATTCCGAGACGCGCACGTTTGTACATGGGAAGGCCGCTTATAGGGTTACCGCGAAAGAAAACCCTGCCGCCGTCGGCGCCTATCATCCCCATTATCATGCGGAAAGTCGTGGTCTTGCCGGCGCCGTTAGGGCCCAGCAGCCCCACCACTTCTCCGGAAAAGACCTCGACATTCACCTGGTCGACGACCTTGCGCTTGCCGTAGTATTTTTCGAGGCCGACGGCTTCGAGTAGCTTCATCAAGCGCACCTCTCAGAAAACAGGCCCGATGCGCGGTATGGGCCAGAAGACAAAAAACGCCTTGCCGAGCACATTTCCTTCAGGGATCACACCCCACTGGCGCGAATCACGAGATATGGGGCTGTTGTCCCCGAGGCCGAAATAGTGATTTTCAGGCACCTCCGCAACAAAGGGCCTGCCAAGCGACTCGTCGCTGCGGGCCAGATCAGCGCGAAAGTACGTGTCACGCTTTATCTCTATCTGGCTTACGAGCATCTGGCTCCCAGAACCCTGGAAAAAAACACCACAGGCAGAGGTATACAAAGGAGTGTCATCAGTGGTGATCTTTGTGTCCAGCTCAATCGCTGTACTACCGTTGAGACCGACCTCGACCAGGCCGTCGACCGACGAGAGGAAAAAGTCAAAATCACTCGTCCCGTCATCCGGCACGCGCCTTTCTGCGAGGAGCCTCTCATTGAGCCTCAACTGCACCTCCACAGCGAAGCCAGCAGGACGCCAGGTCGCCCGCCAAGTGTCGCTGTCGGCCCACAGGGCCGCGGAAAACTCGCCATTGTCCGTCTCAATGCGAACATGCCCGCCCACCCACAGGTCGGGCACAAAATTTTGCCCCATGCCGGAGTTGTACGCGTAATCATCGAGGATCGGCCTGTCAAACTCAACGGTCTGCGTCCCCAGCGACGGGTCTCGCAGGAGCAGCCCCTTGTTTGCGACTTCCCATGAACCCCTTGTCAGCCAGTAATCCTGCGCATGAGATTCGTGCAGGCCGTCGTAGACGTTTTGCCAGAGGGCGCGCTGTACTCGAGGAGGCTTGCGCGCGATAAGGCCGTCAACGAAGATCCTGCCATTGCGTATTTCGATCCTTTCGCCGGGCATGCCTATAAGGCGCTTCACGAAGTTCATATTTTCGTGGCCGGGCTCTGGGCTCTTGAAAACAAAGATGTCCCAACGCCGGGGCGGCCGAAACATGTAAAGGTTTTTGGACACAAGTATGCGATCCCCGCCGCGGTTGCGCACGCGTGCAACCGACTCAGAGAGGTTTGCACCGCACACCGGGCAGTCAAACGCAAGGCTGAGCGGTACGCCCTCATCGAGGCGCAAGCTGAAGGCACTGTCGCAATCCTCGCATGTGACCTGGTAGTGCCTGCCATAGAGCGTCGGTGCCATCGATCCGGTCGGTATCTGGTACGCCTCGACTACGAAGCATCGCACCGTCAGGGCAAGCACGAATGCTACAGCTATCCACTCGATCTGTTCTTCTAAGCTGAATGGCTTTTGTCTATCCTTGCGCTTCATTCGAACCTTCCATATGTGTCAGTCCTGAGATGAGAGCACAGCCAGAAAGGCCGCCTGCGGCACAGTCACGCCTCCCACCTGTTTGAGGCGTTTCTTGCCTTCGCGCTGCTTTGCGAGCAGCTTGCGCTTTCGCGTGATATCGCCGCCGTAGCATTTTCCTGTCACGTTTTTGCCGACGGCCTTGACGGTTTCACGCGCTATTATACGACTGCCCACTGCCGCCTGGATCGGAATAGCAAAAAGATGGCGCGGGATCTCTTCCTTGAGCCTTTTTACGAGCTTGCGCCCGCGGCGGTCGGCGAAATCCGCATGCACAATGTTCGAAAGTGCGTCAAGGCGCGTGCCGTTGACGAGTATATCGAGCTTGACGAGGTTGGACTTGCGGTAGCCGAGCACTTCGTAGTTCATAGTCCCGTAGCCGCGCGTCGCGCTCTTGAGCTTGTCGTAGAAATCATAGACTATTTCGGCCAGCGGCAGGTCATATTCCAGCATGACCCTCTTGGGACCAAGGTACTCGGTTTTCCTGTACTCGCCTCGCCTGTCTTCGCAGAGCGTCATCAGCTGACCTATCGACTCGGCCGGTATGATAAAAGAAACGCGCACAACGGGCTCCCGAAGCTCTGCAATCTCATTTAACGGCGGAAGCAGGGACGGGTTTTCAATGTGTAATGTATCACCGCTGGTCTTCAACACCTCGTAGGTAACTGTCGGAGCGGTCTGTACAAGCTCCACATCCATTTCGCGCTCGAGCCTTTCCTGGACGATTTCCATGTGAAGAAGGCCCAGAAATCCGCAGCGAAAGCCGAAGCCGAGTGCCTCAGAGGTCTCAGGTTCAAAGTTGAAGGATGAATCGTTGAGGCTCAGTCTTTCAAGCGCCCCGCGCAGCGCCTGGTAATCGGTGTCTGATGACGGATACAGCCCGCAGAAAACCATGGGCTGCGGCACCCTGTAACCGGGCAGCGGCTTCACCCGGCCCCGTGAGGAGGCCAGTGTGATGGTATCTCCTATGCGCACGTCACTCAGATCCTTGATCGCCGCCGCGATAAAGCCGGTCTCCCCCGCAAAGAGCCTGTGCCCAGTGGTCATCTTGGGCCGGAAAGTGCCGAGCTGCTGGACTTCATAGGTGTGGCCAGTGCGCAACATGTGTATCTCTTCTCCAGGATGCACCACGCCATCCATCACCCTGACATAGAGGATAACCCCTCTGTAGACATCAAAGACAGCGTCAAAGATAAGTGCCTTAAGCGGGCCGTCCATGTCGCCGGAAGGGGGCGGAATGCGCTCGATAATGCCGGTAAGGATATCGTCCACACCCTGCCCGGTCTTTGCGCTGGCCAGAATGCACTCCTCAGGGTCGATGCCAAGAGAGGCCTCGATCTCCTCCATCACTTCGATAGTGCGGGCGCTGGCCAGGTCAATCTTGTTGATGACAGGTACTATCGCGAGGTCGTGATTTATCGCCTCGTAGGCGTTGGCCACTGTCTGCGCTTCGACGCCCTGGGAAGCATCCACAAGCAGAAGCGCCCCCTCGCAGGCCACCATGGACCGGGAGACCTCGTAGCTGAAGTCCACGTGCCCGGGGGTATCGATAAGGTTTAGTATGTAGCGTTGTCCATTGTGCGGGCAGAAAAGCTGCACTGCGCGGGCCTTGATAGTGATCCCGCGCTCGCGCTCAAGGTCCATATCGTCGAGCATCTGGTCGTGAAACTCGCGCTCTGATACCGCGCCGGTCCGCTGCAGAAGCCTATCGGCAAGAGTGCTCTTGCCGTGATCGATATGGGCTATGATTGAGAAGTTCCGAATGCGGCTAATGCGCATCCTGCTGCTCCAATCAGGCCCGCGTCTTCGCCGAGGGTGGCCAGGCAAATGACGCAGTTTCTCTGGGTGTCGGGAATCGCGCGCTTCTCCACTGTCTCTCTGACGGGCCTCATGAGCAGCTCGCCGGCGCCTACGAGGCCGCCACCGAGAACCACCCGGGCCGGGTTTAATGTGTGCAATATGTTGACGATGCCTATGCCGAGATACGTACCTGTCTCCCAGTAAATCTTGTTGGATAGCTCGTCTCCAGCGAGGGCTGCGTCCTCAATTGTCTTTGCATCCAGGGGCTCACCGGCCTTGACTTTGTCGGCGAGCATCGACTCTTCGCCCCTCTTGACCGCTTCGGCAAAACGCGCAGCTACCGCGTTTGCAGAGGCGTAACGCTCGAGGCAGCCGCGGTTTCCGCAGGGGCACTCCCTGCCGTCAACCTCGATAACGATATGTCCCAGCTCGCCTGCGCTGTCGGTGTTTCCGTGAACGAGAAGGCCATTTACTATGATGCCCCCGCCGATGCCTGTTCCCAGGGTAAACATTACTACCGATTCAGCGCCCTTTGCAGCGCCCGCCCAGTATTCGCCGTATGCTGCGGCGTTGGCATCATTTTCGAGCACGGTCTGCATGCCGCACTTCTTGGCAACATGCTCTACCAGCGGCACGTTTCTCCAACCTGTCAGATTTGGCGGGAAAAGCACCACGCCGGCTGCAATGTCAAGAGTACCCGGCGACCCCACGCCGATGCCGCCGATGAGATCGCGGGAAAGCCCGGAGCGTTTTCTGACGTTTTCAGCGGCATCGGCTATGCGATCAAGGACATGTTCGGGCCCCTTTTCGGCCTCAGTGGGGATCGAAGTCTTGACGATTACCTTCGGCTTGGTTGTGACCATGCCGGCTTTGATATTTGTGCCGCCGAGGTCGACGCCGATGTAGTACTTCTCTTCCATTACGATTCCTTTTAGCTGCTGAATCTGACTTCTACTGGGAGCGCCCGTTTGAGAGCCATTCGCGCCATGCCGCCAGCGAGTCCTGCTGGGAGTCCGGATCATGGGCGGGATTAAAACCGAATGTGCTGTCCTCAGCTAATGGACCCAACAGCTCGAGGGCCGCCGAGCGTACGGCCTCATCGGAGCTCGAGAGCGCTGCGACGAGCGCCTCGGCGGCACGACCTTCCACGGCGGCCAGGTCCGCGAAGGCTGCCTCGCGCTCTGCAGCTTCACCAGCGAGAGAGCCGATGAGCTTGTCGACAAAAAGGTCGAACGCCATTGCCTGTATCTCTTGCACGCCCTCGCGGAACTCATCTCCCAAATGCCCCGCCGACTCCAGCACCGTCTCAGACAAAGTCACTGCATGTCTGTAGTCGCCCGTTTCGGTGAGCCTGCCGAGTGCCTCCAGAAACCTCTCAGGCACGTCCTGGCCATGCGAACCGGCAGTGAGCTCCCCAGAGTAAAGCGACGCTAAGCCTCTCCAGTCATCGAGCCCCTTCATCGCGTTCCGGACGCCGGCGGATGCTTCTGGATCGTCTGGATTCTGTTCAAGTATTCTCCTGAAGTAGGCAAGGGCACCCTGATAGTTACCCTGCTGAAGATATGTGCGCGCAAGACGTCTTCTCGCTTCAGTGACTTCTTCACCGTTATCACTTCGATCGGCCAGGATCTTCAGAAGCGTCTCAGCACGATCAAAAAGCTCGGCATCCAACAGCCGGTCGACCCTGTCAAAAATGATCTCAGGATCATTGCCCAAGAGCGGCACAAGCGCCTTCCACGCCCTGTCTGCCACGCGCGCGACAGGGTCCGACTTTGCCATGTCAAAAAGCTTGTCAGTTGCCCGGCGCGGATCACCGGCATTGAGCGCGAGGATCCGCTCAAGCGCCACGATCGCCAGCTCGCGCACTCCGGAGTCCTCATGCTCGGCTGACCTTATCAGCGCATCGTACGAACGAACATCGGGAATCTGCGATAGGCTGAAAACGGTCTCATAGACCACCGTGTCCACGTCGTCATCCACCAACTCCAGCAGCGCAGACACCGCCGCCCTGTCTCTCAAAAGCCCGAGGGCGCGAGCTGCGGCAGAGCGCACCTCTGGCGTCGAGTCGCCGAGAGCGGCCACAAGACCGTCGAATGCCGGATGATGCTGGTGGCGGCCCATGGCCTCTGCAAC
The DNA here is from genome assembly GCA_007131925.1 of Candidatus Brocadiia bacterium. Classification (GTDB taxonomy): domain Bacteria; phylum Planctomycetota; class DG-23; order SLPQ01; family SLPQ01; genus SLPQ01. The sequence continues at coordinate 4,414 of SLPQ01000091.1, read as the reverse complement.
CACGGCTCGCACTGCCGGTGACTGGTCCTCCAGAAGGGGCATGAGAAGCTTTGCCTCGCAGCCAGGCAGCAGACCATAAGCCTTTGCTGCAGCATACCTTACGCCCGGATCGCTGTCCTTCAGACGGCTGGCTACGACTACCAGGCCCTGTGGATCTTCATCCTGGATCTCTCCGAGCGCCAGGATGGCCGCCTCCGCAAGGCGCGGCTGATCGCTCAAAGCCTTGTCCAGAAGCAGATCCACAGCCCCTGCCGCCTTCATGGCACCGAGACCTCGTACGGCGTAGATCTGGGCCTCCAGCGGCATGGATGACTTCAGAAGCGCCAGGATGTACTGTGGCTCGTTCTGGCTGACCGCAAGATCGATAATGCGGGTGGAAAGCTCCACTATTTCACCTGCAAGTCCGCTGCCTTCTTCGCTCAGCCGATGTATGCGCTCCTCGAGCTGGCGGGTCTCCCGGTAATAGAACTCCCCGACCTCCCGCCACTCATCTCGGCTGAGCCCTCTGTTCTGGCGGTGCCATGACCGCCACAGCTCCGGGTCGCCGCCAAACGGCTGATAAGTTATTTCTCGCAGGGCCGATGCCGCCGCGGCGGCGATCTCACTGCTTCTGTCCTCCAGCAGGTCTATAACCCCGTCAACCGACTCTTTGCGCCCATATTCGGCAACCACCTCTATTGCGGCGATCCTCTCGGCAGCAGGCCGGCTGTCATCGCGCGCGCGCGAGAGAAGTTCGCCGGCTGCCCGTTCGCCTATCACCTCGATGAGATATCTCTTGGCAAGGTCCACAGTGCGAGGGCTGATGTCGCCGAGTGCATCGGCGGCCTCAAGTCGCACCCGGGGGTCCTGCTGGACGGTAAAGGCGAAAAGCACCGCCGAGCGTGCAGAGCTGGAGGTACCGGCCGCCAGAGTGCTTCTCAACGTTCGAAAAGCGCTCTCGGAACCGCTCGACAAAAGCGCAAGTGCGGCCCTCTCGGCCACGGCACTTTCATTTGAGTAGAGCTGAGACTCGAGCGTTTCGAGCACAACAGCCTGGCTGGCCCGCTTGTCATCGGTCGCGCAGCCCCAGGATAAGAAAAGTGCAAACCCGAGTAATAAAAGGCTGCAGAAGGCTTTATCGTAAATTTTCATGAAATCCGGCACACTCAAGAGTGCTGCACTCGACTTCCGTACAATCTTATAAGTATATCCCCCAAACCCGTTTGCTTCAACACCAAAGAGCCGCCTGCGCGGCGCCGCCCCTCACCCCGAAAGGCTCGCCATCTCAATCAGCACCACTGCGCTCGCAGCGCACGCCGTGCCGGCACCTATCGCACCGAACCCTTCAAATGTCCGCGCCTTGAAGCCTACACACGCAGGAGCCAGGTCAAGGATCTCGGCAAGACGGCTACGAATGGCGGCCTTGAAATCCGCCAGCTTAGGCCGCTCGAGGTACACCGTTACGTCCGCATTTACAGGCCTCGCACCAACGTCACGCGCCGCTGCCGAGACTCGACCGAGCAGCACCGCGCTGTCGGCGCCCCTGTATTCTTCGTCATCATCCGGAAACCACTCTCCAATGTCGCCCATGCCGCAAGCACCGAGGATCGCATCCGCAACGGAATGCATCACGACGTCGGCGTCGCTGTGGCCCGCGCATCCGACATCAGAAGCGATATGAACTCCGCCAAGTATCAGTGCGCGCCCTTGAACCAGGGGGTGTATGTCGAACCCATGCCCCACTCTCATATTCAACGGCTCACCTCCCGGGTCCGCAAAGTGCATGCTGCCAAAGCAAACGGGGCCGCCTGCGAGCGGCCCCGTTTACGTATTAAAAGCTCCGCCTCAGTAGCCGAGTACGCCAAGCCGCTCAAGCTGCCTCTCGGCCTGTGCCTTGTGCTGTACGTCGCGGGAGCCGCGCACGGCGAGCTTGTACATCGTCACTGCGTCATCGTATCGTTCCAGCCTCATGTACATGTCGCCGGCCCGCACAAGTGCGGGAAGGGTGATGGCGGGATTCAGGTCGTAAGCTTTCTTGTAATAGCTTGCCGCAAGATCATAATCGCGGAAATAGGTACCCGAGTATATCTCTCCCATCTCGAAGGCCGCCAGAGGGGCCTTGTCGCTTTCGGGCCATTCCTCGAGCACCTTCTCAAACCTGCGAAGGGCGAGGTCCTTACGCGCCTTTCGACGGCTCTCAGCTATTATCATGCCGTCGGTATAGTAATCGTCCGCCATCGGTATGTGTCTGAGCACCCGTGGCGGCTCCTCCAGTACGGGCCCGGCAGTATCCCGTGCATACGGATATTGCTCAATCGAGCGAAAGGCATTGAGCTCGCGCTCAGCGCGGCTTGCGTTTGTGACGTCCCCAACTCGGTGGTAGTAGTTGATCAGCTCGTTCAGGGAGCTCTGGAGCTCCTGCCTGGCCTTCACAACCCGTTCGACCAGCGCTAGCTCGGTGCCGGTATCGATTGTCTGAGCGAAGACCAGGCTGATAAGCACTGCAGCCGAAACCGCTCCAGCCGCAATAATATTCCTGGACCGCATACGACCCTCCTTTCGGTTCGTAGAGAATACACCCCTCGCTGTGGCTACTATGGTCTCTGTATTATCGGAATAATTCAAGAATTTTTGCATCAAAAATGCACCCGTCCCGCGCGAACCGCACGCATAAGGGCCTCGGCAAGCTCCAGGTCCTCCGGGCTGGTTATCTTGAAATTGAGATAGCTGCTCTCCACGATCTCGACGCTTTCGCCGGCTTGCTCAACCAGGGCAGCATCATCAGTGTAGTCAGTGCTCCTGCCTGCATATACGCGCTCCAGCAGCTCCCTGCTGAAACCTTGAGGCGTCTGGGCAATATAGAGCCCCTCTCGAGGCGCTGTTTCGGCAATAAGAGATCCGGCAACCCGCTTGAGAGTGTCCTTTACCGGCACCGCGGCAATCGCAGCACCTGCTCTCTGGGCCGCCTCTATGACCCCCAGTATGACCCTTCGCTGGACAAATGGGCGCACTGCGTCATGAATGAGGACGGTGCTTATACCTGTTCTAAGGGCACAAAGGGCATTTGCGACGCTCTGTGTGCGCGTGGAGCCGCCCTGAACGAGGTCGGTGACACCGCGCAGACGCAGGCTTTCAGCAAAATCATCCCTTTTATCATAATCTGACGGGTTAAGCACCACGATAATCTGATCAAGATCTGCCACGCCGGCAAATCTCTCCAGTGTCAGATTGAGTATCGGTTCTTCTTCTATGGCGAGGAAAGGCTTTCTAATGCAGGATTTCATACGTGTCCCGGCGCCTGCGGCAGGTACAATGAGTGCAATCCCGCGCGACCTTACCGTCATCCCTCCGGCCTTCCAAATATCATGCGCCCCGCGGAGGTCTGAAGCACGCTGGTCACCGTTATGTCTTTTTTCTTGCCGATGTGCTCCCTGCCACCCTCGACAACCACCATAGTGCCGTCGTCGAGATAGCCGACGCCCTGATTTGCTTCCTCGCCCTCTTTGATTATGGAAACTGACAGCGCCTCCCCGGGCACCACCACCGGCTTGAGGGCGTTGGCCATGTCATTGATGTTTATTACGTCCACGCCCTGCAGGCGGGCGGCCTTGTTCAGGTTGAAATCGGTCGTCACTATCCTGCCCTCGAGGCTCCTGGCGAGCTTGATGAGCCTCTGGTCCACCGACTCGTCAGAGTCGTCCGCTTCCAGGACTCTGACATCGATGCCTTCCATCTGCTTGAGCCTTGCAAGGATGTCAAGGCCTCTCCTGCCGCGCACACGCTTTGTGCGTGTGCCGGAATCGGCAATCGCCTGCAGCTCCACCAGCACAAAGCTGGGAACCACGATCGTGTCCTCCATTATGTGGGTCTCGAAAAGGTCCGCCACGCGGCCGTCTATAATGGCGCTTGTGTCAAGCAATATCGGCCGCTCGCCACGTGCCTGGCGGTAAAACTCCACGTATGGAATAACAAAGCGGAAATTATCCTTGGTCTGCAAGATCACTGCTATGGACAGGTATGTCAGTATGACCCAAGCGATTATACGCAGGGCCAGGACATAACTGGGATGGTGAAACTCCTCCGGCAGCACGAAGACAAGGGCTGTGCTGGCAAAAAAAGCGAAAATCCCCCCCACGATCACACCAACAAATATGGCCGCGAGCGTCGCAGGCGAACGGCTTCCCGCCAGTATGTCCAGAACTATAGCCCCTATACCGAGCCCGACCGTCAGCAGCACGCTGTTGAATGGATCGCTCAGGAAGCTCTCTGGCAACTCCGCCGTCATTACACGCGCGACAGCAAGGCCCGCACCGGCGCACACCATGATGAATATGCCACGAATTATATAGAGCAGTATCCTCAACCGGCAGCGCCCCCCTCAGGTGCGTTCGTATGGGTAAAAGAGCTTCTTGTAATCATCCTGTGCATACCGGTC
>SLPQ01000096.1 GCA_007131925.1 Candidatus Brocadiia bacterium | reverse complement strand
TCACCTGTGCCGATGAGCGCCACCTGGAGAGCGCCCCGCCTTAGGCGCGCCGCGGCATGGATGACTGCAGCGAAGTTTTTGTACTTTTTCAGCCTGCCGACGCAGAGAAGAAAGCGACCCGCGCTGAGACCAAGCCGCTTGAGCGTCTTACCCCTGATCGGACCCGCAGAAAAGATGTCAAGGTCCACTCCGGGTGGAGCCATAAAGACAGGCGCCTCAGAGGCAAATATTTCCCTGAGACGACGTGCCGGAAATCCCGACGAAGCGATAAGCGCCTTGGCGTTGCCAAGGAGCATCCTGCGCGCGACGGACTCGAGCGCGCTTGCGCCGGAGAACGGCTCGTCATGCACAATAACACCGTAGCTCACGCCACGTCGCATGGCAAGCCACGCGGCAGCATACGATGCAGGCATTATCTCCGCTGCGATACAGGTTCTGGTGCCCGGTACATGGGCTGCCGTCTGCGCAAGTGCCGCCGCATCGAGCGCCTCGCCCATGAATGAAGGCCCAGGCAAGAGCCCGCCGCGAAGGTGTGTTCGCATGACAGGGTACACAGCACTCTTATCAAAAGCATCCGAACCCGGACGCAACCTCGTCACAAGTGCAATTCTCGCCGACAGCAAAGCAGAGATCTTGTGAACATAGAGGCGGCTTCCACCTATATGCGGCAGATGGTCATTGCTTATCACCACGCACTCGCGCGGCATCATCTGCGCCATGCGGCCACCCCGGCCACTGCAGCGATTGCAAGCGCCACAACCGCCGCCAGACTTACCGCCGCGCCTGCATAGAGGCTTGCCGGCCTGAATTCGAACTCAACCTCATGCCTGCCTGCGGAGAGATAGATAGCGCGGAAGGTGAGGTTTGCAGTGTAAATTGCCGTTTCAACGCCATTATCGTATGCCCGCCAGCCGGGGTAGTTGTTTTCAAGAACAACCAGAAGGCCAGGCTCGTCCGTGTACACGAGCAGTCTCAACGACTCCGGCGTGCGGCTGATGCCTTCTATGGAGTGTGCAGGGCTAATGCGGCCGGGCATGGGCGCTTGTGCAGGGAGACCCTCGATGACGGGAGATGAAAATACATCCGAGCGATCGTCCATTATAAGCGATGCCGCCTGGAAAGGAGAGTCCGCCAGTCGCCAGTCATACGTCATGAATATGCCTGGCGGCGCGCTGGTCTGTCTCAGCTGTCTCTGCTGCCACTTCTCATCAAAGCTCAAGACCGCCCCTGCTCCAAGCAGCCCCCAGTCCGCATTATCCTGTCCCCCCAGGCGCACTGGGCTGCCTTGCCCATTACCCGCAGCCACCGCGTACAGCTTGGCGTAGCGCTCGAGGACAAAAGTGCTGTACCCAGCGGCGCTCGCCAGCCCGGCATACATAGGCTCGTTGTCCACAAGACATTCCTTGACGCGCCGGGCGTCTTCAAGGGCCACCGCTGACGCATCATCAACGTGGCGTGAGGCATACTGCTCAAAAAAGTCGCCCCAGTCAGGCCCGACCGGCGCAAAGCGTGGCGCAGCCGACTGACTAAGCCTCTCGCGCACTGGACCGGCGGCTGCCGCCTCCCCGCGGTAAAGCTCAGCCGGACCGAAAACAAGATGCCCAAAAGAGGCCCGCCCCGCATCTACTGCGACCACTACCGCCAGTAGCAAGGGGCATACCGGCACCCATAAGCTCAGACGCTTTAGTGAGAGCGCCACGCCTGAGAGCCCGAGCGATAGAAGCGCCGCTCCCGCCGCGCCCGCAAGGCACGCTCCCGCAACACTCCCGAGCTGTACTCCGACTGTACTATATGCAAGCGCTTCGGCATGCCCGGCTCCATATAATGCAATCACGACGCCCGCAAAGACAATCACAGTAGACGGTATCGCCAACACAAGAATAATGCGCGCTCGTGCACGCTTACCCTTGCCGGATCCCCTGCGCTGACCGTAAGCGCAGGCTGCTTGGAAAATATCGACCAGCCCATGCGCTGCAAGGAGCACAAGGCCCACCACTGCGATAATAAAGTATTCGCGTGGCTGACGAAAGTACCTGAAACCGGGCAGCGTGTGATACGCAAGGTGCCAGCCAGGCGAGAGCGCGCCGAATGAAAGAGATGCGCCTGCCAAGACAAGAAGCACCCCACCAAAGCGCACCGAAAGCCGTCGTGCACCCCATGCCGCCAGTAAGACAAGAGGCAGCCCCACATACACAGCGTCGCTCCAGCGCGGATTCCACGCAGTGCCGTCACGCACCGATCCCCAAGGCACCGGCAGGACGATACCAAGCGCCCCGGCGGCGTCCAAGCCATTGTATGCAGCGTAGTCGATGCCCCCTTCGCCGCGTATCGTCAGGCGCATGAGCTCAAATGCGGGCACGATCGCCACCGCGGCGATCGCAAGAGCCGCCACACCGCTGAGCACACAGAGGCCGGCGATCAAGACCCCCTCCCGCAGCGCGCCGGAGAGGGCCCTTTCCACGCATTCTGCGCCGACAATCACGCCCGCTGCGATCACTGCGATGTATGTGGCATGAACATCTCCGGCAAGTGCAGAGAGAGCAAGAAAGACTGCCATTACAAGGGCCCCTGCCACTGATGGCTTTGTCGTCAGCCGGCAGGCAGCCCATAGTATAAGGCCCAGGTAGGCCATTGATTCGAGCATTACCAGGTGATTCACAAGTGAAAGATACGAGACAGATACAGCAAAGACTACCCCACCCCAAAGAGCGAACGCCACCGGGATGCGCCTTTGCGAGAGAAAGCAGTACATGCCGAATGCGCCCAGCGCCAGATGCAGCGCCAGAAGCACTGAGAGCGCCCGGGCCGCCGGCATAACAAGAACAAGCCAGTTTGGCGGGTAAAACAGACCGCGGTTGATGTCGGCGGCAAAGGGAATGCCACCGAGCACATGAGGATTCCACAGAGGTAGCTCCCTATTTGCTGCTCGTGCCTGGAAATAAGCGGTGGACGGTGCCCAGAATGACACGTTGTCGCCGAACGCAGGCGCACGGCCACCGAAAAGGGCCGGAGCCATGATTGCAAGCGCGAGCACCAGCGAGACCACCGCAGCGATCAGGATGGCAATAAACCCGCGTGGCGAATTCGATTTCATTTTCAGTCGTAACGTCCTGCAAGGCCGTTCAGCCAGACCTTGAAAAGACCAATGAAGGAAAAGATGCAGGCGGATAAGACGTTCACTTTGCTGCCCGGTGCGTCAGACCACGTCACTGGAACCTGCCTTACCCGCAGACCTCGATGCGAGGCTATGTAAAGAATCTCAGCGTCAAAGGACCAGTCAAATACGCGCTGGCGCGAGAAGGTCTCAATGGCGGCAAAACGCTTGAAGCCCTTGAAACCGCACGTCTGGTCGCTAATCGGCGAACGCAGAAGCAGTCGCGTCAGCCTCGTAAAGACGCGCCCGAGAAGCTCCCTTATCAAGGGCTGGCGACGGTTGAGGCGGCTCTCCCGCATGCGCCGGTTGCCGACGACGACATCGCTGCCGTTACTAAGGTGCAGCATGAACTCATTCGTGGTTTCAATGGGCGTTGACAAGTCAGCATCGCTGAAGATCACGTAGTCTCCCCGAGCTTGCAGGATGCCGGTGTGAACCGCGCGCCCTTTGCCGAGGTTTCCAGGGTGCCTCACCAGCCTGATCTCTCTGCAACGTGCTCCATAACCTTCGACCAGCTCAGCAGTCTGGTCAGTGGATCCGTCATCGACCACTACAACCTCAAATGACCTGTAGTGCGTTTGCAGGTGTGAAAGCACCTTCTCCAGCGAGCTGCAAAGGCGTTTTTCCTCGTTGTAAGCAGGAATCACCAGGCTCAGTAAGACTCCATCATCGTCTTTCGCCATGTTACACCCGCCCGAAAAGCATGTTTCTGGCATGCGCCAGGTCCCTGCCGCTGATGCCGCCGAATACTGCAAGAGAAATCCCCATTGCCACTAAGGCGCCGATTCCCATATCGGCTATACCTGCGCGTGCGCTCAGGATTGCGACTGCCACGCCCACCGCCGATGCCGCTGCGGCCCCGAGAAACGCCCTATCCAGCGGCGCGGCGATGCATCGCCAAACAATCCATAGCGCCACCGCAGACATTACCATTTCCGCCGAGAGAGTGCCGAGCATGGCACCAGCTGGACCAAGACGCGGTATCAATGCCAGATCCACGCCTATGTTGACTGCAAG
>SLPQ01000063.1 GCA_007131925.1 Candidatus Brocadiia bacterium | reverse complement strand
CGACAGCACCGGCGCCTGCGACTGCTGCGGTACGCAAGAATGTCCTGCGATTGGTCTTCATGCCATACTCCTTCGGGGGCTCAGAGCCGATCTTTTCACCCGGAGACGGACTTTCGAGGCCGCCTCCCGGATACCACACGCCGCCCCAGTGCGGCTGCAGCAAGACACGTCAGGCCATTATAGCCCGGCGAGCCCGGATTCTGCAACCATGATTGCGGATTTCATCGGCAGATTCGCAGCCCGTGCATGGACGCGCCGGTTACAGTGACCGCCAGTGCGCTGCGCAGCAGGGCGGATCATCTGGCCCTCTCTTTACATGCGATACCGCAGACATTGATCGAGATCTATACATTCGCACCGGAGATGTGCACCGATGTGGCGGCATACTGAAATGCAGCAAGAAAGCCTTGCCCACTGGTCGCGGGCAAGGCTCTTGGTTGCTGTCGGCGGCTGGGTTGGCTCTATTTGTGTGGGCAGTTTGGCCCGGTGCAGTCCTGGGGGCCCTTGCGCTCGCCACCGCCTCTTGCCTCACCGCGGCCGGGGCCGCTGCCATCGCGCTGGCCTGTGGCCTGACCGCGGCCGGGTCCGTTACCGTCGCCTCGCCGGGCGCCGCTGCCGTCCAGCTGGCCTGTGGCCTCGCCACGTGCGGGCCCGTTACGATCACCTCTACGGGCGCCGCTGCCGTCGCGCAGGGCGTTCTGTCCCTGGGCACCGTCGCGCGGGCCGATCTGATCGCCCCTGGCTTGCTGACCGCGCGCATTCAGTGGATCGGCCTGGGCCGTCACCACGATTCCCAGTGCCAGTATGACCGCCACTGCCGCTGTCACCGCTACAAGTCTCATCTTGCCACTCCTTTCAAACAAGTGTCCTCCAAGCTGTCCGATGGGCCCATTCACTTAAGATAGTGGGCGCTACGTGGAAAACGTTACAGTGAGATCCGCTTTCCCTGTGAAAAAGAAGCGCCCGCGAAAGCGCTGCCATGATGACAAGCATGGAAAGCCGCACAGTTTCGCGTGGCCTGGGCACACCGCGCAGTCTTCAACCGAGAGCCCGCCCGAACCCGATCATGAGAGGCGGCGTAGGGATAGCCTGCAGTTTTTCCAGGGAGGGTGTTGACTTTCAGGGGTGGGGTGTGTACGCTTCCTAAATAGTAATCAGTCGTATGTGGAGGCTGTCTGGTGGCTGTCCCGGACTTAGAGCTCAAGCGGCGAATGGAGGCCTTTGCGAGTGCCTGCCGTCGAAAAGGCCTCAAGGCGACCCACCAGCGCATGGAGGTCTTCGCAGAGCTTGCCGCCAGCGACGAGCATCCGGACGCCGAGACGCTGTATCAACGCGTACGCGAGCGTGTGCCCGCTATCTCCCGCGACACGGTGTACCGTACCCTTGCGACCTTGGAGCGCAAGGGTTTCATCCGGCGTGCCGACGCGGTAACCGGCGCCTCCCGGTACGATGCGAATCCTCGACCTCACCATCACTTCATCTGCACCTCATGCGGCCTGATAAAGGACTTTCGAAGTGAGGCGCTGGATGACCTGTCCATTCCGAAGTCCGTCGAGGCATTGGGGCGCATAGATACAGCTCAGGTCCAGGTGCGTGGTGTCTGCAAGTCGTGCCAGAAAAAGGCGAAGAGAGACAAATGATGTGCCCGCGAGCGGCGCATCAGATGGGGGATGACCGGGAAAATCTTGGTTTCTTGCAGGAGCGGCACAAATTAAGGAGGTAATGATGGCAAAGAGTAAAAGTGGTAAAGGGAAGCTGACAACCGCCTCGGGCATGCCGGTCGACAACGACCAGCAGACACTGACTGCAGGAGCGCGCGGGCCGGCGCTCATGCAGGACGTGCACCTGATGGAAAAGCTCGCACACTTCAACCGCGAGCGCATTCCGGAGCGTGTAGTCCATGCAAAGGGTGCGGGTGCGCACGGGGTTTTTGAATGCACTGCTGACATGAGCGCCTACACGCGGGCGAAGTTTGTCGGCGAGGTGGGCAAAAAGACGGATGTCTTCGCGCGTTTTTCCACTGTAGGTGGCGAAAAGGGCTCGGCGGATGCCGCACGCGACCCGCGCGGTTTTGCAATCAAGTTTTATACCGAGGAGGGCAACTATGACATGACCGGCAACAACACGCCGGTATTTTTTATCCGGGACCCGCTGAAGTTTCCCGACTTCATCCACACGCAGAAGCGTAACCCAGCCACCAACGCACCTGATCCAGACATGTTCTGGGACTTTCTGTCGCTGACACCTGAGTCGATCCACCAGGTTACGATTCTCTTTTCCGACCGCGGCACGCCCCGATGCTACCGCTGCATGAACGGCTACTCAAGCCACACATTCAAGTGGTATAACGAAAAGGGCGAGGTCTTCTGGGTGCAGTACCACTTCAAGACACTGCAGGGCATCCAGAACCTCACCCGCCAGGAGGCAGCGCGCCTGGCCGGAGAAGATCCGGACCACGCCACAAAAGACCTGTACAAAGCCATAGAAACGGGAGATTTTCCCTCGTGGCGTGTGTGCGTACAGATCATGCCGGCCAGGGAAGCACAGAACTTCCGCTGGAACATCTTCGATATCACCAAGGTGTGGCCGCACAAGGAGTACCCGCTGGTCGAGATCGGCCGCATGACGTTAAACCGCAACCCGGAAAACTACTTCGCGGAGGTAGAGCAGTCCGCCTTCAGCCCGGGTAACTTCGTGCCCGGCATCGGTGCATCGCCCGACAAGATGCTCCAGGCCCGCATTATCTCCTATCACGATGCGCACCTTTACCGCCTCGGCCCGAACTATCAGCTCCTGCCGATAAACGCGCCAAAGGCCACTACTGCCGCCAATTACCAGCGCGACGGCTACATGCGCCTGGATGACAACGGCGGCGGCGGGCCCAACTACTGGCCAAATTCCATGGGAGGCCCCGCGCCAGATCCGTCCGTGGCAGAGCCACCCATCGAGATCGAGGGCCAGGGCGCGCGACACCCGCAGGACGTGACTGATGACGACTTCTTCCAGCCGGGCGAGCTTTACAGGCGCGTCATGACCGAGACTGACCGCGAGCACCTCGTGGGCAACATAGCAGCTCACCTGGGCAACGCAGCCAAACGCATCCAGCTGCGTCAGACGGCGCTTTTCTTCAAGGCCGACCAGGACTACGGACGCCGGGTGGCAGAGGGGCTCGGCCTCGACATGAAGAAGGTTGAAGAGCTTGCCGCCATGACCCCTGAGGAAAGGGCCGCTTCGACGGCAGAGTAGTGGGAAACCACCGCACCTTCACAAAAGCCCCGGGAGAGAGAGCCCCGGGGCTTTACGGTATGTGGCTTCTTGAGCCGAAAGGCCTCGAAGACCGCGCCTACAGGAGACCGCCGTGACAGGAGGCCGCGCCCCTCTTTTCCAGGTACTGCTGGTGGTACTCCTCGGCCCGCCAGAATGTCCTGGCCGGCTCTATTGACGTAACGATGGGGCGTGGATGCCTTCGCGACTCATCGATCGCCTCTTTCGATGCCTGCGCAGCGGCCTGCTGCTCGGGGGAATGATAAAAGATCACCGAGCGGTACTGGCTGCCCACGTCAGGCCCCTGGCGGTTCAGCTGGGTCGGGTCATGTGCCCTCCAGAAAACCTCCAGTAGCGCCTCGTAAGAGACCTTTTCCGGGTCAAACCTGACCCTCACTACCTCCGCGTGTCCCGTGCGCCCGGTGCAGACATCGCTGTAGGTGGGATTGTCATAATGCCCGCCGGAGTAGCCGACGGCCGTCTCGACCACACCCTCAACCTTCCTGAATGCCGCCTCCACGCCCCAGAAGCAACCGGCGCCGAAGGTTGCGGTCTCTATATGGCGATCGTCAGCCGCCCGACCTGGCTGCTCGACTTGCGATCTTGCCATGGTCATCTCCCTTGCTGTACCCCTGAGGGCTCTGAGCATGAGCGGCGCCGCAACGAGCGCGGCAACCACTATTACAAACCTCAAGGTGTCTTTGGTTTTCATGGTCACACCAGATCAAGAAAAGGCGGCACCAGGGCTTGCAGTAGGCTGAATTACCGAAAAAAGCCTGGTGCCGCTCCCTTTCCCTATCAAAACTGAAGCAAAGTAATTCCGGTTTTCCGCTATCATTGACAGACTCTTGTTCCCCCGCTGTCGGCTTGGGCGCGCTTGGCGCCTCATGATCGGGCAGGCCGTCTCGAGTCAGCAGGGTCCAGCGGAGGACATG
>SLPQ01000114.1 GCA_007131925.1 Candidatus Brocadiia bacterium | reverse complement strand
ATTGTGCCTCTCGTCAAGCGCCTCATTCACACTCAGGAATGGCCACACGCAGGCGGCACCTGCCGAGAGGGCTGCTGCAATCGATGTAGAGGCTCTGAAGCAGTCTATGACGACGACTGTGCAGCCGCTTACATCGCGGCTTTCAAACTCTACGGGTGTAAAAGTGGCTGCAACGCGCATCACGTCTCCGGCAAAGTCGGGTACACAAAGCGCCCACTGCACATTTATAACGATGAAAGGCGCCGTACGCAAGCGCCGCTTTGATCGAGGGCCTTATGAAGTGGTTTGGTGGCCGTTTTGGTGAATTGCTAACTCAGATGCAACGACGTAGCCTTCAGCGTGACTTTCTGTAAAGCCTGACGTCGAGGTACTTCACGCCCCAGCGCCTGGCCTGGTAGGGGTAGGTGACGCGCAGGTCTATGTGATAACGACGGTGCCTGCGCCATGAATTGCGCATAGCGCTTCCGGTGTCATCCACAATTCGCGCGCCGACTCCGGGTATCACAACATAGCTCCCATATGGTATGGCGGTCGGGTCTGTCGCTACGCCGTTCATAACCCAGGCGTTTCGGCCGATGGAGGTCCTGCCGTCGGCGTATTTGCCACAACTTACATAGCTTGGATCGTAGGCGGTCACCATTGCGCGCACGGTCTTCCAGTATACATAGCCCTCAGGCACGCCGGGCGTGACGGCTCGATGAGGCGCCCTCGGAGGCTCCGGAGCCTCTACTGCGGGTGTCGGCTCAGGCTGGACGCGAGGCGTATTTGCGTAATGGGCGATAAGCGGATAATCGGTAGCCGGTGGCAACGAAATAGCCCACTGGCCCTCTGTAGTCGCATGGTAGCCGGGCGCTATTCCGCCGGAGGCCTCCCCATCGACAACGAAACCACGGGAGACCACGATGAAAAGGAAGCATATACCGAAGAATGCCGCCACGGCGGCTTGTCTTTTCTGCATAGTCTTTAAGAGGCGTCGGCAGCGGCCGGCGGCGCCGGTCTCTGTGGAAGCCTCCCCTCTTGTCTTCGATTATTGTCTTTGACCTATCTTGCTTTTTTGCCTTTCTGCCGCGGGACCTTATACCACCAGACAACCGAAATGGTGTCGATGATTCCGTCGGTTGTTGGCAGAGACTCGGCCCGCACCAAAACGGAGACCACATAAGATATGATGCTTAAAGGGCTTAAGTGTGCAGCGAAGGTCAGATTATCTTGCGGTTTTTGGCTGAAATCTTTTCGATTTCACGCTTACGTTCGGCGTATTTCTCCACACCCAGGAGCGCGTATGCAGCTATCTTTCCCGCCTCAACACCTGGCTGGTCAAACGCATTTACGCCGTACAGTGCGCCGCTGAAAGCTGTTGCCATTTCGAAGAAATAGAAGAGCTGTCCGAGTGTGAGCTCGTTGATCGCAGGCATTATCAGAGTGCCATTCGGACAACCCGCCTCGGTAAGGGCCACTTCGGTGCCCTTCTTCTCTGCAGCGATCAACTCGTTAAGGGAGCGGCCTGCCACTGAGGCTGTACTCGGATATTCGGCAAGTGCAACCGGTATGGCAGCTGTCGTCTTGAACTCGGCCACTTCGATGAAGGTTATGGACTTGTCATAGGGCCCTTCAACATACAGCTGGACCTGGGAGTGCTGGTCGGTAGTGCCAAGAGCCTTAACAGGTGTAGGGCCTGTATGAACGACTTCTCCAGCGAAGTTGTACTTCTTTCCAAGGCTTTCGGCCCAGAGTTGCCTGTACCAGTCGGCCACGTCATATAGCGCATTGGCATAGGGCATCAGTATCGAAATGGGCGCGCCCGATCGAAACAGGCAGTACTGCAGCATCGCATAAGCAAGGGAGGGGCTCTGTTCGAAGTCCTTACTCCTGCAGGTCCTGTCCATCAAGGCAGCTCCGCCGAGTAGTCCTTGGACATCGAAGCCGAGCATGGCCGCCGGGAAAAGTCCGACGCTCGAAAGCACCGAGAAGCGCCCTCCAACGTTTTCCGGAATGCTGAGTGTACGCCAGCCGAAGTCCTGGGCCATTGCCCAGAGATCGCCTTTGCCGGTGGTGGTCGTCGCCACAACGTTGTCTGAAGCATCAGCGCCGAGCGCCGCAGTCAGCCTTTCCTGGAAAATGGCCAGCTGAGCCATCGTTTCAACGGTGCCGCCGGACTTCGTGACCACGTTGAAAAGCGTCTTATCGATGTTGATATAATCGGCAACCGCAAAGACCATGTCCGGGTCGATGTTGTCAAGAATGAAGATTCGCGGCCGCCCGCCACGCGTATCACTGTCGAGCATGTTGTGAAGAGGGTGAGAGAGGGATCTGGCTATGGCAGTCGCTCCCAGTGCACTGCCGCCAATGCCCAGGATTACCATGTTTTCGAAGCGGCCCTCCAGATCCGCCGCCGTCTTCAGCACCTCCTCAACGGTCACATCGTCAAAGGGAAGATCCATAAAGCCCAGCGTACCCTCGGCGCGCTGGGCTGCCAGCGTCGCAAAAACCTGAGTAAGCCGGCTTCTGGCCTCGTCAAGAACGTCGACATCGACACCGTGCTCGCCGACGGCATCCTCAAGCATGTTGGTATAATCGTAACGAATCTCTTGTCCCATTTTTTCAGCAGAAGGCACGTGAGCCCCTTTCCCGCGAAGCGCGCAGACCATTCATTCCCAGCCGGCTGTGGCGCCTGTCATCTCCGCCGTCCGACGATAAGCTACAGCTATCTCAGTACTGTCTGACCGGCAATCTCCTCTGGACCATCATAAACCTGTCGAAGCACCTCGGCACTGTCGGCATACAGTGGTGATATCTCAATGAAAAAGGGCGGATACCCGTGATCATCGACCGGCAGGCGAACGCCGGCCGCCCGGAGCCAGTCGGCATAAAGGCGTGACATGTCGCGCCTTGACGTTTCCGGCGAATCGGCCCCTGCAGCATTCTTCACCGGGCTGAATTCATCACGCCGGGTGGTCTCGACGCCTATGGCGCTTTCAGTAAAGAGGAGGGAGTCAAAGACAAAGGTCTCAAACTTCGTGCCGTTTGGCTCTTCAGGCTCGACACGTCGACCCTTTTCATCGATATATGGGATTTTTTTGGAGGCCCGGTGAAAGGGCAGCTGAAATCCTCTCTCATTGAGACGCCTTACAAACGAGGTCGAAAAGCAGTTTATTGCAATGCTGCCGCCACTGAAACGCAAGCGGCCATCATCGTCCCGCTCGCGCATCTTCTCGGGAGGCATGTCAATGTACTCTATAACCCTGAGCCTGCCATTCATCCGCACCCATACCCCGAGTTTCTCATCCGGCATGGTGCGTTCAAGCAGTTTGAGTGAGACCTCCGCCGCCTCGATGATGTGAAAGCCGATAAAAGCGGGGTCAATCACCCTGGCAAGGGGATTGTCTACCTGGAAGTACGAGATGATCTCGATGCCACGGCTCGAGAGCCATCGAATGGTGCCGCTGTCCCAGAGCGCCTTGAGTGATCCACCATGGCCGTTGGGGCTCATGAAGATGCAGTCAGGCCGCTCCAGGAGCAGTTTGCCGTGCCTGTCGAGCGCGGGGATCTCATCCTGTCGAAAGATGCGCACGCAGTCGGCGGGCAGGCCGAAAAACTGCTTTTCCTCAAGGAACCGGCGGGTTTGAGCATCGTTTGCGCTGCTTGTCATCACGAGAAGGGGTATGTCCCTGTTGTAGCGTCGCGATGCGGCGAGAACCTTTTCGGCATGGATCTCAAAAAGCGTGCGCTGGCTCACCGGTCCGATCGGATAGGAGCCCTTTGGGCCATCAAAGCCAAGCCTCGTGCCCTGGCCTCCGGCAACCACGAAGGCGGCGACTTTGCCCTCTGCCAAGGCGTCACTTCCAGCCTCGTGCGCCCGCCTCCAGCGTTCATCGTTGCGAGCGCACGCGCCAAGGCGTATGAATTCCGCCGGCTCGATATCCGCAAAATCGACGAATTCGCTCGAGTCTTCGCTGGCCAGGCTGTCAAGAAGTTCAAAATCTATCGAGCGTACCTGGTCGGCGAGGCGTTTTTTCTGCTCATGGTCAAGACTGTCGAAAAACCTCAGGACATGTGACTGGCCATGCAAAGCAAGGAGCTTCTTGAGCTCACCGGTCAGATCGCCCATCAGCCTGTCTTACCTTTCGCGTGCGGCGTATTGGGCGGCAAGTATCTCGGCGCGTCGACGGCGCTCCGATATGACGGGGTGGCTTCTCAAGAACTCGAAGGTGTGGTCCCCCATTGTTT
>SLPQ01000004.1 GCA_007131925.1 Candidatus Brocadiia bacterium | reverse complement strand
AGTCCCACGGACCAGAGTGTGATCGCCGCCGCCACAAACATGCTCGCCATGTACCATGCCCCGTCGGAGAGAGGATCGCCGGCGAGTCTCAGGTATGCCCGGCGCAGACGCGCAATCACCCCGTACAGTACACCGGTGAAAAGCACGGACGCCAGTATGCCGTGCCTTACTGCAAGGAGTATGTAGTGATTTACCACATCCGTATAGCCGCGCCCATCTAGCAAAGGCCCCCAGCCTGGATCGCTGAATCCATAACCGAAGGCCCAGTATTCGCGAATCCTGGCCATAGCCACATCGATCAACCTTGCCCGATACCACGCCGTAGCGCTCGAAAGCGCCAGATAATCCATAAGATGGTAGAAACGGCGGTTTGAGCCGAGTTCGGTCGCCACGCACAAGAGAAGAAAGCCCACCAGTATGGGCTTTACCAGCTCGGGCTTCTTAATCAACAGTGCGCATGCAAAGAATGTGAGCACAAACATGTGGGGCCCACTCGACATTGAGGAAAAGGCACCAGCCACAGCAGCTGCCAGAGAAAGAGCCGCGATGGATCGCCACCTGGGCACCGCTCTGTACAATATCAAGAGAGGCGGCATCAGGAAGACAAACATCATTCCGAAGACAATGCTGTTTCCGCCCGCCCCTGCTGCCCTGTAAAAGCCGTCCCGCGGTTCCGGGCTATATGTTCGTCCCCTTCTTGCAGCAGCAAGAATCCTAAACCTCGTGTAAGGAGACCAACTGGTGAGGCTTTCCGCGACGCCGAGGGCGGCCAGGATTATTACAAGAACGGATATCGCCTTGGCAAGGGCGATGAGATCCGCCTTTCTCCTGAGCGCAAGCCTTGCTGCAAAGTATACGAGGACGGTGTCCATGAAGTGACCGGCCTGGTTTTCAAGGGCAGAGACGCCGCCTACGGTGACCATGAGAGCAAAGGCACCCCACGCGAAGAGAAGAAGAACCAGTGTATCAATAATATTCCACCGGAAGGGCTCAGTACTCTTAGAGACGGTAAAGGCTTTTACAAGAAACGCTGCTACGACGATCCTGCCCACGGTGAAATTGAGACTGCCAACCGGCACAAACATATCAGTGGAGTAAAACATCACCGAGGCGAGATAGACTGCAAGGCCCTGCGAGGGCTTGAGCCACATTACAAGCAGGACGCCTGCAGCCGCTACGGCTATTGTCACCTGTTCCAAGCGCTCGTTTCCTTGTAATCAGTACTGGTCACGTCTCAGTCTCTGTCTGAAGATCGTCCGGAAGCATCGAAGGCCACCCTTGAGGGCAGCGAGGACCCTTTTTCGCCTGAAAAGGGCAAGATACGTATCACGTGCCGCCGAGGCCCGTACCTCGCGTGAGCGCTGCCGCTCCAGGCGCCCTGACACCCACTCGCGAGGCGGTGTGTCCGCGCGTAACGCACCACTCTCAAGACTTTGCGCGAGAGCCTCCCGGGCCGCCTCTTTCCTTACAAGAGCAAATGAAAGCCCCCCGCCCGCCTCACTCCCGCCGGGCAGTCCCCAGGGGTCTCCCGCGGAGATGTCGGACGCGCGAGCCATCCCGTCATCGCAGAGAAGGCACGCCAGTGATCGCGGCCCCCCGGCAAGAAAGTCCCACGCCTGCCTGTAGGCGCACCCGTAGATCACACGGGTCCCATTCATCACGCTGAACATGCCGGGCCAGCCCTGCCCCCTGTAGTCAATGCTACTCACCCCCGCCAAGTCGACGCCCACAGAGTCAAGAAAGCCCCTCGTGCTGCTTCGCGCGGGGGTTGCAGCGCAGAAAAGACCCACAGCCAGGACTATTCGCTCTTCAAACAGCGGCTCGGCAGCCTGAAGCTTTCTGAGCGCGGTGATCTCACATCCCTTTCCGACGAAGGCATAGCGGCCCTCCCGCTCAGCCACCTCACGAAGCCCAAGACACGCCGAGGCAGGCTGATACCTCGAGCCCCGCGCAGCAAGGATCTCCGCAGCACTCTCGGCAAGTGTCGGCCGGCAGTAAAGGGGCCGGCCTTCCGCCTGCCGCACCACGACTGCACCGTCGATCATCCCCTTATCGAGGAGGTCCGCCAGGAGCGCTGTGATCAGCCCTCCGGAGGCACCGTCCCGGCGCACCTCATCGTCGGCCGCGCTCAAAAGGAGATGCTCAGGAAAACCCTCCGTATGGCGTGCCGCGCAGCCTTCTTCGCCGGCGATGGCGCCCGCTGCAGGGCAGACTCCAAGACAGCGCCCGCACTCAACGCAGAGCTCTGCGTCTACGTGCGCCCGGTTGAAATGCTCTCCCTCTGCGATCCGCACGGCCCCTCTCGGACAGATGACCGCACAGGCCCCGCAGCCGCAGCATACAAGAGCCTTGACGACCTGCTCCACGCTGCCGGACTCATCTCTCGTCATCAGAGGCATCCCGGAGCAGGTCTTCAAATACCGACATCGCGCGCGCCGCAGCGGCGGGGGCGGTGCGTCTGAGGATCTCTGCCGTCTCGCCCCGGCGCACAAAGGCATCCATGACCTGCTCGACTATCTCTTCTTTTGAAGATGCCCGCGGGTCAGCCACGTTTCCCTCGACCTCAAGCGTCTCAAAGACACCGCGAAACTTGGGGCTGTACGCGACACCCACCGCCGGGACACCTTGCGAGAGGGCGGCGATGCATGCGTGCATGCGCGAACCGATGAAAAATGAGCATCGCCCGATAACGTACTTTGTTTCGCGCACTGTGAGGTCACCGCTCAGCAGGATCGTTCTTTCCCGCTGCGTGGGGGGCAGTGAATCACGCACCTTTTCGCATGCAGCGAGGTCATCTTCGAACTTCCACCCGCCAGAGGTGATAACGTGCGGCACAAGGACAAGAGAGACATTATCGTCTTCAAGCAGGGTGCCTGCGATCTCTGAGCAGAGCTTTCCATAGTCCGACTTCAGGCCGAAATCATTGCTCCCTGTATAGCCTCCGGTATAAAGGAGGCCGCTTACATTCATGCCGACGAGTATTCTCTTTCCATCGGTGGCCGGAAGTGTCTCGTGAAAAGCGCCATCTTCAGGCTCTCTCGGCCTGACAAGCATCCCTGCATCAGGCGCGAAAAAGAGCCGCCCCTCCAGCTCATCACCGGCGAGCTCACGGGCCCTATCGAGGCCCTCGACATCGCGCGTGTAGATCCTTTTCGACCGCCTCAGGACAAGTCGCGCCACCTTCCTTCCAAGCCGGCTCGTGAATGGCCCTATCGTCTGCGGCAGGAGGACCAGGTCTTTGTCCGCGAGGAAGACAAGGCTTTTCTTCACGCACTGGAGGATCACCCGCTTGCGACCGTAAATGTCGGAAAAGCTGTCTCCGCCGGAGAAGTCGCCTACTACATCTGACTCTTCGAGGACTCTCAGGAGCGGATTTTTGCGCATCAGGCCCGAGCGCCAGCGCCCGCGCGGCAGGCAGCGCGCGAGAAGCCCCGTCACATAAGCGTAGATAAGATGGTTGGGGCGCCACAGGCGCTTTCCATATCCGACGGGCTGGACAGGCACGCCGACGGTGCGCCCGTCGTGCTCGAATGTCACTGTACTGTCGCCCTCGCCCATTATCGTGACGGCAGCGTGAGGCGCACTCTCGAGTATGCCGCTTATCGCCCCGTCTGCCAGGGCGCTTACGCCAAGATTTCCGGTCGAAAAGGACACGCCCATGAGGACTACGCTTAGCCGGCGCCGCGAGGGGTGATGAGTATCTGGCGAGCGGGTGCTGTGATGAATGAGCGTCATCGTCCGCCAGCGGAGACAGAGCCCTTAGGAATATCGGTCATGGATCTTTTCCTTAAGGAGACGGCCTTTTTCAGGCACTCCTCCAGCTTGTCTATCGACTTTTCCCAGGTAAAATCGCCCGCGGTACGCAGGCCGTTTGCAGCTATCTTTCGCCGAAGGCGCTCGTCCTGCACGAGCTTTCTTATAAGCCGCACAAATGCATCGACATCATCGACCGGCACGAGAAATCCGTTCTCGCCATCTCGTATGATGTCTCTCGGGCCGCCACAGTCTGTGCTTATGACAGCGCATCCGCAGGCCATGGCCTCAAGTATCGGGGCAGGAAAGCCTTCATATCTACTCGTTACAAGCCATATCATGGACCTGCCATATATCGCGCGCGCCTCGTCAACCGAGGGCAGCATCTCGTAATGCGCTGCGCGGAGCTCGCGTGGCCTGCGCCCGGGGCCGAATGCATGTTGCGGCAATGAGGGCATTTCACGGGAGAGCCTCGCGTAGACATCT
>SLPQ01000161.1 GCA_007131925.1 Candidatus Brocadiia bacterium | reverse complement strand
GCCGTCCCCTCTACCGACACTGCGCCCTCCGTGCCGACGGGCACCCGCCGAAGCGTCGTCACCAGAAAGGGGCGCCTGCCGTAGAGCTGGCCTATCTCAGAAGACACCGTGTCGAAAAGGGCCGTGGCAAAGGCCGCCGCATAGGCGACAAGCGCCCAGGAGCCCGCCGCCGCCTCAGGATGATCTGCCAGACGGTACAAGACCAAAGCAGCCACACTTGCACCACAGTTGGCGAAGGCATGGCCTGCTCCACGGCGCCCGCGGCCTTCCTGCGCCACGCCGAGTGCGGCCTTTCTGCTGTAGCCCAGCCTGGTGGCTGCCGAGCCCATCAGGAAGAAGATCAACAGCACCCCGAACGGGGCCCATCCGCCGCTGTACAGGATGACAACCCCGATGAAAAACCCACCGACGACCCCGGAGACATTCACGGCGCCGGCCGCCAGCGCCAGAAGGGCCAGCGCGGCATTGACGAGAGCGGCCGTTGCAAGAAGCCTCCAGTTCACCCCTTCACCTCCGTCGCGTCAGGCCAGCCTGCCCTGATCGATCTGCGCTTTGATCCACGCCACTGTAGTCGCGAGGCCCTCCTCCAGCGGCGTGGTCCTGTACCCGAGCTCGAGCTCGGCCCTCCCAGACGAGTAGGCCCAGTGGTGCTTATACACTTCGACAACCTCGCGCGTCAGCTTTGGCACGGCCCCACTGATGCGGGCTCGAGCCTCCTCGGCAAGCGCAGCGACCTTGGCCAGCCAATAGGGTATATGTCTCTTGGGAGCCTCGACGCCTGCAAGCCTCGCCACCATTTCGGCAAACTCATTCATGGTAGCAGTCTGGCCGCCCAGTATGTAGTGCCGGCCGGGACGGGCCTTTTCCAGAGCAGCAAGGTGCCCAGCCACCACGTCATCGACGTATGAATATGTCCATCTCTGGGCGCCGTCTCCAAGTATGCCGGACAGACGGCCTCGAATGATGTCGGCGATTGCCTGGGCTGTGATATTGCCGCTGGTCAGCTCTCCGGGACCATAGATCACGCATGGAAAGAGAGCGCTGCCCTTAAGACCACGTTCCACCCACCTCTCAAACTCCAGAAGACCGAGGTACTTCGTGCGCTCGTAATCATTATGAATATGGTGCGGGTCGTGCACGGCGCTCTCATCGAGCGGCCGGCCGTCAACACCGGCGGGTCCCAGTGCCATGAAGCTCGATGTATAGAGAAAGACTCCCACCTCTGCTTCGAGCGCCTGAGCGGCGACCGCACCGACACCCTCGATGTTCACGCGGTCGAATTCCGCCGGTGCGGCCTTTGTCTTCACCAGGGCCGCCGAGTGAACGACAGCGTCAAAGGCGGCAAGGTCGATATCGACCGTGGCAAAGTCGCTCAGGTCCCCGAGCACCGTTCGGCAACCGGCCCGCTCGAGCGGCTCAGCCTTCTCGCTGCTGCGCGCAAGGCAGACCACCTCGTGGCCGGCGGCAATCAGCGCTTTTCCAAGGACCCCGCCGAGATACCCGGTGGCCCCGGTCACGAAAACTCTCATTAGAAAGTGCACCTTTCACTGCAGTACGCGGCTGCGCCTGAGCGCTCAGCCGAGCGCCAGGTAAGCCAGCACGGATGAGACCACCGGCACGGTCAGATTGTCGAGGCCGTGCTTTCCCGTCGCCTCCAGGCCGGTGCCCACGACCGCAAGGAGAGCCGCCGTCCATGCGGCCTGTGTGAGACTCGCGCCAAAGATAACCAGTGTGGCCAAAACGGCCAGCCATGAGACGGCCAGCATCGCAGCCGACCCCTCCAGGCTCTTATCAGCGCCGAACAGCCGGTAACGGTGCCGCCCCAGGCGCCGCCCGACTATCGCGGCGGCCGCATCGCCAAGGGCCATTACCATGATCCCCGCCGCGGCCGCCTCCGGGTGAGCGCTTTCAAAAAAAACGACGATACACACAAGAAAGCCCAGCGCAAACAGCACCGTGCCATAGTCGGTCGGCTCGCCGCGCTCGATGCTCTTTATGAGACTGAGTCTCAGCGAGACAAGGTTCATCAACACCGCCGCCGCTGGTGGCAGCGCCGCCCAGTACCACGTCTCAAAGAGCATGAGCGTGGGGATTATCCACAGGCCTATGCCGACGTGCACAAACTTGCGCGTAAACTCCGCAGACGCGCCCGTAAGGCGTCGCAGCAGCTCGCTTGTGCCGATGACCGCCCCGACATAGACCGCCGACAGCATGAGCGCCCACGCGTCGGGGGGCAGTCCGTCCATGTGTCATCCCCTTCTGAGGCGGTCACGATCCCTTTTTCACAGGTAGCCAAGGCTTCTGAGCCTCTCCACCAGTTCGCTGTCAATGGAGTAGTCCCCGCCCGGCAAGAGCTTTACACGTCCATAGGTTGCCATGGTCCTGACGGGGTTGGCTGCTGTGAATTCCCCGCTGAAGAGCTCCATAGGCACATCGCCGTCCATTTCTGCAGAAACGGGAAATCCCAAAAGGTACAGCGTCGCCGGGGCTATGTCAACAAGGCCGAGTGGCTCCGCGCGCGCGCCCCTTCGCACCGGGCCTCCCGCAAAGATCGCAAACCCCTCCTCGCGGCGCCGGCCGCTGCGCCGTTCGTGGCCCTTGAGCATTCCTGGGTCCGCCACCAGAACGACCACGTGACGGGGACCTCGCTTGGCAAGCACCGGCTCGAGCAGCCTGTCGAGAAATCGCCAGTAATCGGCTGCCGCCTCTGCAGCCCGGGCCCTCTCAGACATTGTCGCGCCCTCGGGCAGTGCGCTTTCGAGCACGTTGGCATATATGTCCAGCCCCGGCAGGTACAGCGCTGTAAGCGCCAGGCTCCGGTAATCGAGCTCACCGGTCAGCAGAGCGCTCACGGCAAATCGGTCGATGTCCATTGCGGAGGCCGCCGGGTCATCCGCCAGGCGCGCCTTATCGAGCGGATAGTCTGCAAGGTCGTCAAAGAGAGAGCGAGGATGTATCTCCCTTTCAAAGGCAGGCTCCCGGCCCGCAAGCCGCGCGGCTACCAGCTTCGGATACATCCGGTCGGTGACCAGAAAGCCATGGAAGTTTTCGGCTGGCCACGTGCCCCACCAGTTTACCACACCTGAAAGCTCGCCCTTACCGGCGATCATGTCCCAGAGATGCGGGTAGGCCACGCTTCGGCGCTCGAGCGGCGCGCGGCGCGAAAGACCCACCATCGGCAGCGCCCCGAGCAGCGCATCGTAGAAGCCCCAGCCCGGCCTCTCTTTTACGTAAAAGCCAAGCCCGGGGATTTCCTGCGCGCTGTACGCGGTCACACCGTGCTTTTTCGGACCCACCCCGGTAGCAACGCTCGTCCAGACCGAGGGGTTCACATGAAGCTCCGGCGGCTCCATGGGCACAAGGCCGCCCTCATCGGCGAAGGCGGCCAGGTTCGGCAGGTCTGAGCCGGCAGTAAGATGCTGGAAGAAGGACAGGCTTGCACCATCCAGGGCGATCAGCGTCACAGACAGACCCGTGCGGTGCACCGTAAAGTCCGACGGCTCAACCGGCGGCCTCTCGGCGCCGGCCAGCCTGAATCCTGCAAAGATCAGTACGCCGAACACCAGCACCGCAAAGTACAGCCGCGTCGCGCGCCCCTTGCCGTGAGCTGTGAGCTCGGCCCCTCCCAAGAGCGCAAGAAGGGCCGTCACAGCCATGCGGGTCAGCCAGGCGACCGCGGCGGCCGCGACTGCAATCACCACAAACGCCGCCGCCGAGCGCACCGACAGCAGATCCGCCTGGGCGCTGCGCGCCCACCACCAGAGCGTCCCGTACAGCAGCACCACCAGCGCTGCGAAGACACCGCTGTAAAACGCTATCATCTCTGTGCGGGTGTAGACACGCCGGAAGACGCGCCCGATAAGCGTCACCGCAAGGCATATCACCAGCTCCAGCGCGGTGAAAAGTCCAGTGAATATGATGGCGAAACAGCCCGCCAGCACAACCAGGCTTTGCAGTCCGCCCCGGCCCGGCGGGGCATCCACTGAGAGAGCCGCTGCGGTGACCACGCCAAGAAACACTCCACCAAGAAGGCCGACCTTAAAGGCGACCTTGAGGTTTGCAAATAGAACTCCGCTGCGCCCGTGTGCGCTGCCGATGAAGAACTTTTCGAGCGGATTTTCCAGGTAGCCCAGGCTCTTCAGGCGCCTGCGAAACTCGTCTTCATCCCTTGGGAGTCTGGCACGCTCTGTCACTTATTCCTCCACTTCAGCAACAAAGCGCGCAAGGGAAGAGAGCGGCTCGGACTTGCGCGGCAGGCCGTCAAGGGATGC
>SLPQ01000178.1 GCA_007131925.1 Candidatus Brocadiia bacterium | reverse complement strand
TAAACTGCGAAGCCGGCAGGAAGTCCCGCATCAGGTCTATGAAGCGGCCGATGTTGCTCTCATCCATCGGAGCGTCCACCTCGTCCAGGATGAGAAAAGGGCTCCTGCGGGTCGAAAACATGGCAAAAAGCAGCGAGACGGCCGTCATGGCCTTTTCGCCGCCGGAGAGCAGGCTCAGCTGAGAGAGCTCCTTGCCGGGCGGCTTGGCCATGACCTGTATGCGGCTTTCGAGGACGTCCTCCGGATCGAGCAGCACGCAGTCGGCCTTTCCTCCTGCGAATATCCTCCTGAATATCCGTGAGAAATGCTCCCTTACCGCCTCGAAACTTTCCATGAACATCTTGCGGCTCTTAGCCCTCGTTCGGGCGATGACTTTCTGGAGGGATTCGCTGGCCTCGTGTAGATCGTCACGCTGGCCTGAGAGGAAGGCATGGCGCGTCTCGAGCTCATCGAGCTCATCCAGAGCCTCCATGTTTACAGCACCCATCGAGGACAGTTTGCCCGCAAGCAGGGTGACCTCCTCGGCGATCGCGTCCGCGTCTTCGACCTCGCCAACATCCTCGGCTAGCTCCTCCGGCGTGACCCCCAGCTCGTCCCGGGCCCTCGAGATGACATCCGAGAGCCTTACAGACACCTCTCTCTCCTCCACCGACAGCTCCGAGAGGGCCGTGCGCGCCTCCTCCAGCCTTGCGCGCAACGCCTTCTGAGAGGGCGAGAGTCGCGATATCTCTGCGCGCAGTCCGGTGCTCTCATTTGCACGCGCGGCAAGGACCACGCGCGCTGCATTGACCTCGCAGCCGGCCGCATCCAGACGCCGCCGGGCGTCTTCGATCCTCTCTGCTTCGCGCGAGGCGAGGTCTTGCGCCTCGGCGATCTCGGCGCGCGCGGCCTTGAGAGAGTCCACCTTCACGCAAAGCTGTGAAGCAGCCTGCGAAAACCGCCGCGACAGGTGGGATTGCTTTTCCATGGCGCTGGCCAGCACCACTTTAAGCCGCGTATGACGGGCGCGGATCTTCTCCAGTCGACCTGTAACCTCCAGGCGCTCGCGCTTCGAGTCGGCAGCCTGTGATTCGACCTCGGCGCCCCGGGACTGGACGCACGTGATCTTATCCGCAACATCCTGTCTCTCTGAGGCAAGCTCGCTAAGCTCCTGGGTGACCTCGCGCGACTCAGACTCGAGGACATCCATCTCCCGGCGCGCATCGCTGATGCGGGACTCGAGATTTGAAACGGCAGCCTCTATCCCGGCCATGGCAGCGGTGTCCTCTGAGAGGGCCTTACCGGTGACGGCCCTGCGCTCATCAAGCTGTGCTATTTGTCCGGCAAGCTCGTCGCGCCGGCGCTGCAGCAGCTCGAGCTGTGAGCGCAGCTCGTTTTCCTCTGCGGCAAGCCGCTCGATCTCAGTGCGCCTCCAAATCAGCCCACCGGCTGCCTCGCAGCCCCCGGTCGAGATGCATGCATCCCTCTCGAGGATGTCTCCCCGGGGGGTCGCTACGCGCAGATCCGATGCGTGGCCGTTTACCGAGAGCGCGTGCTGCAAATCGTCGGCGAGAAAGCAGTCGCCCAGTAGCGCTTCCACGATGCCATGACAGTCCTGCCTGCAGCCCACATGGTCTGCAACGGCCGTGAGTGACTCGCACCTGCGGCGGCGGTCGACGGCACGCGCCCTCTCAAGAGAGATAATGCGCACACGGGCGGAGCCCATTGTGCTTAGGTGTTCGGCGGCATCCAGCGCGTCGGCTGTACTTTCAACCACGACCCCGGCTGCGTTTTCGCCCAGCAGCTTCTCGACCGGCACGGCGAGATGACGAGGCACCTCTATAAGATCCGCGACCAGCCCAAGTGTGCCGGTCATGCCGCGATCGAGTAGACTCTGGGCCGCCTCGCTGACGCCCTCACGGCGCTTGTGCAGGTCCTCGAGCAGCTCGCGCCTTGATTCCACCGCGCGCAGTCTGCCGGCTGCCTGCGAGATCGACCTGTCTATATCCTCACGTGTCGTGATAGAGGCAGCTCTTAAGCTCTCGACCCCTTCAAGCTCCAGTCGTCGCCGCTGGATGGCCTTTTCGTGATCACCGCGCGATGCCTGCAGGGCGGCGGCCTTCTTTTCCATCTCCAGCACGAGCCGGTCAAGCTCCTCGCGCCGTGAGCCTGCACGCTCGGCTCGCCTGTGGGCGGCGCGCTCTTCGGCGGTTATCTCCCAGAGCCGGTTGTTGAGACCGGCTGCGGCCCTCAAAGACTCGACCGCCTCGGCTTCGAGCGCTCCGATGCGCCGTGAGAGCTCCCCCTCACGGCGGCTGAGCTCTTTTTCCTCCTCTTCAAGCCTCTCAGCTGCAAGGCTAAGGCGCTCGGTGCGCCTTTCGATTGAATGCTTGCGCTTTTCGAGGCCTGCCACGCGTTTCTCAGCCTCTTCGAGCTCGGCCGTGCCTGCTGCAAGGACCGATTCGAGACGGGCGCGGTTTGACCGGTGGTGGGCAATCCTTTCGCGCGCGAGCTCCATAGTAAAGCCCAGATCGTCGATTTCCTTTTCAAGGCGCTTGTGGTCGGCCGCGACCCGCTCGATCTCCTCCTCAACGGTCATGAGCCGTTCATTGGCCCTGTCGCTGTCCGACTCCATGGCGCCAAGCCGGCTGTCGAGGCCGGCAACCTCAGCGCGTGCATCGCGAAGCCGGCCCTCGACAAGGTCGCGCCTGGATGAGAGCTCCTGAAAGTCATGACGAGAGCGGACGAGGCGCAGCTGCCTGAGTCGCTCTGTCATTTCGCGAAATCGCCGGGCCTTGGCCGCCTGGTACTTTACACTGCGCAGGCGCTTTTCGACCTCGGCAAGTATGTCGCCTACGCGCAGCAGGTTCTGGTTTACCCGCTCGAGCTTGCCGGAGGCGGTCTTGAGGCGCGCTTTGTAGAGCGATATCCCCGCAGCTTCATCAAATACGGCGCGAAGCTCCCTGGGGTCGCTTGAAATGATCCGACCGATCTCGCCCTGCTCGATGATCGAGTAGGCAGTCGTCCCGACGCCGGATCCCATCATGAGCTCGCGAATATCCCGCAGTCTCGAGGGGCGCCCGTTGATGAAATACTGACCCTCGCCCGAACCGTATACTCTGCGGGTAAGAGCTACTTCATCGTACTCGAGGTCAACCAGGCGCTCGCTGTTATCAAAGAGGAGCGTCACTTCTGCAAAGCCCAGGGGCTTGCGCGTGGAGGTCCCGGCGAAAATGCAGTCGCCCATGCCCTCTGCGCGCAGGCTCTTGGCACTCTGCTCGCCCAGCACCCATCGCACGGCGTCCACTATGTTTGACTTGCCGCAGCCGTTGGGGCCGACAATGGCGGTTATCCCCCCGTCGAAGGACAGCTCGGTGCGCTCGACGAAAGACTTGAAGCCGACCAGCTCCACTTTCCTCAGCTGCATCCACTCCCCCTCGCATGCTAATCAATCCAGTTGATACGAAACGGTACGTTTCCCTCATCCTCCAGCACCTCAAAGAGCCGCACGAGATCGCCGAAGGAGATCTCTTGCATCGCCAGTGCTGCAACGACGTTGTCCACTGTCGCCTCGACAATCTGAGTCTGTGGCTCGCCTCTGCGAGAGCTGATGATGCCTACATGCTCCCGACCGGTGCTGCCCAGCCCAAAGCCGCCTACGCGGGCCTGCACTGTGCCCTCAAGGCGTGCGCCGGTGCCGGTCACTACGACCATGGGGCGCCCGTCAGTCTTTACGATAAGCCCGGGCTCCACAGCCCTCAGGGCGACGATATCATATGCCGGCATGCGCAGTCTTGTCGCATAATCCCGGCCCTGGCGGACAAGACCAGCGACAGCCTCAAGAGATATTCGGTCAGAAGGGTCGTTCACCTTTTCCCTAAGTGCCTGTATGACGCTTCTGCCGGAAAGATTGGCCATGAACTTCACCGCCTCAAAGCGCACCTCCTCATTCGGCGAATCAGCAGCCTCGATGATGCGACTGCGTCCAAGATCGCTGTTGAGATAGGCAAGTGCCTGGCCCGAATAAAGCAGCGTCCAGCCATCCCCGGAAGCCCCTTCGAGGTAGCCGATGGCCGGCTGGCCGATCGCCTCAAGCTCCACGGAGGCACGGTACTTCTCCCGGGGACTGCCCCCTTCCAGTGCCCGCAGGTAGGTATTCATCTGCGACTCCGATGGCGCACCGTAATAGTACACACCCCTTATCGCGCGTATCATATCGGCAAAACGATCCACATAATCCCTGTACATGGGCGGTACGTAGAGGCGGACGGTCCTCTCGGAAAGGGCAAAGGCGTAGTTCGCGCGCCCGCCG
>SLPQ01000100.1 GCA_007131925.1 Candidatus Brocadiia bacterium | reverse complement strand
CGGGTCGGTGACCACGGCGTCCACGCTGTCTGCCTCCATGCTGTGCATAACCTCAAGGCAATCGCCCTGTATAATCTGCATCACATCCACTCCTCCAGAGTAGTCACTCATCTCACACCCCCCTTCAGCGCGGCCTTGCCTTCGCGGGCGGGCACGTATAGCGCTGTCCCATCTGTGTAGCGCTGCACAGCCCACGAGGGGCATAATATGCGTCTCAGCCCCAGAGAAGACAGAATGTCGGAGAGTCCGAAGAGAATCCTGTCCATGTTCTGCCAATATTCATCGCCCTCGTGGGCGAACGCGAAAGTGGGATGCCGCTCGCCTATGCGGCCAGACGGGAGGATGTGGTCGGGGGTATCCGCAAAGCTCTCGTTCTTGTCGCGCTCTGGCGCAATGACAGACATTCCCGCCAAGGCATCATAGAGAATGTACCCATACGCCGCTTCCCACCGCTCTATCAAATCCTCTGTCCACCCCTCGACCAGGACGGCCCTGTACTCACGGCTTTTATGCCGCAAGTGCTCGGCCGTATACCACATCGGGCTGACCACATCGTATAGGACGCCAGACCTTGCCACCATGTGATAAAAGGCGAGAAGCTGCGCACCACGCAGGCGCGATGCGGGGTCACGAATCACGAGAAGCTCCGGCTGTGCCGGCTCTTTGTCGCGATACGGCGCATAGATACGCAACACCTCGTCATACGCCTCGCGTATCTGGTCAAATCCGTAGAGCTCGCCGTATCCGTTACGGCGAAGATCAGTCTCTCCCCAGTGCAGGCCACCGGTGAAATACTGCCCTGCGCCGAGGAGACCGACAGCTAATCCTTTAGCAATGTTTTCGATTGTTTCTGGTTTTCCCGTGGTGCGATTCCACCGCTGTGCACCCATATATAGCGGCGGGGCGTGAGTAAAATAACGATAGCGGTAGCATCGCTCAAGACGTGCGATAAATGCGGGTATGCCAAGCGTCCGCCTTGTTGCTCCCCCGTCTCCACCAGACGCGCGAAACCAGATGCGGGAAGGCCCACTCGCATTTATCATATCTCCAGTAGTGTATTCTGCGTCTCGACGCTCTGGAAATGCCGAAGAGGACAGCGAGATCACTGACGGCAGATTCTTTCGGGAAACCGCGCCGATTATCTCTCGATACGGGTGGTAGTAATCCTGCTCCTGGGGCCATTCGCTGTCAGCGACAAACGTCCTGGGAAAGGCATCCTCCGCCGCGCAGGTCTCGACGAGCGCCTCGAAAGCATCTAATGGCATAGTGCGCGTGTCCATACGCACGTCGATATCGACGCCCAGCGCGCGAGCATGGCTGACCAGCCGCACAAGGCCCATGCCGGCATGCCCTGTCGTGACCGTAGACCACACGTTGCCCTGATCCATGAATACCTGCAGGTCCATTTTATGCTGTGAGCAGAACCGCAGCTTCTCTTCGATGTCGTTGTGGTCGCGCCAGTTCGTGAATAGCTGATCCCAGGCCGTAAACCGGATCGGCACAGACTCCGGATCAGGTGTGGGTTCTGTTGCTGTTAGCTCACCTTCGAATCGTTCGCCCTTATATTCAGCTGTTATGCGAAGTTTGTTGTCGGGCATCATCATTCATCCTCCCTTCGTGGCCCTATGCCCTTGGCGCTCTTGTATCCCGCGCGGCAGTCCTCCATGTTAACTTCCCCGCATGGTGCGAGGTCATCCAGGCCGCACCCGCAGCCCTCTTCGGTATCCTGCCACAGGCCGTCATAGCCGTTTTTGCGCAGCCAGTCTTCGACGATCTCCTTGCATGTCGGATTCGTGTTGTTATGCATTGCGCACCCCTCTCACATAAAATCCTTTTCGTCCTGCGGCGGGCCGGCCTCATTCTCCCGCTCGACATCACGCTTCCATTCCAGATAATCGGCATCATCCTCACCAACTTCGTCTTTCCACCAGTCCAGCATTTCCGCCCACATTCGACTACGCCATTCATCGTCGTTCTCGTGCGCATCAATATAGGCGGCGAGGCTTGTATCGCGCTTCTCCCATTTATTCATTTCGCACCCCTTTCGTCCTGCGGCGGGCCTCCTGCATATCTTTCAGCGCCTGAGCATATCCAGCGATATAGCCGCGGTCGTACGCGAGTCGAATAACCGTGCGTGTCGGCCGCCCGGTGTATGTTGATTTCATATCGGTCTCACCTCCCCATCATCTGGAGTATCGCCACCGCCACGCCCACCGCGATGGCAAGCCCGGCTACGCCGAGCACGGCCCACACTGCCGAGGTGTTAGCGCGGACGCCCGCGCGGTCGAAAAAGCTTCGCATCCGCATCATGGCCCCTTTCTGGTCTCTGGCTCAAAGATGCCCAGGTCGTCGACATGCGGCTCCGGGTCCCTCTCCGGCTCGATATTGTCCGGCTCGAAATCATTCATCTCCGGCGTGGCATCCTGGGCGAATGATTGCCGGCCCGCCGTCGCTGCCAATGCCTGCGATGGCGCTTCAAACGCCTCTGCCTCGTCCGCGAGCGCGATAGCCGTCGCAAGCTCTGTTGAGAGCGGCAGATATTTGCAGAGTCGGCGCACAACGGTTTTACGGGCCATCTCTGAATAATCGGTAACCCAGGGGCCGCTATCGCCGGCTTTCGAGCGCTGGCGTATTGATTCGATTTGCGAGGCCGCCATCACCTCGATTTGCGGCGTGCCGCCGACGAGCTCCGCCAGGCCGTAGACGCAGACGATATCCTCTGCATCCGTGCGCCTGTCGGGGCCGAAGTACGGCCTGTGAACCAGTTCGGGGTTCAGCCCGAACGACACCCGGAACTCGTCCTGCGCATAGACTACATTGGCCTCGATGCGGCTTATGTGTCCTGAGCGCCGGGCAAGGTCGATGAGTCCCCGATATCCGGGGATGAGTTGTGCCGTTTGCCCATACGGCACAATCCATGCGCTGCCAAGCGTGCCGCTGCAGTCCAATCCGAGCATTGCCGCGTCCATGACAGCCTTCAGGACGCTCTCCTGTGAGCATTGGAGCAGTGCGGGCTGTTTGGTCATCGCGAGCAGCGCGCATTTGATGAGGTGCTCGACTCTGATGTGTTTTGGCAGCGCCGCCGCGAGCGATTCCCTCTGTCCGTGGAGCAGCGCCTGCAGGTTGCCGCGCGTTTTGACCGGCGCTTTCGGGGCGTATGATGAGAGGTGTTTACTCATTGTCAACTCCTTTCGATCTGTTTATTGAGGTCGTCTGCGGTGGGCACGCCGAGGTGTTTGAGCGTGCTGTCTGGTAGGAATTCCTCCGGGCCCTGATTGTCGAGGCGCATCATTTCGCAGAGCTGCGCGCACTCATCTATTATCTCGTTCATGCGCGCGACGGTTCGTTCCGCCTCGTGTTCTGCGTTGCGTAGTTCCCGCCATGTCCTGCGTGCCCTGAGCGCCCGCCACCAGCGTTGCAGTGTGAACATGTTCACCTCCTGTCTGTGTCAAAGGTTCCGTCATG
This sequence comes from Candidatus Brocadiia bacterium, assembly GCA_007131925.1. GTDB lineage: Bacteria > Planctomycetota > DG-23 > SLPQ01 > SLPQ01 > SLPQ01. The sequence continues at coordinate 869 of SLPQ01000100.1, read as the reverse complement.
CCCGCCTGCCATGCCGTGCCTTACCTTGTCAACCGCCTAACCAACAGGGGGGTCGGTACGCCCGGCCCCCCCATCAGCGGGAGAGAGAGAGCAAATCCATCATGCCGTCTCCCGGAAGCGCCCGGCAGCCTCGTAGTCGCCGCGCCTGGCGGCGGCAACGGCGCACCAGCCCGCCCAATAGCCGGGATCGGCGCACTCAGCCACGAGCCGCCCGGCAGCCTCGTAGTCGCCGCGGCCGGCGGCGGCATAGGCGCACCAGCCCCGCGTATCGCCAGGATCGGCGCACTCAGCCACGAGCCGCCGGGCCTCCTTGTAGTCGCCGCGCAAGGCGGCTGCCTCGGCGCACGCGGCCGCCCAGCGCGGGCGGTCATCGCACACGGCCAACCACGTCTCGGCCTGCGCATAGTCGCCGCGCCTGGCGGCGGCCCAGGCGCACCAGCCCAGCCACTCAGGTTTTAAATCGCGCCACCGCACCGTGCCGAGCCCAGCCTCGGCGAAGTCAATCGCGGGCTCGCAGGCCCTATGCGCGCGCGCCTGCGCGATATCCTCGCGCGTGATAAGGTCGTCGAGGGTTTTCATGTCTCTCTCCTTGCCCTTGCGGGCGGTTAAGCCCTTTCGTGATACTCTGCGATGTAGCGGCCTGCGTGCGTCGCCAGGCTCATGGCGGCGTCGATCTGCGCCTCCGCATCGGCGTCGTCCAGGCGATCGAAACTCGCGCAGTCCTCGAGGGCTGCGCGCAAGGCGGCCCATGGCGAATGGCGAAAATCCGCTACCTGGCGGCCGTGTTCATCGCCCTCGACCTGGTCTGATGCTTGCGTCCAGTCCGCCGAGACGGCGACGACGTCGGCTCCCCACTGCGTATAGACGGT
>SLPQ01000192.1 GCA_007131925.1 Candidatus Brocadiia bacterium | reverse complement strand
CTCAGGATGAGCGCATGCCTTACAGCTTCAGTCTGCGAAAAATCAGCGGCTTTATGTCCAGGAGAAATGGCCGCAGGTCGCGCGCATCAAAGAGCGCCAGGCCGATGGGCGGCCTGTAGAGCCGCCAGTATTCACGCGCACTGAGACGGTGCTGCGGATAACCCCGGTGTCGCAGAAGCGCGTCCTTGATATATGTCCAGCGCCTGTGAAGCCTCAATCGGGATACGGGCGGTGGCAGGCCCATCTTGTCGCGCCAGAGGTGCTCGACAAGGTCTACGCCGCTGTATTTAGCAAAGCCCGTAGATAAAACTGACCGGCAGTTCAGCTCGATAAACTTGAAAGCGCCGGTGCGGCGGTCGTACTTGAACTCATTGCTGAAGATCGTGCCCCTCACACCCAAGTGTTTGAGCAGCCTGGTCGTCATCTGTGCTATTTCAGGGAGGAAAATAGATTCGTTGATGTTGCTGATACCGAAAAGGGGCGGGTACTGAAGCCTCTTGGAGCTGCACACCATGGGCGAGAGCTCGCCCGAATCGTACGCGTAGCCGCGACAGCTTACAATAAGTCTGTCAGGACCCGGTACCACCTCCTGCAGGAGCATCCTGTGTCCCGAGGCGAGGGCCTGATCGAGGCGTGCCTTCGCCTCGTCGAGGCTGGTGACGAAAAAGCTCTTGCAGGCAAAATCCTTGACAAAATCGAGCGAAAAGGCTGCCCGCAATATCGCCGGCAGCCCTGTTTGCCCGATAGCCGACGGCAAGTCGGCGGCGCTCTCGATCTCTATGGTCTGCGGGCACAAGAGTCCCGCCTCAGCGGCGGCCTGGTACGCGCGGTCCTTGTCGAGAGCTATAGCCGTGGACTTGCCGGGAGAGACGGCCAGCCTGTAATGACGCGATAGCTCATCCCAGTGGCTGTGAACCTCACGCAGGTATGCGTCATCCGAGGGCACTACGAGGCCGCCGTAAAGGTCGCGTCTTTTCAGGAGAAGATCGGCGAGGGCGCCTTCTTCCTTGCGGGGATCGGGCAGGACAACGCATTCCCTGGCATAGCGTGATCGAAATGCTATGCTGGTCGGATTGCAGTCGGCTGCGACCGTGTAGGCCCCTTTTCGTGCAAGCTCGCGCACAAGGTGCAGGCCGTTTACGAAGCACGGCGCCACAATAGCGGCTGTCGATGCTTTTCTGTATGGCAAGAAGCTTTCCTCAATTGCACGCAATCCTCAGAATAACGTTTTCGGCTGATCGGGGCGTATGTCTTCTGCACATTTTTGCAGAGAGGTTTGTCAGTTCACTGCGGCATTGAATCTTACGCTTCGCCCTTATGCATGCTGGGCTTGCCTTGCCGGATTTCCCTTGGAGGCAGGCGTGTCTTCCTATAATATGCGCACGCGGCTGGCAAGTCTCTGGGAGGAGGATACCTATGTTCAGGGATGTAGTCGAGAGGATAGGCGCCGAGGTGTCGGGGCGACTGGCGTTTCAGGAGCTCAAGGCAGTCCACGAAATAGACAGGTGGTTTACATTCAGCGCGTTCGCTGAGAGCGCCGCCCACATCGCCGCGCGCTGGCAGCATTGTGGGCTCGAGCAGGTGGAGGTGGAGAGCTTTGCCGCTGACGGTCGCTCAAAGGCGGGCTCATGGACCATGCCGCTGGCATGGGATGCAAGAGACGCTGTGCTCACGATCGAAGAGCCAGTCCATCTTGCTGGCACAGTGATAGCGCGCTACAGGGAGACGCCCTCGTCACTTGCCATGTGGAGCGGCCCGACGCCCGAAGAGGGTGTCGTGGCGGATCTTGTGTGGATAGAAGACGCTGACCGGAGCCGTTCATACGCGCGCCGCGATGTCAAAGGCAGGATAGTCTTCACAAGTACAAGGCCCGTCTTCATGAAAGGGCAGGCGTCTGCAAGAGGTGCCCTCGGCGTGGTGAGTGACTTTGTCCCGCATCCGCCGGAGCTTCAGGATGAGAATTTCTGGATGAATGCCTGGAGCGACAACCCGGGCGGCTGGGGGCTGCATGCCGGCGACTCACGCATATTCGGCTTTAACATCAGCCCGCGCAAGGGAGCCTGGCTTCGAGAGCTCATTCGAGCACACGGTCGCGTGAGGGTGCGAGCGGTCGTGGACACATCGCTCTATGAAGGGTCCATCCCGACGGCTACGGCGGTGATCCGGGGTGCCACGCCCGACGAAGAAGTGCTGATCCTCGGGCACGCCTTCGAGCAGGGGGCAAATGACAATTCATCAGGTGTGGCAGTAATGCTGGAGGCGGCGCGCGTCCTTTCGAAGCTCATAGCCGCCGGTGAGCTGCCGCGGCCGCAACGAAGCATACGGTTTCTGGCGGTATCGGAGTGCTACAGCACCTTTGCATACTGCGAAAAGCACGCCGATCGCATGAGGTCCACCCTTGCCGCGCTATGCGTCGACAGCGTGGCTCACAGGCAGGACCTCTGCCGCGCAGGCCTGGGCGTACACCATCCTCCCGACGCGAATGCATCATTTACAAGCGCATTTTCCGAGAGGCTCGCAGAGTGGATTTTTACACCGTGGCGGCCGACCCACCATTGGAAGATGCTCCCCTACGTCACTACCGACAACGTAGTGGCCGATCCGATGATAGGCCCGCCGACGATGCTGCTGACGGCGTTTCCCTCTGATCTCTACTGGCACACCACCGGTGATACACCGGAGAAGGTAGATGTGGACGCGCTGGAAAAGGTGGCGCAATTCGCGGCATCCTATCTCTACGTCATTGCAGACGCCGGCTCCCTGCACGCCCTCTACTTTGGGGGATTGGCGGCAGCACGTGCAAAGTCCAGGCTCGCCGCGGCGACTGCACGTGCTCTCGAGCAGTGCACATCGGCACAGCCGGACTTTCCGGCGGCGCAGCAAGGGGTGCTTTATCGTGCGCAAGTCGGCGCCGCCGAGGTGGAGTCCGTCCGCTCAATGCTGACACACAGGCAGGTGCACAGCATCGCTGGAGAGCTGGCCGAGATGGCTGGAGAATTGATTGATGCGGGGGCGAAAAGTGTCGCCCTGCTCGAAAAGATACTCTGTGGCTGTGGTGTTGGCCTTGAGGGCCCGGCTATGAGCGTGCGCAGTCGGCGCCTTGTCTCTCGTGCCGAGAGGCTCGTGCCGATCCGCAAGTACATCGGTACGATGGCATATGACTCGGTGGATGCCGAAAAGCTTTCCAGGCACCCCGACATGCGCTGGGACGAGGCCGTAACGGCAGCACTCTTCTGGTGCGACGGCAGGCGCACGCTGGATGAAGTGCTCAAGCTCGCGGGCGGCGAGCTCACACGCGACCTGACGGCTCTCGTCGAGGAGTTTGATTTTCTGGCCGCTGAAGGGCTTATAGAGATGCGGGAGTCCTCCTGAGACCGCGACGCTTTGCGTGGCCGCTTTGCCGGCGGGCAAGCCGGCGGGCGACGCCCTGCGAGCGCCGTTGTCTTCAAGGCTTGTCTGCGGAATGCCCCGGTGTATAATGTCTCAGAGGTGGTGGGCGTAGCTCAGAAGGTTAGAGCGCCAGGTTGTGGCCCTGGAGGCCGGGGGTTCGAATCCCCTCGCTCACCCCATTTACTGCGTGAAGACGGCCGGCACAGCCGGCCGTTTTTTCTTTGCAGAGCGCGCGGACACGCGTAAACTCGCCGCTTTCAGGCTCTCTGAAACAATGAAGCATGGGAGATATAGCTCGATGATATCCTCCAGCGGGAAGAACTCGCGCACCGTAAACCTGCTCAAGATCATTCAGTTTGACCGGCCCGGATGGGTTCCCGCGGAGGTGGGGATCATGCCTGCCGCGTGGATGAAATACCGCGAAGACATCGAAAAGATCGTACTGAGGCACGGGAGGCTCTTTCCCGGCTACCGAAAGGGTTCGAAGGACTTCGATGAGATTCCGGGGCCGCTGTACGAGGAGGGTCTGCACACCGACTGCTGGGGAAGCGTGTGGCGCAATATCCAGCGCGGGCTCGACAGCATCGTGGTGCGCGAACCACTTGCCGACTGGGCAGATTTCAAATCATGGCGCCCGCCCGATCCCTTCACAGACGACCTCTTCGGGCCACGCGACTGGCAGTCAGCAAAGCGCAGCATCGATGCCGCACGCTGCAGGGGTGAGGTCGCCATGGGCAGCGGCCTGCCGCACGGCTTCTTTTACATGCGTCTTATGTTTCTCAGGGGCTTTGAAGGCCTCATGCTTGATATGGCATCCGGCGACAGCCGTCTCGACGAGCTGATCGCCATAGTTGAAAATTACAACGTCGCCGTTCTTGCCAGGTTTCTTGAGATGGGCGTGGAGTGCGTCGCCTGTGGCGAAGACCTCGGCATGCAGCACGCCCTCCCGATGAGCCCGCAGATGTGGCGCAAGTTCATCAAGCCGTCTTACGAGGCCATCTTCGGCCCATGCCGCGACAGGGGGGTGCCGGTGTTTTTGCATACCGACGGCCATATCCTTGAGATAATCGATGACCTCATCGATACAGGTGTACGCATGTTGAATCCGCAGGTGCGCGCCAACGGCCTGTCCGGCCTCGTCGAGCAGGCCAGGGGCAAGGTCGCCATAAAGCTGGACCTCGATCGCCAGCTCTTCCCCTTTGCGACCCCCCGCGAGATCGAGGACCACATCGAGGGGGCATTCGAGGCGCTTTACATGAAAGAAGGGGGGCTTATGCTTTACGCCGAGATCGAGCCGGATGTGCCCCTGGAAAACATCGAGACCATTTGCAGCACGCTCGAGAGTGTGTGCAGACTCCCCGAGGCAGATACCATCTGAAGCGGCCAGGCCCCTTCGAGAGTGTGAGTCCGCCGACAGAGAAGTGTGCAAAGTCCTTATCCTGTACCGATAAAGCACATTCTCAAGCCTCAGCCGTCAAAGATGAGGCTTCGATGCGTTACTTCCAGAGGCTATTCCGGGTTGCATGCAGCCTCTACAGGGGCCATTTGCGCCTTGCCATACCGCCATCTTCTCGCCGGGCACAATCCAAAGGCCGGTCCGACATTTTCAGACCTGGTGATCGCAAGCTGAAGCTCTGCGCATGTCCGACTGGATCAGGCTGCGTGCCGGTGCATATTTTCAGAGGGCCCATGTCACGAGGTGGGGCGCATGGAAAAGCGAGTATCCGTCCGGCTTCGGCACCGCCCTGACGGCGAATCCGTAGCGCCCGCTCTGCGTGCAGACGATCTCTGCAGAGTACTCCACCTGCCCGTCCTCTTTGACGCCCGGCTGCATGGCAAGCACCTTCGGCTCGGCGATCTGGCCGTGGCGGTCGATCAGTCCATAAACGACCTGCAACTGGACATCGCTGACGGCCAGCTCACCCAAGCCTGCCTTGACCTTGATCGGTATATGGTCGTGCACCTTGACGTTGTCGATCTGAGAGACCTTTTCAGAAGAGAGACGCAGATGTGGCCAGTGCTCAGCGATGTGCTCGCGCCATGCGGCCAGCTCGCGGGTCTTGGCAAAATCATTCGCGGCAAGCGTGCCTGCAGCCTTATGTGCGCCGAGGTATGCGCGCTCGGTGTACTCGCGCACCATCCTGTTTGAGCTGAAGGTCCAGGCGAGTTTCTTGAGGCAGGACTTCATCATCCGGACCCATTCGCGGGGTATGCCGGTGCGGTCCCGATCGTAGAAGAGCGGCAGCACCTCATGTTGAAGGATGTTGTAGAGTGCCTCACTCTCCACCCTGTCGCGCTCCGACTCGTCCTCGATATCCTGCCCGCCGCCAAGCGACCAGCCTGCAGATTGGTGGTAGCCCTCGTCCCACCATCCGTCAAGGACGCTCAGGTTCAAGACGCAGTTGGCGGCTGCCTTCATGCCGGAAGTACCTGACGCCTCCATCGGGCGTACGGGGGTGTTCAGCCAGACGTCGACCCCCTGAAGCAGGTAGCGGGCGACATTTATGTCATAGTCCTCGATAAAGACCACCCTGTTGCGCAGATCCGGTCGGCGGCCAAAGTGCACGATTGACTTTATCAGCTCCTTGCCCTCTGTGTCTGCGGGGTGGGCCTTACCGGCAAATATCAGCTGCATAGGCCGATCATTATCGCACAGAAAGCTCTTCAGCCGCTCGGTGTCCTTCAGGATCAGGTTAGCGCGCTTGTACGAGGCAAAGCGCCTGGCAAAGCCTACCGTGAGACAATCCGGGCTCAGCACCTCCTCGGCCATCTTCACAGCGACCGAGCCCGCTCCCTGGCGCTTGAGCTGCTCCCTGAGGCGCTTTCTTATGAAAAACACGAGCCTTTCGCGCCTGCTCTGGTGGGTGCGCCATATTTCTCCGTCGGGTATCTCATCGACGTTTTCCCAAATATCCCTGTCCTCGGGGTTGTCCATGAATTTCGGCCCGAGGTAGCGTTCGAGAAGGTCGCCAAGGTCATGGCTGATCCATGAGCGGTTGTGGATGCCGTTAGTTACGCTTGTTATCGGTGTCTCGTCCTCGAGGAGGTCCGGCCAGAGATCCTTCCACATGGAGCGGCTGGTCTTGCCGTGAAGCTTGGCCACACCGTTTGAAAAGCTTGACAGACGCAGCGCCAGCGCCGACATCGAAAAGGCCGTCTGCCGGCCCTCCTTGTCCAGTGTGTCGCGGCCATTTTGCCCCAGCGCGGCAAACTCCTCCCATGAAAGCCCCAGCGCCTCGGGGGCCCCCTCCAGATACCTCTTGACCATATCCAGGTTGAAGACCTCGTTGCCTGCCGGCACCGGAGTGTGAGTGGTAAAAACCGTCGATGCCTTTATAACCTCTCGCGCCTCCTCAAATGAAAGGCCTTTTTCCTGCACCAGCACCCTGATGCGCTCAAGAGTCAGAAAGGCCGAGTGCCCCTCATTGACGTGATAGACGCTGGGCTTGAGGCCGAGTGCCCTCAGCGCCCTTATGCCGCCTACTCCCAGGACCAGCTCCTGCTGGATGCGCGTCTGCCTGTCGCCGCCGTAGAGTTCGTCGGTTATGTCGCGGTAGGGAGGTGCGTTTTCGGGAATATTGGTATCAAGCAGGTACAGGGGGGTTCTGCCGACCTGCACGCGCCAGACCTGCAATGTGACGGGGGTGCCGGTAATGTCGATGGAGACCTTGACGGGGCTGCCGTCTTCTTTGCGCTCTACTGTGACGGGCATGTTGTACCAGTCATTTACGGGGTACTGCTCCTGCTGCCAGCCGTCGAGGTTCAGGCGCTGTCTGAAGTAGCCCTTCTGGTAGAGCAGCCCGACGCCCACAAGAGGCACGCCCAGGTCAGAAGCGCTCTTGAGGTGGTCGCCTGAGAGTATGCCGAGCCCTCCGGAATAGATCGGCAGGCCCTCGTCGATACCGTATTCGGCGGAAAAGTACGCTGTGAGAAAGCCTTTTTCATCGCCATGACTGCGGTCAAACCACACATGACGGGCCATGTACTCGCTGAAGTGCTCGTAGACGCGCTCCAGCTCCGATACGAAGCTCTCATCGCGTGCGGCGTCGTCGAGAGTCTCCTGCGGCAGGCTGCCCAGCAGCTCGACAGGGTTCTGGTAGCACTGTTCCCAGAGCCTGTGGTCGAGCCGGATGAAGAGCCTCACGGCTTCCCAGTTCCAGCAAAACCACAGGTTCATCGCAAGGTCCTTAAGGTGTGCGATTTTTTCCGGGATATTCGGTGCGACGTTGAATCTTTGTATCTGCATTGCCCCTCCTCGTTAGAACCTCAGTGCAGCGCCCGCGCCCGGCGACCTTTAACTGGTCAGCGCCCATGAAGTCTGGACAGATACCTGTAAGACCCGCCGGGCAGCCGCAGCACCTTCAATCTCCCCCGCCGCAGGCCGCATGCAATGGTCTCAGCCGCTACAAAGGCTGTCTGCAGTAGCCTTTACGCCTAAAGAATAGCCCAAGTCAGGCCCATTTGCAACTGAATGAGGCATCCTGGCGCATAAAGAGCTGCTATCTCTGAGAGCATTTGAAGAAAGTACGGATGCTGGCGTCCCTATTGCTGAGGAGAAAATCGCTTTGTGCATGCATCTTATAATGCGGTATAATGTGAAAGATGGATTTTCGGCCTGGTTTTGCTGCATGTTAAGGAGGAGGAGCCGCGATGCGGATACCAAAACTGCACTTGCCCGCAAGCAGCCTGCATTTTGCCGGGATAGCTGCGGCCGTGATGGCATGGTCACTCTTGGCGCTCGGGTGCACAAGGAGCGTCTACGTCAATCCTGATGAGCCTGACGTATTGCGCGGCACGGGCATCGATTCGCAGGACGTTCGTACGGTGGCTCAGGAGATGTCGAGGTCTCTTGTGGGCGCGCGCGTGCTGGCTGACGCACCGGAAAGACCGGTTGTGGCCCTGCTTCCCGTCAAAAACGAGACCCGCGACCGCATCGATACCAACCTGCTGACGCTGCAGATGCGCGACCTTCTTATACAGCACGCCGGCGACAGGATAATCTTTGTGGCACGTGACCGCCTCGGAGACGTCTATGCAGAGCGCGAAGCAAAGCTTGCCGGCGAGGTCAGCGGCACAGTTGACAGGATGATAAGCGGCGCGGATTTCTTCCTGACGGGTACTCTCAAGTCCATCCACACCACTGACGGCCGCACATCCGCCGATTACGTATATTACTCTTTCGAGCTGATAGACGCGGTCTCCACCGAGGTCGTCTGGGCGATGGGCTACGACGTCAAGAAAGTCGGCCGGCGCGGCGTGCTGTACCGATAGGGGGCCTGTGTTGAGGCAGTCGGTAGTTACAGCCACTTTGCTGGCGGCGGTCCTTTTCGCCGGCTGTGCAGCATCGCGCCCGATGGGCATAGAGGAGTATTATGCCGGCGACAGGGCTTCCGCGGAGAGGCTCTTTCGCCGCGGCCTCGACAGAGAGCGCAATTCCCGTGCTCTCTATCTGCTCCTTCTGGGCACAGTCTACCTTGAAGACGGACGGCTGGAGGAGGCTCGCGAGAAGTTCATCGAAGCTACCGAGATCATGGAAAGCTTTGTCGCTGAGGGCGAGTTTGCCGCGCTCGTGGGCCGGGAGGCCGCCAAGCAGTACAAGGGAGACCCTTACGAGAGGATGATGGCATGGTGGTACCTGGGTCTTCTGGACTATGCCCTTGGCGACTACCACATGGCGCTGCCGAGCTTCAAGTCGTCGATAATCGCCAACAGCCCGCCCGGTGACGAGGCATATATGGCTGACAATGCATCCGGCTACCTCATGACCGCCAAGACATACATAGCCATGGGTGACGCCAGCCAGGCACTCAGGGAGTTTGAAGACGCATTGGTGGCCGGTGCGATCCGCAAGGATTCCATGACGTTGTTCAATGCCATCAGCCGGGCCGCCCGGGAGCTGAAGGCCACCAGGGCGGATGGCCATTTTGTGCAACTGGCCGCTGACCTTACGATCGCAGCCGCCCCCGGTGTGGTCTACGACAGCGAAGATCTCTCTGCGGGTGTCATGCGGGCCGGTGAAGCGGCCGGTGCCAGGCTCGCTGAGGCTCGCGAGTCCGGTGAGCTCGACGAGGATGATGCCGAAGTCCTGGCCGAGAGCATCCATGCCGTAAGTACAATGGCGGCTCGCCTGTTGCGGGGCGCTGGTGTGCCGAAAGGGGGCGCGGAGGATCTTGAAGCTCTGCACCCGGCAGGCGGCTCCGGCAATATCTTTGTCGTTACAGGCATCGGCAGCGGGCCCTACAAGTACAACACCGGCGCTTACGGGCGTCTTGTCGCCTTCGGCAGGAGACCGTATTCCCAGCGGTATGCACGCGTATTCGTCAACGGCCGGCAGGTAGGACGCACTGTGACCATAGAGGACATTTATTACCAGGCCGTCAACAGGGGTCCCAGGGCCATGGATTCGATCCTTGCCGGCAAGGCCGTACTCAAGGGCGGTCTTGAAGTGGCGGCAGCCATTGCGTTTGAATCAGCACTTGCTGATGACGACCGGGAGCGGCTGGAAGATGAGGAAGATTCGGACGGCTTCCTGGACAATATGTTTACGGGCATGATGCTTGCCCTTATGGCTGCTCTCGTGAGGCCAGAGGCAGACGTGAGAAGCTGGGAGACACTGCCCGACCGGATCCAGGCGCTCACCGCCGAGGTGGAGCCGGGCGAGCACGATATAGAGGTTGCGTTTTACAACGCCGCAGGGTTGCGGGTGGGAGCGCCACTCCGGTTTCGAGGGGTGCCGGTGCACGCCGACAGGGAGACCGTGCTCTATGTGCGCAGCGGTGTCGGGGGGTGGGCGGCCTCTCCAGTAAACGGTAGATCTGTAGTCACGCCCGAATAGGGCCGCAGGTGGGTTATAGTCAGATTTCAAGGGCCGGACACGTGCCGGCGAAAGGAAGGCGCACTGTGAAGCAGGCAGCTGTTGTTATGCTCGCGGCGGTCATGTCTCTTGCCGGATGCAGGCATGGTCCATATGCCCCCAGAGGCTACGGGCCGGGGCAGGCCTCATACGAACATACCGAACGGATCATATTCGCCGACAGGTCCCTTGTGCGTGACCTGAAGGTGGTCACCCTCGACGGGCGAAAAGAGCCCGACGGACGCTACAAGGCTTACGCAGAGCTCGAAAACCAGACCGCCAGAAACCTCCCCGTCCTCGTGCAGGCGCAGTTTCGAGATGCCTCGGGCAGGCTTACACAAGACGCGACCAACTGGCGCACGATAGTTATGCCGCCAAACTCGGTGACCTCGTATGAAGCCATATCCATGAACGACGAGGCGGTGGACTTTGTGATCAGGGTCATGTTGGCGAGGCGGCACTGATATCCTGCTGCCTCCCAGTCGGCCTGGCGAGGTCGGCTATGCCACAGTGAGGTAGCTGACGCGCGGCATATCCATGCGCAGCGGTGCTCAGGAAGAGAGCAGATCGGCGATCCTGGCCAGAAGCGTGTCCACCGGAAAGGGTTTTTGAAGTATCTCGATGCGTCTGTCTTCAAGGTCGCATGCCGGGCCGTCGGCGAACGCCGACGTGAAGAGAATGCGCGTGTGCGGGCTTGTCTGTGCGATGCTTTCGGCAAGGCTGTGCGCGCCATGTTGTGACGTCTTCACGTCGGTGATGACAAGGTCTACAGTGCCGCCTGTGCTCCCCAGCACGTCAAGGGCCTCCTGGGCATTGGCTGCTGTCAACACCCTGTAGGAATGCCGCTCGAGCAGCTCCACGGAAAACCGCCTGAGTGTTTGATTGTCATCGATGATAAGGATCGTCGCGCCACTTTGCTGCTCCCGCTCTGTGGCGTCCTGTGCGAGGCGGGCAGCAGGCTGGTGTTTTGAGATCGCTTCCGGGGGGTGTCGTAGTGCGCTCGCGACGGCCTCAGGGGCCGAGCTGCCTGCGTGAGGCTGTGCGCCCCCTGGCTGCTGCCGATCGGTGGAGGCCGATCTGTCGTCCTCACAGGCTGGCAAATATATCGTGCACGTCGTGCCCGCGCCCGGTGCGCTTTCTATGAAGATCTCACCGCCGGTCTGCTTTACGATAGCATGCACTATCGACAGCCCCAGCCCTGTGGACTCGCCGAGCTCCTTGGTGGTAAAAAACGGCTCAAAGGCGGCCCTCTTCGTCTCGGGGTCCATTCCAATGCCAGTATCGGTAACGGTGAGCCTGACGCAGGGGGAGTGATGGAGGCCAGAGCGGTGCGGCAGCTCTGCAACGCCAGAAGGAGCGCTTGCGGTCTCGATGTTCAGGGTACCCGAGCGACTAATGGCGTCGCGTGAGTTTATGGCGAGGTTTACCAGTACCTGCTCGAGCGCGCCCGGCTCCGCCATGATGTCGGGCAGGTCCTCCGCGAGGTGTATTACAAGATCGACGCTTGAGCCGACTACCGGCTTGAGCATGATGCTGAGTCGCGAGATGATATCATTCAGGTTTACTCTTTCCCTTGCGAGAGGCGATCTGCGGCTGAAGGTGTGCAGGCGCCTTGTGAGCAGCCCGGCATGAAGGGCGATATCTTTGACAGAGCCTACATCCTTTGCGGCCGGATGCCCGGGAGCGAGCCGTGAAAGTGCCACCTCGCTGTAGCCTGATATGGCGGCGAGAATGTTGTTGAAATCATGCGCTACCCCGCCGACTACTCTGCCGAGAGCCTCCATCTTTTGCGTGTGGAGAAGGTGCTCCTCGATCCTCTTGCGCTCTGTAATGTCCCTGCTGATGGCGGCAAGGCCGTGCAGCCTGTCGCCGTATTCGAGCCTCGCAAAGGATGTCTCAATTATGCGGGCTTCGCCTGAGCTTGTGAGTATGGTATTGATGGCGGCAGCGCCGGACCGTCCGTCCATGCTTTGTCTTAAGCCCGAGAGAATCTCTTCTTTTTCTCCGCGCAGGGGCAGATCATAAAACGACCTGCCGGTCCACTCCCCGCGGGCGAGTCCGGTGACTGCTTCGAAGGCCGGGTTTATATAGGTGATGACCCCCTCGGGCGTGAGAGTGAAAATCATCTCGGGGGCGGCCTCAGCGATTGCCCTGAAGCGTGCCTCGGACCGGGCCCTGCCCATATGGGCGGCGACGATATCGCTGGCCAGCCGCAGGAGCCTTGCATCCTCGGCGCCCCATGTGCGCCGGCTGCAGATGTCGTCGAAGCCCATGAAGCCGATAAGACGGTTGTCCTCGGAGTTGATGGGCACGACGAGCACCGCCTTGATATTCTGCATCTCCAGAACCGCTCGTTCGCCCTTCTGAGTGGACTGATTCATCGTGCTCACGTCGCGGATTATGATGTTGTCACCCCTCTGGAGCTTGTCCATCCACCACGGAAAATCGCTGCTGGGCATGTCCTGAAGGCGCTCCTTTTGTGGCTCGACGCCGCTTGCACACCATTCAAAGACGTTGTCCATCCTTTCGAGACCGTTGCGAAACAAGAAAATATAGGATCGGTCGGCCTCAACGGCCCTGCCGAGGATTTCAAGCGAGGCGTCAAGGGCCTCGTGCCCGTCGATGAGCAGCCTTCGGGAGACCTCTGCAAGTGCCTTTTCCAGGTCCAGGTGGCTTGCAGCGCGCCTGTCGGCCCGCGAACGCTGCGCGATGCTTTCCAGCAGGTGCCGCAGCCGGGCGGTCGGACCCTGATCCTGCCCTAACCCGCTGCTCGCTCGATAGAAGCAGTTCGGATAGACCAGGCCGTTTACCATGACCTTCGGATGTGCTCGCAGGATGTCGAATGCAAGGCCGCTGTCGACCTCCTGCATCCGGTAGCAGCACACCAGCAGCACGTCCGGGGATGTGAGGCTGCCGCTGAGAATCGTCTCGTAACGTATGATGGCTTCGCCCGGCGGTGAGTGCGGCGCGACCTCAATGCACGCCCAGATACGAAGAGCGGTGAAGCCGCTCGCAGAGACCTGGGATGCCTTTTCGCGCAGAAAGGCCGCAACAGCCGTCGTCGTTAGCCCACCCGCCTGATCGGGCAGCTCCTCCAGGGTCATCAGCACAACCGGCGAATGCGGCTCATCTCGACCATCGCCAACAAGATCGGCAAGTTTCGACGCGATATCCGACAGGCGTCTGCTTTCGGCGACTATGATCGTTTTCTGGCGCTCTTCGAGGCCCGTGCGAATGAAAGAGGCAAGAAGTCCCAGCGACTCCTCATCGCCGTCATGGAAATGGCAGACGTGGTCGCCGCCTCTCAGGTCGGATATTTTCTGGTATGCAGGATGTCTTGTCACTGGCTTCCCCGCTCGTTCCGTGTGTATTTTATGACGGCGTGCGCGCTTTTCAAAGGTAATCGCCTTTGCGCGGGCTTCCCGTTCAATATGCGCGCCGCTCATCCAGCTGCACCCGTCCTGCCTTGCCGTCATCCATAACTGTCCCAGCAACAGCACGGCTGAATGCCGCCCTTTTTCAGACCACGTGAGATGCGTCGGCCGCACGCACTGCCAGGCTCGCTGTCTTTCAGCAGGCGACACCTGCAAAGCAGCGGATGCGACCGTCACCGCTCAGGATATGGGCTTCGCTAAAAGCCCGGAGGGCACCACTGCTGGAGGTGGTTTTTGGCGATGATGAGGCCTGCATCCTCCAGGTCGGGCGCCTTTGGCCCGCGCGCGGGGTCCGGGATATCCTCGGGCGTCATGCCCCGCTTGTCGCGAAATACAGCATCGTGCCAACCCTCGATATTAAGGTCGCCATTGTACCCGGCTCGCCGCAGCTCCTTTATGATAAGCCCCCAGTCCTCATCGCCGAAGCCGGGGAAGCAGTGCTCCACCGCCCCTGGAAACCAGAAGCCCTTGCGCGCGGCGATGTCCCAGTTGATACGGGCGCCCTTTGCATGGACGTGGTAGATGCGGTCGCCGAACTCGCGGATATTTACTATCGGGTCGACCAGGAGGGGCACGAGGTGGCTGGGGTCCCACTCGAGGCCGAGTGCGGTCGAGTCGACGCTGTCGAGGCACCTTTCATACATGTCTGGAGTTGAGATGCAGTTTATGCCGCCGGAGGGTGTGTTGTAAGCGCCCATCGGGCAGCATTCGAAGGCGATCCTGATGCCGTGGTCATCGGCGAAGCGTGCATGGGCGCCCCAGATCTCCTTGAACCTGGGAATGCTTGCCTCCAGGGGCTCTCCCAGCAGGCGCCCTGCAAAGCCCGCAACGACGCCAACGCCTGTCTCTTCGGCGAAGAGGATGGCATTTCGGACTGACTCGCCCGCTTTTTCGGAAATCTCCGGGTCCATGTGGTTGACGTAAAAGGCGCCGATGCAGGAGATCGTGATGCCGGCCTCGTCGTAGGCGGCCTTCACGGCCTGAGCCTTTTGCTTCCAGCCGTCGGCGGGAGGGACATAGTCCGGCGGATCCTTGAAGTAACTGGTGGCCAGCTCAACCGACGTAAAGCCGTTTGCCTTGGCAAACTCAATGCGCTCCGGGTCATATTCGCTCAGGAAACCTATTCGCATTGCCTGCTCCTTTCTCTACGTTTCATGCCTTTGTCTGGGGGACCTTTGTCATCTTTCCGCCTGCCTGGGCGCTTTCGATGGCGGTCTGACAGATTTCTATGACCCGAAGGCCGGAGATGCTGGGGGAGAGGTTTTCGGCTGTGCCGTTGATGCAGTCGATAAGGTGCCCGGCGGGAGTGGGGGCTGGCTTGAACCACACCGGCGGCGACGGCTCCACTATGCGAAGCTCGCCTGCAATGCCCACCTTGTGGCGCACGACGCCGTTGCGGATGAAAAGCGTGCCCTTCGTCCCGTTTATGGTGATATCCTCCCACCACGTTGCGGCGTTGCCGTTTATGGTAATGTTGCCAAGTGCGCCTCCCTCAAACTCCACGGTGAGTGCGGAGTTTATGTCTACCTCAAATCCGTCGTAATCCACCAGCGCTGCTATACGCCTTGGCTTGAGGCCGGTCGTCCACATGATGATGTCGAGAAGGTGGGACCCCGAGTCGGAGAGCTGACCAAAGCCGCTCTTGTCGGGCTCCGTACGCCACGTGCCCCCCACGGCAAATGACCACTCCTGGCACTGAATGGCCTGGATGAGGTTTATCCGACCGATCTCGCCCGATTCAATCATCCTCTTCACGTAGGAAAAAGTGTCCTGAAAATGCCTCTGATAGGCGAGCACTAAGAGCCTGGCGCTTTTCTTTTCCTCACGCAGCACCCGCCGTGCATCGGCGATCGATGTGACCATAGGCTTTTCGCATAGGACGTGCAGGCCCCTCTTGAAGGAGTCTATTATCTGCTGCGCGTGCGCCGTATGGGGACTGGCGATGACCACTGCGTCGAGGTCGGCCTTGAGCAACTCGCGGTAGTCGTCAAACTCCACCGCCTGGGCAACCTCGGGAAACGCCTTCTTGTGCCGGGCGATATTTTCTGCGGAAGGATCAGCCATTGCCTCTATGATGGCCTGAGGGCTCGCCAGCAGGTCAGCGATGTGCCGCTTCATTATGCCGCCACAGCCGAT
>SLPQ01000077.1 GCA_007131925.1 Candidatus Brocadiia bacterium | reverse complement strand
CTGCGTGGCTCGACCCGGTGGAGGCCATACGCTATGAGTGAAGTGATACTCGAGGCGATTGATCTGGCCAAGAGCTACGGCAAAGGTCACACGCGCGTCGATGTGCTGCGCGGTGCGAGCCTGTCTGTGGCCCGGGGAGAGCTGGTGGCGGTGGTGGGGGCCTCGGGCGCGGGCAAGAGTACGCTTCTTCACATAATGGGAGGGCTCGATACGCCCGGCGGCGGCAACGTTCTTTACAAGGGCCAGCCGATTTCCAGAATGTGGGGCGGTCGGCTCGACATGGTGCGCAACCGCGTCTTCGGATTTGTCTTCCAGTTTTACCATCTCCTGCGAGAATTCGACGCGGTCGAAAACGTCCTGATGCCAAGGATGATTCGTGCCGGGGCGCTCACGTGGCTTCGCGAAAGGCGCGCCGCCCGGCGCGAAGCGCTCGAGATACTCAAGCGACTCGGTCTCGGCGAACGGGTCACCCACAGGCCGTCGCAGCTCTCAGGAGGCGAGCAGCAGCGCGTGGCGATAGCGCGTGCGCTTGCCGGGGGCCCTGAGATACTGCTGTGCGACGAGCCTACCGGCAACCTCGACGAAGTCACCAGCGTTGGTATAGTCGATCTCCTCCTCGACCTGAACCGCCAGGGGCAGACCATGGTTGTGGTCACCCATGATCGCTCTCTGGCAGCCAAGGCTGACAGGACGGTAGAAATACACCGGGGGCGCATAGAGTCCCAGTAAACACGCGTAGGAGGCTGAGCGGATGGGTTTGAAGGTGTACATTGACGGTGAGTACGTCGACAAGGCCGATGCAAAAATATCGGTCTTCGACCATGGTTTGCTGTACGGTGACGGGGTCTTTGAAGGGATACGCGCCTACAATGGGAGGGTATTTCGATTAGACGGGCACATCGCGCGGCTCTACGACTCGGCCAAGGCCATCATGCTGAAAGTCCCCGTCGGTCACGACAGGATGAAGAAGATCGTCACCGAAACCCTGGCCCACAACGGTCTCCAAGACGCCTATATAAGGCTCTTAGTCACACGGGGCGCAGGCACTCTCGGGCTCGATATCGACGCCTGCCCCAGCCCAAGCATTATCTGCATTACGGACTCTATCGCGCTCTATCCGGCTGAGTATTACCTTAAGGGCCTCGAGGTGATCACCGTGTCGACGCGGCGCATCGGGCTTGGAACGCTCTTTCCGCAGGTCAAGTCGCTCAATTACCTCAACAGCATCCTCGGCAAGATCGAGGCGATGAATGCCGGAGTACCCGAAGCCATCATGCTCAATCCAAGCGGCGCAGTGGCAGAATGCACCGGCGACAATATCTTCATAGTCAAGGGCGGACGCCTCATAACACCCGATGTAAACTCCGGCATCCTCGAGGGCATCACGCGCGCTGCTGTCATCGAGCTGGCATCCAAAGAAGGGATCACGGTCGAGGAGCGCACCGTCTCGCGCTACGAGGTCTTCACCGCCGACGAATGCTTTCTCACCGGCACCGCCGCCGAGGTAATACCAGTGGTCAAGGTTGACTGCAGAGTCATTGGTGACGGTGCGCCGGGGCCGATGACCAAGCTGCTGCTGGGAAAATTTCACGAGCTCGTACGCACGGAGGGCAGCTGATGCGCTGTGTGGTTACCGGAGGCGCGGGGTTTATCGGCTCAAACCTTGTCGAGGCGCTACTCGGTGCGAGGCACTCGGTGGCGATCGTAGACGATTTTTCCACCGGCAGGCGCGAAAATATAGCTCCCTTCGCCAAGCGGATCGACCTTTTCGAGGGCGACATCCGCGATGATGCGCTCTTATCAAGCGCATTCGCCGGGGCCGAGGTCATCTTTCACCAGGCGGCGCTGGCCAGCGTAGCCCGCTCGGTGGAGAGCCCCTACGTGAGCCATGATTCGAATGCCAGCGGCACCCTGAAGGTACTTGTGGCTGCGAAGAACGCGCGCGCAAGGAGGGTGGTGTATGCATCCAGCTCGTCGGTCTACGGCGACACGCCGGTGCTGCCGAAGGTCGAAGACATGAAGGTGCGGCCGCTTTCCCCTTATGCGGTTGCCAAGCTTGCAGGAGAGTACTACTGCGGGATATTCCCCGCCCTGTACGGCCTCGAGACAGTGGCGCTGAGGTACTTCAACGTCTTCGGTCCACGCCAGGACCCCAAGTCGGAGTATGCAGCAGTAGTGCCGCTTTTCATCACGGGCGTCCTCGATGGCAGGGCGGTGTGCATCCACGGTGACGGAGAGCAGTCGCGGGACTTCACCTTCGTTGAAAACGTAGTGCAGGCCAATCTGCTCGCCGCCACATCCGTCAACGCCAGCGGCGAGACCTTCAATGTCGGCGTGGGAGAGTCTACCACCGTCAATGAGCTCTACCGGACTATCTGCGATATAGCCGGGCGCCGTCCTGATGCACAGCATACAGGCACGCGTGCCGGCGATGTCCGTGACAGCCTTGCAGATATCCGAAAGGCGCGCCGTCTGATGGGCTACGACCCGCGTATACGCCTTCGTGAGGGGCTCAC
The DNA here is from genome assembly GCA_007131925.1 of Candidatus Brocadiia bacterium. Taxonomy (GTDB): domain Bacteria; phylum Planctomycetota; class DG-23; order SLPQ01; family SLPQ01; genus SLPQ01. Next base: position 1,885 of record SLPQ01000077.1, on the reverse strand, counting down.
CCGCACGGTCGAGTATTTCCGCGGCTGCTGACCACCGCCCTGGTCATCCCCGAGTGCCGGCATGAGCGGGCTGGGTCTGCGCCGCGATTTCACCAAACAGATCGTTTATCTCCTCGAGGCCGAAGGGCTGGTGCAGGCACCCGGCAAGGCCCTTCCGCAGAGCCTCCAGCTCTTCGGCGGACATGACCTCCCCCACTATGCCCACGACAGCCGCGCTAATCAATTCTTTTGCCTTTTCGACATGCCTCCCACCGTCTGGTGCGCGCAGTGCGACATCGATCATCACAATATCATAGCCGCTCGCAAGGTCGGCGGCAAAGGCCTCTTCGACATCCGCGAAGACGTTGACAGTGTGGCCCTTGCGCGCGATGGCCTGTGTCAAGAGGTCCCGTATCATCGGCTCGGAGTCGATTACCGCCACCTTGCAGTGCTTCAGGTCAGTCTGCTCGTCCGGGCGGGTGTCGAGAGAGGGGCTTTCGATTTTCTTGACCGGCAGGTAAACATGGACGGTGGTGGACTCTGCGCCGGCATCTACCGAAATGTCTCCGGAATGAAACTTCAATATCTCCCTACATACGAAAAAGGCAAGACTGGCAGTGCGTGCGTGCGGCTTGGTGTGGGCTGCAATTGTCAGCGGCTCAAAAGCCTCCTCGACCATGTCGGGAGTGATGCTCGGGGCGTCATCGCGAATGGAGACCTCGATAAAGCCGTGCCTTGAAGAGATGGCCAGATCGATATGCTTGCCGCGAGTGCGCAGCGCCGTAAGGGCGTTTGTAAGCAGGTTGGTGAAGACCTGTAACATCTGATCGGAGTCAAAGGCAGTATCCGGAACCTGGCTGTAATTTCTTGTCAATGCCGCGCCGCACTCGTTTATCTGCACCATCAAAGACTCGACGGCGGTATCGAGCACCCTGCTGATCTGTCCCATGCTTTTTCTGGGCGGTTGGCGCCGCGCCAGGGCCATCAGGTTGCCGGTGACACTCTTCGCGCGAAAGGCGCAGGACTCGATCGCAGCGAAGGCGTCCCTGGTCTCGCCAGCGACTGCTCCCCGCGCGCCCAGATGCGCCTTTCCGGATATCACGGTCAGCAGGTTGCCGAACTCCTCCACCACACCAGATGCAAGGGCCTCGGCGGCCTCCATGCGGGCCTTGTGCAGCAGCTCCAGCTCGTCTTCCCTCTGGGCGGTGATATCTCGCATGAAGAGCGACATGCCGCATGTCTTGCCTTCGTCATCGACCATGGCCGAGAGCGTCAGCTCCACAACTATCTCACGTCGCCCTTTGGCCAGCATCCTGCAGGAGAGCCCCCTCACAAACCCCTCATTAAGGCAGCACCCTATTGCGCGGCTGAGCTTGTCCCAGTCGGCACCTGCCACGATCCGGCTTATGCGCTGTCCCCTCATCTCCTCTGCCGACTGTCCGAAGACCATTTCAGCGCCAAGGTTCCATGAGGTGATGGCGCCGCTGGAATCTATACTGGCTATGGCATCTGCGCTGCTATGGGCTATCTGGGCGAGCCGGCGGACCTCTATGCGCGCGCTCTTGAGCTTCTGGCGCTGGAGCAGCAGTACAGAACCGAGAATGGAGAAAAGACCAATATTTTCGAGCACTGCCTTTGCCACCGGGTAGGGGATGTGCAGGCCGGCCAGATCAATCACCCCGTCGGTGTCCGGAACAACGATACCCTCATAAACGGCGATGGCGGCCGTGATCATGAAAACGGCGACGATGATAAGCGTAATCGGCCAGCGCCAGTCGAGCCTTTTTCTGGCCACACGCCAGAAGAGTATGACCGCCACAAGATATACTATCGGCCGCATAAAAATGTGAAAGGGCAGCATAATAATGGCGCTCCCCGTGCTTGTTTGTGCAGGCTCTATGGTCAG
>SLPQ01000212.1 GCA_007131925.1 Candidatus Brocadiia bacterium | reverse complement strand
GCCGCGTCAACGTCACCCGATACCGCTTCCGCACGGTTCCACCTCCTTGGCATAAGAGCCCAAGGCTCCTATCGGCAAAGAGGCACCCCATTCATCAGATCACGAGTGACAGAGTACTAGTCCTCATATGGGACGTCGACGGAGGCGTGGATCAAGCGGTCGAGTTCTTTTTTATTATCCGCCTTGACGGCAACGCCGTCCTCATCGAAAACGCTGCCGATATGGCGAAAGTAACAGGTCATGGCAGACTCTCCACCAATAGCGTTGCACCATTACGACTCTGGTATTCGGACTTTCCGAGCATGATAGCAGCCGAGCGCTGTCACAGGAAGCGAAAAACCGCACACTAACCTTCGCGAATGCTTTTGTGGGCACATCCGCAATAAGCCCGAAGCCGTCTGGAGCAAGGCCGGCCACAACGTGTAACCGGATCAGGTTTGACGCTCGACATTCGCTTGCGCAGCGGTGCATGTCTGCTGCGCCGCTCACACAGATGTCGCAGCAGTGCGAGCATCACGCTTGCGGGCGCCTCATCTGCCTGATCGTCTCGTGTAGTCAGAAACTGGCGCGACTCTCGGGCTGTACGCGCCGGACCATCATTGCACTGGAAGACGGTATGTATACACCATCTCTTGCCCTGGCCTTTCGCATTGCCCGTAGTCTCGGGGCCGGGTCGAGGATGTCTTCACCTTTGCAGAGGCCGAGGCAAGCGGGTAGAGCGGGTGCCGACCTTCTGCGTCTTGTCGGTCGCGCAGGTAAGACAGGTAGCTGCAATAACGACGGCCGGGAAACTGCTCACCTCACTCTCCGAACGTGGCAACCGGCTTGAAAACTGAGCGCTCCCCTAGAGGCGATGCTAGAAGGTCTGGGCGCTGTTGTGCGAAAGCTCTAAGGCTCAAATATAGTCTCTGGAAATGGACGGCGCGGGTGGTAGACTGAGTGCTTCCTGAAGGTGGGGGCGTAAAATGATGCTCGAAGCAACAACGGCAATACCCTATGGCAACGCGTGTGACGTCTCTATAGCCGAAAACGCGCGCATGACGACAGTGGAGTTCGCACCCGACCCGCATGGTGGTCCAGAAGTGATGTGGTTTTGCCTGCGCGTAAGAAGGGGCCCGGGCGGCCGGCGCGTGCCCCGCAACCTGAAGCTCGTGCTCAGAAACGCGGGCAACATGCTCGGCGCCGGTAAGGCACGAAACATTCATCCCGTCTTGAGAGGCGCCGGCGGCGACTGGACGCGAATGGAAGCGGGAAAGCCAAGGACTTTGCCGGACGGCCGCATGAATGTTTCCTGGCGCCTGCGGGTGCCGGACCAGTCTGTAGACATTGCATTGTGCTACCCCTACGGGCAAGACGAGGTCGAATCGCTCGTTTCGCAGACGGGTGAGTTCTATGAGAGCCACAAGATAGGAGCAAGTCAGGAGGCGCGGCCGATTGTGCGGCTCTCCAATACGAGCGGTTCGAAACGCGACAGGCGTGCGGGGCTCTACCTCCTCGCGCGACAGCATTCCGGAGAGACGCCCGGTTCGTGGGTGCTTGACGGCTTCTTGCGGCATATCGCTGCCGAACGGCGCAAAGAGCCGCTTGTGTGGGCGGTACCGCTGGCCGATATCGACGGCGTCGAGAAAGGCGACTACGGCAAGGACAATTTCCCCTATGACCTCAACCGCGCCTGGGGCTCGCCACCGATGCGCCACGAGGTACTTGTGCTGCAACGCGACATCGCAAGATGGCGCGAGCGCTGCCGGCCGGTGCTTGCGATCGATTTTCACGCTCCCGGACTATGCGAACAGGACGGCATGTACGCTTTTTTGCCTAAGCCGGAAAGCAGCGCTGAGGCGTTTGACAAGGCAACAGTCTGGGCGCAGCTTTTGTCGAGGGAGCTGGGAAAGGAGTTTTCCGCCGGAGAGTTCGCCAGAATCGCTACATACGCCTCGCGCTGGGAGACGCCTGGCTTCAGCGTTTTTTGCGCGTCGCTGGGGGTCTGCGCACTTTCTATTGAGACCCCTTATGCGATATCGGCCGATGGTGGATTACTGACGCGCGATCGGTACAGGGAGGCAGGAGCACGTCTGGCACTAGGAGTGTTGAAGCAGCTGCAGACCTCTCGATCAAACCGTTGACTGCCCTGGGACTCCTAAGCGAGCATTTTGAAACAAACGGCTATTGAAAAAGCCCTTACTTAGCGGGGTGGTCGGCGGCGGACGGATTGCCGGTGCTGCTGCAGCAGGCGAGGCCGACTGTGAGCGACATTTGCTGATGGCTGCTCAAAACGACCCAACTTGCATGGCCGCAAAGGCACGATGCCTCAGCCGCTCAGTTGGCTCATTAGCTGCAGCGCGTCTATTGTCTCTGGGCCTAACTGGGAGACCCGTCAGTCAGTGATGCGAATGGCCGACTTCTGGAGATGTTTTTAACTAGCGGCTCTCAGGTAACGCATCCAGGCCGGTTGCTTGTTCTTGCTGTCATTTTGACAGAGAGGATCAGCGATGATGTCGTAAAGATAGGTGCCGAAAAAAGTGATCAGGCCGCCTGGAGACGGCGTTGAAAGTCATCTGCCAGGCAAAAAAGACGGCGGTTGAGCAGCATTGCCAAGCGCTTTGACAAGGCCGCACGCATGGTTGCACGCGAGAAGCATGGCGCTCTGTCGAAGCGACATGCCTGCAGTCGTGTGACGGCCTGCCTGCAACAAGGAGTTCACGATGAAAAAGCCGGGACCGATGCATAACATAGTCTACCGCTGTCCGGCAATGACCTGGGATGATGCAATGCCGCTGGGAAATGGCCTTCTCGGTGCGCTTGTGTGGGGCAACGCGAGGCCGATGAATATTACGCTCGACCGAACAGACATTTGGGACTTGAGGTCAGTGCCGGAATTCGATAGCCCTGAATTGACCTACGCGAACCTGCGGGAATGGATCCGAAGCCGCAACGATGAACCCATTAAGCGTCTCATAGAAAAGCCCTACTCACGCCCCTACCCCACCAAGCTGCCGATCGGCCGCATCAGGCTCGACTTCAAGAGCGGTTTCAAAGAGGGAGAGCTCAGACTCGCCGACGCCACCGCGCGGGTGAGACTTACTACAGCTGAGGTACGTGTTTTCGTTCACTCGAACATGCAGGTCGGCATGATCCTCGCGAGAGGTGAGAGTCCAGACCGCATTGGCATCAATGTGCCGCCATTTGCGGCCGGTCGCTCCGAGCGTAAGGCACATGGCGGCTATGTTGGCGAGCTTTCAGATCTCGGGTATGAAGCCCCACAAAGAGTTTGCGGGCGGGACTTTACGGCCTATACCCAGCGGGGCCCCGACTGTTGCCTGGCAGTATTTCTCGGCTGGCGCGAGGGTGCTTCGGGGTGGCTGGCAGCGTGGACAGTTGCCATGTCAGCCGACGGGAGCGCAGACGCATTCGATGCGGCCAGAGAGAGTGTGAATGCCGCGCTGGCGGCTGGCTGGCAACAGCTTCACAAATCTCACTGCGCTTGGTGGAGGGATTACTGGAGGCGCTCTGCTATCTACATTGACGAAGCAGTAATTGAGGACCAGTATTACCGCGATATTTACAAGCTCGGCGCCGCCAGCCGGCCCGGTGGACCTCCAATGGCATTACAGGGACCATGGACCGCCGACGACGGTGCACTGCCGCCCTGGAAGGGCGATTATCACCACGACCTGAATACCGAGATGTCGTACTGGCCCTACTGCGCGGCCAACCGCATCGAGCAGGGGACGGCCTTACTTGACTGGCTCTGGGACACGCGCGAAGAGTGTCGGGAGTTCACGAGGCGGTTTTACGGCATGCCCGGTCTCAATGTCCCGGGCGCCTGCGACCTGCGCAACCGTCTTATAGGCGGCTGGGCTCCCTATTCTGTCGCCACCACTACCGGCGCATGGCTTGCGCACGCCTTCTACAGGCACTGGCGTTTCACCGCGGACCATACCTTTCTCAAGAGGCGTGCCCATCCATACATATCAGAGGCGGCGGATTTTCTCGAAGCCATCACGACTGAGCGTGATGCCGGCGGCCGCCGCACGCTGCCTCTTTCCATATCACCTGAATTGAACCGCAACACATTCGAGGCATGGTGGCCGGCCATCACAAATCATGACCTCGCACTCGTGCGCAGGCTCTTTGGCTCAGCCGCCCAAACCGCTGAGGCGGTGGGAAACAAGTACGAGGCGGCGCGGCGTCGCCGAGTGTTGTCTGAGCTTCCGCAGATGTGGACTGCACGTGAAGGGCTTCTCGTAACCAAAGGCACCCCGCTGTGGGAGTCACACCGCCACCACGCGCATCTGATGGCTATCCACCCACTGGGACTTGTGTCCTGGCACACAGACAGCAGTTCACGGCAGCTGATGAAGGCGTCGCTGGCCCATCTCGACTCTTGCGGCACTGATGCCTGGACGGGTTTTTCCTACGCTTGGCTG
>SLPQ01000011.1 GCA_007131925.1 Candidatus Brocadiia bacterium | reverse complement strand
TTGCCGCCCGCCTGGCCCATGCCGGCCCTTACAGCAAGGCTGCACTGGCTGTCGCGCTGCCCGGCGAAGAGGTTTTTCTCCAGCCGCGCGCGGTTCCCTTTACCCGCCGCTATCACATAGCGCATACGCTGCCCTTTGAGATGGAAGACAAGCTGCCCTTTGATGTCGAAAAGGGCGTACTCGACTTCATGGTAATATCCTCTGAAGCCAAGGGCTCTCGCATCATGGTGGCTGCCATCGAGCGCGACAAGCTCTCAGCGGTCGTGGAGCCCTTCGAAAGGCGTGGCATCAGAGTGCGGCTTGTCACGATAGATGTGCTGGCCGCTGCAGGTCTTCACGCGCTCGGCGTGGCCGGGCCATATACGCTTCTCGATGTGACGAGTTCTGGCTGGAAGCTTGCGATATGTGATGCAGGCAGGGTGCTCTTTGCACGTGCAGCACCCGTGGCCGCCTCACACGAGGCGCTCGAAGAGTCGCTGGCCCGCTGGGTCAGGCAGAGCTTTATCGCCGCGCCGCAGGGGCTTGATCCCTCAAAGGTCATTCTTTGCGGCAACGCTGCCGGCGCCATGGATATCCCGGCGCTGGAGGGCTATCTATCGCTCGATGTGGAGATGTTTTCGATCGAGCTCCTGGCGGTGGGGGGCGGGCTGCGCACGGCAGAAGGAAGCGACGCTTCTGTGGTGTCATCAGGCGATGGCGATGCCGGAGCGACTGATCAAAAGGGTGCCGCAGAGGTGGACGCTCCTGCCCCCTGTACCGACCATAAGGATCCGATAGCCGAGGCGGGCGATGCGAGCGGTGCTGCCGTGCATGATGAGGATGCGCCGCAGGAGGCGTTTGCGCGGGCAGCGCCGGGCGGAGGCGAGCGCGAGAGTGTGGTGCGCCCGGCTGGAGAGGCTGCTGCTACAGGCGGACTCTTTGCCGCCGCGCAGCTTGCCGGCGGGCACGGCGAGATAAACCTCCAGAAGGCGGCGATGGGCGAGGAAAGGCTGTCCCAGACGCTCTTCGCGCCGGTTGCGGTCGGCCTTGTGCTCGTGGTCGCGCTTTTTGCGGCATTAGCTGTGGGTGCATGGTGGACGGGTGTTGCTGCGCGCGCCGAAGAGCACGCCGCACGGCAACGTGAGCTTGAGATATGGCGGGATCTTTTTGGCGAACAGCCGCCGCCGGGTGGCAGTGTGCACCTGGGCTTGGAGTCAGCACTGCGCGAGCTTGACGAGTCCGGCGCACGCGCTGCCCTTGGTCCCGATGTGCAGTGGCTCCTGAGGGCGGTCTACGTTTTGAGCCGGGCAGTGCCGGACGACCTGAGTCTGACCTTCGGGAGATTAAGCGCGGCGGCCGGCCGGTTCTCAGTGGACGTTGTAGCGCGCGAGACGACTTCTGCCCACATTATTGCTGAAAGCATCAACGCCGACGGCGCCTTCAGCGCCTCGCCGCAGGATTTGAAGACAGGCGCGGGGGGCGAGACCACCTACACCATCGTAATGACACCAAGGAGCGCCCCGGATGGCTAAAAACCCCGAATTGACAGGAAAAGAGGCGCTGCTGCTCATACTGGCCCTTGTGGCGCTCGTTTGCGGCTTGGCGGCCTTTCAGCTTCGCAGCCGGTCCCACGCTGCAGTACAGAGAGCCCACGCCGTGCGCGAAAGGCTCGTCGACGTAAGGACGCTTGCCGAGAGGTACCGACAGGCAGGTCCGGATAGCATTACAATCTCAGCGGATATTACCGAAGCCCATTCCAGTGAATACATTACCGATGCGCTCAGGCGAAATGGAATATCCACAGAAGGCATCGCTTTCAACAACCCCCAGCAGACGCCCGGCAGGTATGCGAAGGTCACAACCGAAATCAACCTGACGGGCGCTTCCCTTGAATCCCTGCTGACATTCCTGAAGGAAGTTCGCGAAGACAGGCCACAGCTGACGTTGCTGGCTGCTGACTTTAACAGGGATGGAAGTGCAGACAGGTGGAGAGGCTCCATCATGTATGTAGCGCTTATTCCGGCCACACCTCGTAGCTGAGCACCATCTCGACGCCTCTGCGCTCTATTACCACATCGACAAGATATTCATTGTCGCGAAGCACCTGAAATGCCATCTGGATGGCAGCCTGCAGGTCGGTCACAGGCTGGTCCTGGACAGCCTTTATTATGTCTCCCTCTCGCAGGCCCCTTTTGTACGCCTCGCTCTCTCGCGGCACCCTGGTGAGTATGAGGCCATTAGGGCGCCTGTCAGCATCATAGTGTGACAGCACAACGACCTGGCTTACATACTTGCCGATATTCTGAACATACTCGGTGTACTGGCTCACGGTCATTATGTTCCAGTCCAGCTCTCCAAACTCATCGTAAAACGCATAATACTCATCATCAAACTCATCTTCGGGCTCAGTGGCTGGCTGCGCCGCCGGAGTGACCGGCGCGCGTGCAGCTGCGCTCGCACGCGGAGTCGATGAGACCGATGCGACGGACTCGCTTATGGGGCCGGCAGTCGGCTCGACGGAGGTGATCTCCGCGCGTCGGCCGCTGACTTCGATTACCGCCCGGCCGTCGGTAACCTCGATGAGTGTGGCGTCTGCTATCTTCTCACCCGGGGCATGGACACTCTGCTTGCCGGCGGGGTCCTGGAAAAACGCATATGCCGCATCTGTCTCGACGATTGTTCCGATGAGCTCATGACGAAAGAGGGTGGCTATGTCGGGCTCAGGCGGCTCCTCGACGGGAGCAGGTGGCGGTGGAGGCTGTGGTGGCGGCGGCAGAGGCACGATCCTGCCGCTGGAGATTATCTGGTCAATGTGCTCTCGAGATATCGGCTCTGAGGCATCGGGGCGCACCGGTGATATGTCGACATCGACAGCCGCCTCTGCGAGACCGGCCGTCTCGGGCGATCGGTATATGCCGGCGGCAACTACGATCAAAACCATTACCAGAACTGCATTTGCCGCCCAGATTGCCATTCTGGATATCCTGACCTTCATATATTTAAGCATAGCGCGATTACCCTGCGATTTCAAGCAGGGCATTGTCCAGCAAGTCGGTTTTTTGCGTGCCATCTGGCATGCGCGCTGATAATATTTCTCACCGGGAGGTAATTATGCGTAAGCTCGTGGAATCAATAGAAACATTCCTCAAGGATACCATCTGGCTGGAGCGCCGGGGAGCCGAGGAGGCTGTAGGCTTCGGCGTTCGCATGCTCAGGGTGGTCTTTCTCGTGGCAAAGGGTTTTTACGACGACAAGTGCTTTTTGCGGGCCTCGGGGCTGGCATTTACCACTGTGCTGTCGCTCGTGCCGCTTATGGCGTTTGCCTTTTCGATACTGAAGGGCTTCGGGGCGGAGGAGATGGTACGCGACCGTGTGATCCAATACGTGGCCGTAGGTCAGGAAGATGTGGAGATCCATCTCAAGAGTTACATCGATTCAATGGCCGAATATGTCGCCCAGACCAAGGTTACTGCCCTTGGGAGTCTCAGCCTTTTCTTTCTCCTGTACACTGCTGTGAAGGTCCTCAGCACAGTAGAGAGCTCTTTTAACGATATCTGGGGCCTGTCTCAAGGCCGATCGTTGCTTCGAAAATTTGCTGACTATACCTCAGTACTGATTATTGGTCCTGTCCTACTTGCATCGGCAATAGCAATATGGGCGTACCTGAGCGCCAATCCACTTGCAGGAGAGGGCGTGACGCTGACGATTGGCAGGTATCTCGCCCGCTTCATGGCCAGGCTCGGTCCCATCGGGCTTACGGTGCTGGCCTTTGCCGTGCTATACGCCTTCATGCCAAACACCCGCGTGGGGGTCGTACCTGCACTCATCGGGGGGCTCGTCGGCGGGCTTCTCTGGCAGGCCGCTTTCTGGGTATACACAAACTTCCAGATCACGGTCGCTCGCTACAACGCCATATACGGGTCGTTTGCGGCGCTGCCGATATTTCTGCTCTGGCTTTACATCTCATGGGTCATTGCGCTCTTTGCGGCTGAGGTAGCCTTTGCATATGAGCATGTTGACACCTATAGACAGCGACGCCAGCGCTTCGAACCGTCGGTCAAGACGCGCGAGCTCGTCGCCCTGCGCCTCTTTCTGGAAATTGCCAAGGCCTTTCACGAAGGTGCGCCCCCGCCTGATGCCGACTCGCTCAGCAGCACATCCGGTGTGCCGCCTCGCGCGGTAAACGAGATGACTGCCTTGCTCGCTGAGGAGGGGCTTCTTTCACGAGTGGAGTCCGGCGATCAGACGGCCTTTCAGCCTGGGCGGGACCTTTCGGCTATGACGGTTGGGGACGTGGTGCGCGCGATGCGCCGCCATGGCGAGGATATCGAGCCGCCGGAAGGGGACAGTATCTGGGCAGCGTGCGGCGAGCTGTCGGCACGTTTTGAAGCGGCGCTTGGCGAGAACGCTTTCGCGAGAAACGTAATCGATGTCCTCGACGGCAAGGCTCATGGAATATAAAGA
>SLPQ01000051.1 GCA_007131925.1 Candidatus Brocadiia bacterium | reverse complement strand
GGCTGCAAGGTCCGGGTGCTCCCGCGCGAAGGCCTTCCAGCCGGCGCCGAAGGCCTTGGCGACACCGTAAAAGGCCGTCTCGACCGTGGCGCCTGATGCCGCACCGCGGCCGGCGCCCTTTGCGATCTCGCGGGCGATCTCGCCTGCCTCTTTGTCCTCTATGACAGCGGTGACACCGGCGTCTACAAGCCCTCTTATCGCCCACGGTGGCACGCGTTTAGCCATGCGGGTGACGTAGCCAGCATCGCCCGCCAGTTTCGGGCTTACCCCGACGGCCGAAAGCACCTTGTTGAAGACAGCCTTACCGGTCTTGAGTCCGCCGATAAACCGCGCGACGCCCCCTGCCGCCCTGGCAAAGGGAGTCGCCTGCCGTTCCTGGAGGCGCTCGTCGAAGGTCCCCCGAAAGATATCCGGCGCCATCTTGTTGAGGCCATGCCATGCAAGGTCGGGCGCTCCCAGTGAGGCGCCCCTGATGTATCCGACACCGATCTGCTCTGCCGCCGACGCCACACCGGGCAGCACACCGCTTGCCCCGAGCGGTCCCGCCGCCGAGCCAAGCCGCGTGAGCGGTTCATGGGCTGTACCCTGCCAGTCCTCCGGCCGGCCAAAGACATACTCGCGGATCTTCTCACCGCGTGAGGGCTCGTGAGGTCCGATAACACTGCCGTAAGGGTCACGTCCGCGCGTGTCCGGGCGCAGGCGGTGGTCAAGGCGCTGCCGCTCCATCGCCGCCAGTGCATCCTCGCGCGGCATTACCTCCTGGACGTCAGCGGGCTGGGCTGCCGGCGGGGTGTGCCATCCGGCGGTTGCCGGCGCCTGGTAGGGCCCGGCCGGCGCCGGTCGCGTCGAGCGAAGCGCCAGAAGGTCCTGCCCTGGTGTCGGCTGTGCCGTAGAGAGGCGCACGTCCTCAAGTATCCCCTCAAAGCGGTTTGGCCTTGCCGGCTGGTCCTGGTGTCGGCGCACGTCCTCAAGTATTTCTGCAAACCGGTTCATCAGTAGCGCACCCCAAGCATCTCGGCTATCTCCTGAATCCGCCTGCCGCTGGTGTCCTCGCGCAGTATCGCGTTTATGGTCTCGAGCTCCTCGGGCGTGACGCTCACCTCGCCGGCATCAATGGCGCGTTGTAGTGCAGTATAGGCGCGCTGTGGTGCGTCCTGGCCTTCAGCTCGTGCCTGGGCCTGTCTGTGGTGGGCTGCCATATCCCTGGCAAAGTCGGCATCGTCACGGCGTGCCCGGTCGATCTCGCCTGTCTCGCCCGGCTGATGAGCGGCCGAAGCGGCGCCCTGTTGCAGTACATGCGCTGCCACGCGCTGCTTTTGGGTCTCCGTGAGCGAGGCGAAGGGCAAGGTTGTATCCATGTCCGCCTCGGTGGCCGTACGCGTCCCCCGGCCCCAGCCGGCCGATATCTTCGGCATCGAGCCGAATACCTCGACGTATTCCCGTACGGTGATGTTGGCCTTGCCTTCCTCCGCGCCGGCGATCCACCGGTTTATCTCGTTGATTGTCGGCGGGGGCTTCTCTCCCCGGGCGACTATCTCACCCGTCGCATCCACCCGCACCTGGTCGGGCGAGAGCGTCACGTCCGGGCGTCCCTTCGGCTCGGTTACCGCCTCCCACTGGCCCTCGGCGTTTTCAACGTAGAGCACGCCGTCGACGACCTGCGTGCGCGCCTGTGCTGGTCTCTCGGGCGTTACCGGCTGCCACTGGCCCTCGGCGTTTTCAACGTAGAGCACGCCGTCGATGACCTGCTTGCGTGCAGGTTGAGGTGCAGCGTGTACTTCGTGCGCGGCAGGCGGCTCGAGGCCGCTTGCTATCCTGCGGGCCCTCAGCCGCTCATCAGGGTCGATGCCGCCGTACTGCATCATGTCGGAGAGCATGGCCGGCAGCAGCGCCGCCTCGGCCGGAGTTGCCCCCCCGGTGTAAGCTGCCCTGGGGTTTATCGGAGCCAGCAGGCTTCCCAGCAGCCCGTCAGCCGGCCTTTCGGCGGCGTAGGCACCCTGTATACCGGCGCGGAGCTCTTCGGGCGTCCCTGCCCCCATTGCCGCCTCCAGGAGCGACCTTTCCAGGCGCCTGGCCTTACCCTGTTCTATTGACGCCAGCATCTCCTGCAGCGCTGGACCCGGCTGCTGGTGGTGTGGCGTCTGCTGTACGTAGCCTATAAAGCCCATGATTTCTCCTTACCACGGAGCGGGCAGCCCGCCCCATTCCTGCTGCGGATTGTAAGCACCCGGCTGTGTGGGCGCCGGCAGGTTCATCGACGCCATACCACCAGACGGAAGCCCTGCCACGGCCTGCCCGACCGTGCCGGCGACGCCGGCTATCTGAGAAAAGAGGCTCGGGCTCTCCTTGAGGTAGTAGTCCGGGCGCATACCCCAGAGACTCTGCGCTACCTGCTGGCCCTGCATGTATGGAAAGAGCAGCTGCTGCAGGAGGCTGTCATACTGTGCGGATTGTTCCATCTGCTCGAGCTGGCGCGGCAGTGCGCCGTACTGCATCCCGGCTGCGACCTGCTGCAGCGGCACCTGCCCGGCCTGCAGCGCCATCGGCACTGCACCCAGGCGCCTGTCACGCTCGCGCTCGTAGAGTCCGCCAAGCAGGCTGGTGCGGTCTGCGCCGTATCCGGCCCTCAGCCGCGCCTCGCTGCGCATCGACGGTTCCGAGTAAAACATCCCGCCGGCCTGGGCCCCTCGGCGCAACCTTGACACCGCCTCCTCTTCATCGAGAAGGCTCTGCTGGCGAAGCCCCTTGTACATATCCGACGTGCGCGGGTCATACTGCCCGGTCAATGTCCTGTCAAGCTCGCCCATCGCCGCCTCGTAGCCGGCTGGCGCACCGGAAAGGTATTGCGAGAGCAGTCCCTGCGCCTGCGCCTCGGCAGGAGACATGCCGGCAACGCCCATGGCTGGAAAGTTCGGTGTGCCGGCGCCGAGCAGATCCGAGAGATACGTTCGCGCCTGGCGCTGCTCTCTGGTCAGCGGTATTGCCCTCACGCTGGTACTGCTGCTGAAGAATCCCATTCTTATGGCTCCAAATCGCTTATTCTTGCCTCATGGTCGGCCAGGACCGCCTCGGCCGCGCTCATGCGCTCTTCCAGGCGCTGCACGTCGGCACGGTTGAGCCGGTGCATGGCTGCAATCTTCTCAAAGGCCGCCTCTATGCCCTGCATAAGCGCCTCGATATCCTCGGGCCGTCCCGGCAGGGTCAGGTTCAGGAGTTTCTCTGTCCTCGGCATCAGCGCATCCCTGCGGGTGTAAAGTCCGCTACCAGTCCCACAAAGCCAAAGGGCCTCTCGCACGAGATGCGAATCGCAAAGTGCTTGCCCCGAAAGTCACACGGTGTATCCACCACCGCATACTCGCCCCGCCCGGAGATATCTATCGTTGCCACCGGCTGCCACTCGGCCTCCCCGTCGCGCTTCAGTTCAATGACCGCCTGTATGACCACCGGCCACGGCCGCCAGTAGGTCTGCAGATGATAGAGGCGCTTGTTTCTGGTGAGCTGTTCCTTCTCGGTAAGGTCGCTCTCAAGGACAAAGTGGCTTGCGAAGTATTCGCCGTCGAGCGTATGCGAGGCATTGAGCGCTCGTACATGCCCGTTGTAGTCGGCCGCCAGGTCAACAGGATATCCCTTGGCGCCCTCGACCGATTCCCACGTGTCCCACGCCCAGTCCTCCCATGATGCGTAAGGCAGGTCCTCCCACACCATTGCGGCCTGCCGGTTGAAGCGCCCGAAGGCGCCCACCTCGAAGTTGGAGTTGTTCCAGGTGCCCTTGCGGTACTTGAGGACCCGGTTGTTCTCGCCGCTGCCGCTGCCGTAGGGCAGGGCCCACCACACCTCGTCAAGCTCCTCGATATATGCCCCGCGCATGTCGTTGAGCATGTCCGGCGGGACCTCCCGGAGTATCCGCTGCACCGCCTCTGAGATGACCCCGGTCTGCAGGTCCCTGAGCGCCCGGTCCGTCGCGTAGAAGAGCACTGCTCCCTGCCCGTCGACCACGACCGAGTTGGGTGCCCGGCAGCCGATGGTCGTTGAGACCACCGCCATGTTGAATACATCGTCCGAGACGACAAGCCACATAGCGACTATGCTGCGCTCCTTGAGGCAATACAGCGTGCCCTTCGATGCTGCAAAGCCCCCCGATATGCCGTCATTGCCGGCGGTATCGGCATAGCCTGCATCACCCGACGCCCAGGCGGCATGGTCTCCCCAGTCACACCAGCGCGCCCTCTGCGCGTAGACGACAGCGCCCTCGGTGATGCAGCCGAAGACGAGCGTATTCTCAAACTCCGTGACAAAGCGCGCTTTGTCTACGTAGCCGGCTGCGGCGGTGAGTTCCTGAAAGTGCGACCCCGGCGCGCTTGAGAGCCAGACGAGCGGCGCATCCGAATTGTTTGTGGCAAAGACGTGGTCGTTGAAGTTGGCCGTGCTCCAGCCCTGACAGCCCT
>SLPQ01000132.1 GCA_007131925.1 Candidatus Brocadiia bacterium | reverse complement strand
TCCATGCCCTGCGGAGCCGTCTTCCTGTAGGCATTATCGGAAAAAACCGCGCGATAATTGAAAGGCAATGGGATTTTCCGTGCCTGGAGGGGGATTTTCCGCGCCAGATGCGGCTTTGGCGCCTTGAAAGGACAGTCTACGCGGGGATAATGGACTTGGAGGTAACCTCATGACTACCCATATCGACAGCCCCGCCCGGCGTAAGATGGCTCGCTTAGCCCGGCTTGCCGACAGGGTTTCGGTTCTGGTGCTCAGGGAAGACTACCCTGAGATAGATGTCATTATAGCTGTTGAGAACCTGCGCGAGATCTCCAGTGAGATGTTTCCGGGAACCGACAGGTTATTCGAGATGGTGTATCTAAGTCGTTTTCGGCGACTTTGGAGGCAGTTCAGGGGCACTAATGCGCCGTTTTAGGGCGGCCCGCCATCGCTCGCGCAGGTGAGGCGGCTACGTCTATGAGCGGGTTCCGGGTGATTTGCAGCGCTCACAGCCCTTGCAGTGGCAGTGCTTGAGCGCTCAGACCCCTGTAGCCGCATGGCAGACCCTCTGTGCCCCTTCGCTGTCCCGCATACTAACTATCCTGGAGATACGTCAGCTTCTCAGTCTGCAACCGGCCGGCCAAGAGCCTGCGCCGAAAGGCCTGACGATAAAGGGCTGCCGGAGAGCCAGGAACCTCCCCCGCAGAGCCCCCTGAGAGAAAGGCCGGCATACTCCGGCCGAAATCCGCCCGAGTGTCATTTTCTTGTCGAAAGTTTTGCGTGTGCGCTGTTAACTTGTTGAATCGACAAAAAGAATCACATATGATGGCGCACTGCGCACCTTCGAGTTTCGTCTGCGATCTTCTCCTGGTGTCGTTTGGCGCTGTGAAGTCCCTGAAGTGGAGCGGATGGCTTTTTGCGAGCTGGAGGTGGATCATGTCACACCGCATGTCCTTGGTGGTATTGTCGCTGCTTATTTTTTTCCTGATCGTGTGCCAGGGGCCTGAGGGCCATGCTTTTCAGCCGCCGGGGAGCCGGGAAGAGGCCTCGTCCGCGAACGGCCTTTCACTGTACGTAATCGCCCCGGCCAATGAGTCGACCAGGACAAACGTCATGCCTATGGAGGCTGCGCTGCGCGCCGTGGCGATCGAGGCCGCCGGGCGCGGCGCCGATGTGCGCTTTGTGCCAGTGGGGCAGCAGGCAAAGCTGCCGGCAGGCGCCTGGCCAAGGCTCGAAATCGGCCGCACAGGCTCCTTTGGACCGCACAGTCGCCGGTTCATCTTCAGGACCAGTAGCGATAGTAGCGTCGAAGTCGCCGACATCGACTTCACTCCCGGAAACTGGCGTCAGCTCAGGTCGCGCGTTGGCGCCGCTTGCGAGCTCATCATGAAAAACCTCGAAAGGGAGCTGTCTCTCCAGCCCGCTTCGGGAAGCCCGCTTTCCGAGGCTGATAAAGCCGCACTTGAGAGGTCGCTCGACACCCTCGTGCGCAGCGGCCCGTCCTCGCTGCCGGATTCGTCAGAGGCTATAGACCGCGTGCTCTCCCGGCACCCTTCAAACCCGGAAGCCCTCATTGCCGCATGCTGGCCGTCATGTGTGACAGCAAGCCAGGATCTGCATGGGTACTTTCACTCTCGCCAGAAGTTTCTTGCCGTGCCCCTGGGGTGGTACACTGCAGCCGCGCGCGCGGGCGCAAGCGGGCCGCTGGCGGATATCACGGAAGCCTGGGTCGCGCTGGTCTGTGGTTTTCCGAATGATGCACTTGCCATTCTCAATCGCGTCCAGCCGTCCGACTCACTCCAGCCGCTCGTTACCGCGCTTGAGGTATTTAGCACCAGGGATTGGCGGACACTGTCACAAGGCTGGATCCTCTCGGCTACGGCCATGGAGCAGCTCGCCTGGCTCTGGGCACTCCAGGAGTCTCAGCTGCTGACTGAAAACATCGATGCGGTAAGGGGCATACTTGCCCAGCGGATGCATCCGGCCTTTGCCGCCGTATATGACCACGGATCGGTGGGCTCGGGTCATGTGCTAACCTCATCAAACCTGATATGGTCGACGGCGTGGATCTTTCGCCTTGGTGAGAGTCTTGGCATTATCGATGATGAAAACCGCCAGTCACTCACGGCATCTATGCCGGCCGGCTTGCGACGGGCCGAGGGCGCTGCGATGGTGACTGCACTGTACGCACATTTTGAGACCGGTGGTGGAGAGCTCGAATCGGCAGGCATAATTCGCGCTGCGAGGGCAGTGCTTGCGGCCATGGCGGATGCACCTGACGGCCCCCTGAGGCCTGGGCATGGCGACCCGGCATGGCAGTCGCTGAGCCCGTGGGCACAGTCAGAGGCTGCCGGGGGGCTTTTCTACCGAAGTCTGGAGCAGCGCGCTTACTTTCTGCTGAGGTCATGGGGCGTTGAAGATCGGGCGCGTGCCTTTATGGGGGAGGTTGCAGATGCATTGGGCACGGACGATGCTCAGGGGCATTTTTTCGCGCTCACCCTGTTGCTTGCAAGAGGCCGTAACGAAGCCGCGACAGAGCGCTTTGAAGACCTGATGCAGTTTGAAATGGGACGCGCTGAAATCGCCATGTGGTATGTCTACGGCCGCTGGATGGAACAAAGGTGGCTTGAGGAGGTGGTGAGGAATTACTGGCGTGTCTACCACCATCCCTACGGCGCATACCAGAGCGAGCTGCTGGTACTTCGGGCGCCGGAGGGTTCTGCCAGGCAGCCTTACACCGACTGGTACAAGGCCTGCGTAGCAAATGACCCCCTGAACAAGGTACGCATCAGGGCTGCAGAGTACGAAAATGCCGACAGTGATCATATTCTTCGCATAGCCAGGAGTGCCCCCTACAATTTGCGACTGACTCGCAGGCTGGCGTGGCGGGCCAGCAGGGCCGGCCACTACGACCTTGCCGAAGAGCTGCTGAATATGGGTATTGCCGTCGCACCTGATGCCATTCTGAACTATCGAGACCTGGCTGACGTTTATATTTCAACGGGAAACACCGATGCTGCCATAGAGGTGCTCCAGAAAGGCATCGCAAACGCCCCGTACAGCCTGACCGTATCGCATTGCCAGGCCACACTGTCAAGGTTGCTGATCGAGGCTGGCAGGATAGATGAGGCTCTTGACAGTGGTGGCGAGGCGGCGGTCAGTTACTCGTCTACCGGTCTCTCGGCGCGTGCCCGCGCCCTGGATGCCGCGGGCAGACATGACGAGGCGCTTGAAGTCTACAGGCTGATTGCCGAGCGATACCCCACTGGTGCGTTCAGCTATCTTGTCTATGCATACGTGCTCAACAAGCCGGCAGGCGAAATAGAGCAGGCAGCCAGGGAGCTTGCCAGTCGGTCGCACAGCCATCCCCTGGCGCCGTACATCGTCGGCCCGCTTACAATGTACGGGAGCTTCGATGTCGCCGCCGAGCTGCTCGAGACGGCCCTCGCGCCGGAGGATCCGTCGCTTGCGGAGGTGTACTGGGGCGACTACTACCTTATGAAGCGCGAGTTTGCCCAGGCCGTTAGCCACTATGATCAGGCCATAGAGGAGCAGTACTTCGCAAGATACGGTGCATATGGAGGAGAACATGTCGCCATGCGCATGTATATAGCGCTGTGCCTGGAGGGCAACAGAGAGGGCATGCGCGTGATGAAGGGATGGTTTGCGCGTTTTGACGGGACGCCGGAAGAGTCAAAGCCTCTCTTTGCCTACATGCGCGGCGAGGCGACCCGCCAGGAAGCCCTGAGCATGACGGACGAAGAGGGCAGTATGGCATTAGATCTTTACTGGATCTTCGCCGCCGAATGCGAGCAGGCGGCTCAAAGAGACGAAGCGGCGCAGTGGTACCGCAGAGCAAGCGAACACCCGATGGCTCATTATCGCTATGCGGGCCGATTTGCCCAATACATGCTGGCACAGTGAGATGAGGCAGTCGAAGGGTGTGCGACTTATATCGAGGCTTTGCCGGGCGTCTGGGGTATGGGCTTGTGATTTGCCTCGATGTGGAGTATTTCTGCTTGACACAATCATGGCGATATGGCAAAATAACCATGTGTTTGTGAAGCTCCAAAAAAAGGACGGATACGCCGATGGACGCAGCCACAAGGGCCAGATTTGACGCGCGTGCCCACATCGTCAAGGCGATGGCTCATCCTACGCGACTCTTTATCGTCGATGAGCTGTCCCGCAGCGAAAGGTGCGTCTGCGAGCTGGCCGAAATGGTCGGCGCTGACATGTCGACTGTGAGCAAGCACCTGAGCATCCTCAAGAACGCTGGCATCGTCAGTGCCCAGAAGCGCGGCTCACAGGTCTTTTACTCCCTGTACACGCCTTGCGTGCTGAACTTTCTATCGTGCGTGGAAGCTGTGCTTGAGGAAAATCTCGAAGAACAGAAAAAGGCGATCTCTTAAGTTTTTTTCGGCATATACATGGCCAGTTGGCCAAACCGCCAAGACATGATGCCGAGTAGTTAGAACTTCTTTCATGGCGGCG
>SLPQ01000061.1 GCA_007131925.1 Candidatus Brocadiia bacterium | reverse complement strand
TATAGACGGCACCGCCTCTTACTACTACGCCCGCTTGAAGAGCCCGCAGGATGTGCACGCGCCACCAAGTACGCCGATTGTCTGGGAGAGAAAGACTTGGCACGGTCCTGAGGCAGTAAACGTACTCGCCATGGATCTGAGCGTGTCATGGATGTCGCTTGAGGAGCTCGCTCAGCATCTTGAGCATCTCCAGGACGTGTACGAGGAGCCGCCGGAGATGCCGGAGGTCATCCGGCGCTGAATGCCCTTGCCGGGGAGGTTCAGTCTTCAAAGGCGACGCCCATAGTCGCCAGGCGCCTCTTCAGACCAGCGCCGTCGACCTGGCGAGGTGCTGCGTGGTCTTCGAGCGACATCGCCATCGCCGTACCCGCAGCCTGCCCGATGCCGATACATATCGGTATAACCCTGAGAGAAGCGTGCGCCTCGTGCGTAGCAGAGATCGGTCTGCCTGCCACCAGGAGGTTTTCAATATTCTCCGGCACCAGGCAGCGGTAGGGGATCTCGTAATGCCTGCGCGGTCTTTCGGCGCTCGTGCCCCGATCGCCAGCGACATCGTGGATGTCCACGGCGAAAAGTGCCTGGCCGATGCCGTCCTCAAAGCGCCTGCCCGCCATCACGTCATCTTTTGAGAGTATATATGATCCCACGATCCGGCGCGTCTCCCGCACGCCCAGAAGCCAGCCCGAGTCCACGACGTATGCATCCTTGAAGCCGGGCATCTCGGCTCTGAGAAATGCCGCCACGGCCGGGATCTGCCTGCGCAGCTCGATGTATGCGCGGCTTATGTCCTGCAGCTTCGTCGCATCGACATGAGGGATGTTGGTCATGTTTATCATGACCTCGCCGGTGGCCGGCAGAAAATAGACGAGTGTATGCCGCACAAACTCCGGCAGTTCCCCACGGTCACTGTACGCCCTTGCGAGGTCCTGCGCGCCGCCACCGCCAAGCTCGACGTTATCCTCAAAACTGCCGACCTCCACCGCCTGTGACTTATCCACACCACCCATGCGAAACATCAGGGATGACGGCTGCAAAAGCCCGTCCTTATCGCGCCCCTTGTGAAAGGGGCACCCCGCGCGTGCGGCAAGGTCGACATCGCCTGTAGCGTCGACGACGCGTTTTGCACGGATGGCCTGGCGGCCGGATTTTGATTCGACAATCACGCCCGTAGCGCGACCTTTTTCCACTATCGGCATGGCGGCCCAGGCATTAAAAAGGAGACTCACCCCCGCCTCGAGGGCAAGCTCGTCGAAGAGGCGCTTGACTGTCTCAACGTCGGTGCCGCCGGAGGTAGGCTTGACAATGGCGCCATCTTTCCAGAGCCTCGCACAGATCTCGCCATACAGGCCGCCCCGCCATGAGCTGGACCACGTGACCACCAACGCCGCGGTGGCCTGCCCTCCGAGGCATCCCTGGGATTCGACAAGGATCGTCTGCGCCCCCGAGCGCGCTGCGGCGATTGCAGCGCCGAGCCCTCCGGGCCCCCCGCCGGCCACCACCACGTCCGTTTCGGCCATTACGGGCAGGTCTCTTGCCTCTTCCCTGTAGACATCAGCCATTGTCTCTTTCCTCCATGGAGATGATCGTCGCTGCTCCCCCATCGCCAAAGACGCCCTTCGGCGTAAAGCGCCGTCTCTTGGCGCGCGCCAGGCGTGCAATGCCGGAAGCCCAGATCCGAAGCTCAGCCCGGGTGACGGGGCCGAGATATGTCTTGAGGAAGTGCATTGACAGCCGGCGCGGCACACCAAGCCACGACACATCAAAATACAGCCGCGCTAGGTTTCTCATCGCCTGAAGCCGGCCGGCCGCATGGGTGTACTGCCGCACGCCGTCGAGGTCGATCAGGGCGTGTTCGAGGCGGTCGTTTTCCTCGTAGACAAGTATGTTGGCGGCCTTCAGGTCCCGCATTGAAAAGCCGCACCAGTGCATCCGCCGTATGGTGCGCGCGAGCCGCTCGGCAAAGGCCGCTCCCTCCGCTCGAAGCCTGCGATGAAAGTGCGACTCTCTGGCGGCCAGGACAGCTGCGAGATTTTCAGCGCCCTGGATGTACTCCATCACAACGTAGCTGGAGCATAAGCGGTCCCACCGGCGATCGTCGAGTGCGGCATACACACGTGGAGTCGGCAGGTGGCGCAGCTCAAATGCCGCAGCGAAATAAAAGCCCCGCTTGCCGCGCGAGAGACGAAAGAGGTCACCGCGACACTTCAAGGCACCGCGTGCGTTATACCTTTTGACGAGCAGGGAAACCTCCTGACCTGCCGCCTCTCCTCTGAAAACGCCCACCATCGAGGAGCGGGAGTCCTTGAGCGTGACCTCAGGCTTTTCAAACACACGCCCCTCTTCAAACAGCCTCACCGCCGCCTCTGCCATCGCGCCGACCCTGCGGTGGCCGAGCAGCCCGCCGATGCGAACATGGCGGAAGTACTTGTTTTCACTGAAGATCCGCTTGTCGCGGCCAGACCATATCTTTCTCATGCCGCTCTCGGCGCACCGCTCGACTTCTCGCGCCTCGGTACGCGGCGCGCGGCCGAAGCCGAGATAGGCCGCCAGAAAGCGCAGTCGCCAGTGTCGCGGCACCGTCCGGCAGAAGAAATGGCCGAGAACCGCGAGGTTTCTCAGCCTGGCGCGGCGGGATGGTGCGCTCCTCACGCATACTTCATGGACATCCAGCAGGTAAAATGCGGGCATCTCCGGCGGCCCGGAGACCATTATGTTTGCAGGATGAAAGTCGTGATGCACTACCCCCGCATCGTGAAGCCGCCTGATGAAAGCCGCCAGGGCCGCGGTAAACGCAGACACTTCACTGTGAGATGCTTCGGCGGCCCGCCCGCAGAGGTACTCGACAAGAGGAGCGACGCCCGGTATCTCCTCGGTGATGATGACGGATGTCTGCAGGAGCGGGCCGCGCCTTTTCACGCCCACCGCCAGGGGCCTCGGCACAGGTACGGATTGCTGCTTGAGCTTTTCGAGCCTCTGCCACTCGCTCCAGGCCTTGGACGGCCGGCAAAGATATCTGATACGGTCAGTTAGGTCGGGCAAAAGGTTTTCCTTAGCATAGACGGCCGTATCGCTCCCCTCTGGCATGAAGCGCCACACGCGCCGCGCGGGCCCCGCCTTGATGATCCGGCTGTCTCGCGCAGGGCTGACAACGCGCTTGTCACGCCTTACAATCGGCGCAAAGCCTTTCTCTGCGACCCATCTCAGGTCGTGCGCGGTGAAGGTTTCGAATTCCGGCATATCGCCCATCGATGCTCCAATTATGCCGACGAAAAGGCAGGCGTGCTCTCATTTGCCCGCGCAGCCCGTATATTATATGACTTGCGGCTTCTCGTTACAGGGCAATGCCTGCGCGTGGCCGCTTCAAGCGTGCATCGATACCGGATTTCAATATAATTGACCCGCGGAATGAATACCTATCAGCATAGACCAGGTCCCTTTGCACTCGGCATAAATCCGCTCAGCACGGGCAAGGCGATAATGTTTTTCGCCCTGCTCTATTGCATGGGCACACTGATGTGGGCAAGCCTTCCCGCTACGGCAGGCGCGGCCCTGACCGACAATGCGCCGCTGATAGCGACATTTGTGCTGCCGCTGGGGCTTATACTTTTTCGCATGCTCTCGAGGCTTCTGGGCGCGCCCTGGTTTGCCGTCGTTGTGATCATATTGCTGGCGACAGTGGCGGGAATTGCATCCGTAGCACTTCCTTACGAGGAGGCCACGGCGCTTGTTTACACGAGCTTTCCGTTTGTCGCGCTCGCTGCGGCACTCTGGGCAAGCCTTCTGGCCTGCATTATCGGCAGGCCGCTTACATCGAGGCGGCTGCCGTCGATAGTCCTTCACACAGGACTCATGCTCGCGCTGGCGGGGGTCTTTGTAAGCATGCTGTTTCGGGTCAACGGCTACATGTCGCTTGAGCACGCCCAGGCCTCATCGCAGGCGCGCCTGCGTGACGCACGGCTCTTTCTGACGGACGATGCCGGCCGCACTCTCTGGCTTGCAGTGCCGACCGCCTCGGCAAGGGCAGACCGGCAGCGCCTTTCCATGGCAAGAATGGCTGACCTGAGCCTGCAGCTGCTGCACGACCCCGGCACGGGCGGCGGCGTGCTCAGCGTATTTGCCGAAGACGGCCAGGAAAGCGCCAACGCCACACTTCGCTGGGGTGGCACGCCCGGCACGCTTGAGCTGGGGGAGAGCAACTACATGGTGCGGTTCGGACCAGGGGTGCTGGAGCTGCCCTTCGAGGTGACGCTTCATGACTCGGGCGTTCAGTACTATCCGGCGAGCAGGCTGCCGCGCCACTTCCATGCGGACGTGACGGTGGAGGAGGCCACCTCAGGCATCAAACGCAATGCCACTCTGCTCGTAAATCACCCGTTGCGCGTGGGAGGGTACAACATATCGCTTCACTCTGTGGACACACGAGGGGCAGTGCTGGAGATAAGCCGCGACCCGGGCGCGGGGGTGCTCTTTCTGGGGGGCGCTTTGGCGGTGGCGGGCTTTTCATGGGGTCTTGTGAAACGGCATGGAAGGACAAGCTGATGCGCCGGATATTCCTTACGCCCCTGGTGCTGGCAGTGGCGATGTGCACTGCTGCGGCCTCGGATACCCCCGGGCGGCAGGCGGGGCTGGAGCAGCTTGCCAGACTCCCCTCCCAGCATGGCGGGCGCATAAAGCCGCTGGCGACAGCGGCTGCGGAGATCGCAAGCCACGAGGGGCACTCCTTTGGCCGCTTGTTTGCACAGGGTCGCCGGAGCGCAGCGGTAGCGGCGCTTCTGTCACTTTCGACCTGCGATGAAGCGCCGCGGCACAGGGTCTTCCTGAGGGTGCGCCTCTTTCCCACGCCGGGAGAGTGGCTCTCGGCCGATGATGCCGCCACGGCCCATGAATGCTGCGATGATGCCCGCGCTTTCGCAGGACTTGCCACCAGGACGCTTGCCGCCTGGAACTCGTCCGACGCGGCCGCCTTTAATACGGCCGCCGATGAGCTCGCTATTTTTCTGGAGAAGCTCCACCGGCTGCATGATCTCAGCACCGCCAGGCTCTCCGCTGAGCTTGCGCTCGATAGTTACAGGCCTTTCTTGATCTCCGGGCTTATCTACATTTTGACATGGGTCCCGCTGGTGGTGCTGGTCACAAAGGGCACTCGAGGAAGCTCAACGCGGATAGCAGGACCTGTCGCCGGCGGAGCCTTTGGGGCCAATCTGGCTGCACTGGCTCTCTACACGTGGGTGGCGGGGCGGCTGCCCCTTAACAACACTTACGAGGGTATGCTGACGCTTGCGGGATTTCTGGGACTTTTCGCAGTGGGCGCTGCCTTTTCGCGCAGGTTTTTCGCGGTAACCGGGATGGCCGGGCTCCTGGCGGGGCTGGTTCTTCTGGCGGCGGAGCTTACACCTGTACGCAGCACTATAACCCCCCCGGTGCCTGCGCTTCAGAGCCTGTGGCTGCAGGTCCATGTCTTGACCTGCTTTGTGGCTTACGCTGCGTTCGCCATCACATTTGCGGCGGCGCTTGTGGTGCTGGGGTCTGGCCGGGAGGGGGTTCGCGTGAGGTTCGACGGCATAAGTGTCAGGGCGGCGCTTTTCGGCTTCATCTTTCTTTCCATCGGCATCTTAACTGGAGCGGCATGGGCCAGGCAGGCATGGGGCCGCTACTGGGCCTTTGACCCCAAGGAGACGTGGGCGCTCGTGACGTGGCTTGTCTATGCGGCCTACCTTCACCTTGCCCTGGTGAAGGGCCGGCGGCGCCTGCTTCGGGCTGTCGCGGCGATAGTCGGCTTTCTCGCGGTGATCTTTACCTTCATCGGTGTCAACTACCTCCTGCCCGGCCTGCATTCCTACGCCTGAGCCGCCAGGCGGGCTCTCGTTGACAGGTCACTCACTGGAGATCCTCATCGCCGTCGCCGGGCTCCTCGATCTGCTCGTCCGGCACAGGAGTCCTCGGACGTGGTGACTCTCCCCGGCGAACGGGTCTATCAGTGACGGCCGCATCCTCTTCGCCGGAGGTCGCATCACCTGCGTCCTGATGCCATCCGGTGCCCTCCATTGTCATGCCGCCTGGCGGGACGCCCTCCTCCTCATCGTCAAAGGTCTCTCCAGGTGTGAAGCGTATCCAGCCACCATCGCCATCGCTGCGCACCATGACGGCATCGGCAAGGTCGCAAATGCGACACTTGACAGGCTCGCCGGGGTTCTGAAGAAACTCCGGATCATAGCCTCGGCCTCCCCTGGTGGCCGGGACGTCAAATATTCCGCCGGTACTGTCGCACTGGAGATACGCAAAGCCCAGCTTTATCCACTTGTCGCCGCCGGCGCTTCGCACAGAGTAGGCGTCCATCTGACCACAGACCTTGCAGAGCGCGCTGCGGCCTTCCTGGACCTCGGCGTAGTTGTCCACGAAGTCATCGCTCATCGGATCCATCCTCACCGAAAAGAGCTCACCCGTGCTCTCACAGAGAAAGTATGCCCGGGGACCTCCCGAGGCCTCACTTCTGAAAAAGAGTACAATCGCAACCACCGACGCGGCCACCAGAAGTGCCGCCACTATACCGACGAACTTCGATTCTTTCCAGTTCATCTGCAGTGCTCCTTGAGCGCTGATGCTCACGCAAAGCCATGCTTCGAGAAAGACGCGACGCAAAGATTGTAGCGTGGAATGCGGGACAATTCAATTAACGATACGGGCCAGGCTGCTCGCGATCGGCACCGCCTTTAACCCGACTGAGACTAAAGCGATCATCCAGCGGTTACAGTAGCCACCGGCAGGCGCCACAGAGCGATGCTACCTCGGCTGTGGCCCGATGTACCCGGTGCGACCCGGCTTGGGGGCCGCAGTTTTCTTGCGAAAGTAGAGCATCTCTATTTCACGGCCCATCATGGCGACCGTATCACGCACGACGGGGTCCGACGGCGTCGAAAACTTCAGCTGCCTGGTCGATTGCTCACCTACCCGCCGCACGAGCCCCTCTTCGAGAAAGACCCCCAGCTCCCTCTCTACCGCCCCGGTCGTGCGTTCGAGGCGTAGGGCAAGGTCGTCAACGGTGATGACCGCACTGGGGTGCTTCCAGTAGAAGTGGAGGATGAGCCTGCGTATAGGATTTGAGACGAGCTTACGAAGCTCCTGGGCCTTGGCTATACGCCCGAGCTGCATGGCTGCGACGGCGCTGCGTTCGACAAGGACGGACATGCGACTGTCGCGGGGATCGCGCGGTATGACGCTGAAGCGCGCTTCCTGGTCGCTGTAGTGCTTGAGGGTATAGCCGTCCAGCTTTTCGCCGTCATTGAAAGTGACGACTATCTCGCTGCCCTTGGGCTGGTATTCGCCGCGGGCGGTGCGCCTGCTGGAGTCCAGCGGCTCGAGTATGGCGACATAGTTGACCTTGCTGAAGTCAATGTGCATCTCCTCGTCATGTCCGCGGCCATGCCTGATGAAGTCAAACCCACTGCGGGAAGGATCGAGGTTGTAAGTGGTTCCTTCGAGAGTCTTGCCCGATCTCATACGCACAGCGAGTCTGACGGCCAGCCTGTCATCGCGCGCTGCGCCTACATCGCCTTTGGCCTTCTTGTCGAGCTTCCGTCTGCAGAAGTTGCAGTAGTTTCGTTCGTCGGCGCAGAGTGTCAAACATGGCTGGCAGTAAAAGCTGCCGCAGGCGGCGCAGTATGCTGTGGCGGGCCGATTGAGGTGAAGTGTGCAGCGCATGGCAGGCTCCTCGCAAAAAAGCCCATCTTGCCGGTGCGCCGGGCCGCACAGGGCGTCTTCCCGGCGACTACGCCGCCCCGGAGGGCATGTGGTGCCTGTCCAGGATGTCTCTTCGCGCCCTTAATGTCCATTAAAGCAACTTCAACTGCGCTTGTCCAGATTATTTTAACTCACAAATGGTGCAATAGTTCCGCCGCAAGGCCGCTACCGCCACAACCATGCCGAAAACGGCGACTCTTCAGCGACCGATTTTGCGAAAAAGACTAACCCTGCGTGAGAGTTTCATGGCCTCCACCGGGCAGAATTCAAGGCAGCAGTAGCACCTGATGCACTTCTTGTGCGATATGACCGGATAGGGATCCATGCGGATTGCACTGGTCGGGCAGTGCTCCATACATAGCTTGCATCGCACGCATTCGTTGATATCCGGCCGCGGCCTGCTTATGAAGAGCCCCCCCGCAAGACCTGACACGATTTGGGCGAACCTGCCGCGACCCATCGTCATTGGGAGCTTGAAGCCTTCAATAGCCTTGAAGGGGCCGTCTATATCGATCTTGTCGAGGTCTGCCTGGCCAAGTCCCCGCCGCGCGGCTTCGACGGTTGTCTTTACCTCATCAGGGCGCAGGCCCATGAGCGCGCCGGCTACGGCGTCGAGCGCCACGGAGTCGTCACTGGCCAGCAGGCGGCCGTAGTGAAAGATATCGCGGCTCGAAGGGCCGTTTCCCTGCATGGCGCTGACCGCGTCGACAATGGCCACATCGGGCCGGCGCAGCGCCCAGACAGCGACAACGACACCTGCGAAAGCTTCCGCCGAGCGAGCGACCCTGTGCAAGCGTGCCTTTTCGGCACCCAGCAGGAAGCCGTATGAGTTTTTGACAGCGCATGTCAGCGCCGTAAGCGAGTGCGTCTTAAACTTCGGCAGCGTCACAAGAACATCACACTCAAGCACCTCGCCGGAGATGACAACCTCGCCTGCGTAGGGGTTGTGCATCCTGATGCGCCTTGGACTCTGGCCGAGGTTGCGAAAATACGGCCTGGCGACATCGAGGATGCCGGTAGCGGCCGCTACCTCACTCGAATCCCCGTAGTGACGCATGCCCGGATTGTCGCCGACCATTATCTCGCCTGCGCGTCTTCTCTCGAGCGCTCTCACGACAGCCGCCACCACCGACGGGTGCGTAGTGACGGCGCGCTCCGGGGGACGCCCTGAGAGCATGTTGGGCTTTACGAGTACCTTCTGCCCGTCGATTTTGCAGGCAAAGGAGTCGAAAATCTCCTCGACTACTCTGTCGAGCGTCTTGTCGTCATACTCTGCAGGCCTTATGAGAACACGCGCCCGGCCCGACATAGCAGAGGCCCTCAAACCGGTGGGCGGCCAAGGATGAGCACGACATTCTGGCCGCCGAAGCCGAAGGAATTGCTCATGCAGCAGTCAAGACGCGCTCGCCGGGCGGTGTTTGGAACGTAGTCGAGATCGAGCTCGCTGTCAGGGTTTTCGTAGTTTATGGTGGGCGGAATGATGCCGTCACGTATTGCCAGAAGACATGCCATGGCCTCCATGGCGCCTGCGCTTGCGATTAGGTGGCCGAGCGAGCTCTTGATGCTCGAGATGGGCACCTTCCACGCGTGCTCTTTGAAGACGTCCTTGATAGCGATAGTCTCCACACGGTCATTGACGGCAGTGGAGGTGCCGTGCGTATTGATATAATCGATCTGCGAGGGTTCAAGCCCCGCATCCTCCAAGGCCATCAACATGGCGGCTGTGGCGCTGCGCCCCTCGGGATGCATGTCGGTGACGCGGTATGCATCGCCGGTAGTGCCGTAACCGAGCACCTCGCCGTGGATTTTCGCGCCGCGCGCCAAGGCGTGGTCGAGGCTCTCAAGGACCAGCATCGCCGCGCCTTCGCTGAGCACGAAGCCGTCCCTGTCGCGATCAAACGGACGCGAGGCGTGCCGTGGGTCGTCATTTCTCTGTGACAGGGCAGTCAGCAGGTTGAAACCACCCAGGCCAAAGGGGTGCAGCATTGAGTGTGCACCGCCTGTGAACATGATATCCGCATCGCCACGCCTGATGATCATCGCCGCCTCGCCCAGAGCCTGGCTCGAGGCGGCACAGGCGGTAAGGCAGCTTAGGTTTGGCCCGCGCGCGCCAAACCTGCCCGCAAGAAGTCCGGCAAGGATGTTTGACTCCTGAAACAGCTCATACTCCCTGTCAAGGAGCCGGACCGCCTCCAGAAAGAACTTTTCCGGATCGATGGCGCTGCCAGTCCAGGCTGCGCCGAATATCTTACCGCTTGTCACCCAGTCCGGCGGCCCCTCCCCCGCACCGAGGTACAAGCCGAACCTTCCTGCCTCATCAACGGCCCCATCGAGCCCTGAGTGCTCCCAGGCCTCCTCTGCGGCCCTCACGCCAAACTTCACGTTGCGCCCGGCATGGCCCAGCAGTGGATCATCGGCATAGCTTTCGATGAGATCGTCGTCACGCACCTGCCCGGAAAATGTCGTCGGAAAGGTGGAAGCGTCAAAAAGCGTGGTGTAGTCCACCGCCGAGCGCCCCTCGATGATGCCGGCCCATGTATCAGGCAGGTTTGACGCCATGGGAGTGACCGCGCCCATGCCGGTTATGACTACTCTTTTTCTCGCCTCTTTCATGCCGAGTGGGCCGTAGCCTGGGTCACCTGGCGATCACCAGGCTGGCGGCTTGCCCTCCAAAGGAAAATGAATTGATCATGAACGCGCCGAAGTCTCCGCGTCGCTTTTCACTGACGAGGTCCACCGGTGTGTCGCCGCAAGACTCCACGCCGAATGTCGCCGGCAGCATACCGCGCGAGAGAGCCAGCACCGCTGTAGCAAGCTCGAGAGCACCCGAGGCGGCCATCGAGTGGCCCACCGCCGCCTTTACGGTTGTGACGGGCTTTCCCCGGCCGAAGACATTCACTATCGCGACAGCCTCGTCGTCATCTTCGTAAAGCCCGGAGGCATTCGCGAATACCGCGTCCACATCGCCGGCATCGAGGCCGGCATCGGCCAGCGCAGCGGCCATGGCATCAGCAGCGGCCCTGCCGCCATGCTCCAGCTCTTCACTAAGCTGCGCTCCGCACGAGCTGCCGAAGCCCGCCACGCGCGCAAGCGCTGCCGCACCACGCCCGGCGGCATGCTCTTGTTCCTCCAGCACCAGGACCGCGCCGGCCTCGGCGGCGACAAGCCCCGCTCGCGAACCGCAGAAGGGTCGCGGCCCCCTGTCCGGCAGATCGTTTTCGCTGGAGAGCTTGCCTAAGATATGCAGGCGCGCCAGTGCCAGCGGATGTATCTTGGACTCGGCTGCGCCGGCGAGCATGATATCCGCCTGGCCGCGCTCGATGACGCGTGCGGCCTCTCCGATGGCCAGCAGGCCGGATGCGTTTCCGCAGGTTATGCAGTTGTTGGGTCCGCGTGCATCGTATTCGAGGGCGGCATGGGAGTTCAGCATGTTCGGCAGGTATTTCAGCAGCCACAGCGGAAAGAGAAGCGGCAGGCCTTCACGACCATACCTGGCCGTATCGAAACCTCCATCAGCGTTGAGGCCGGCGGCCACAGCCACACCCAGCTCATCCAGCTGGGAGGGAATAAGCCCCGCCCCCATCGACACGCCGAATCGATGCGGCTCGTTCACGCCCTCATGTATGCCGGAGTGTGCCGCCGCCAGGCTCGAGGCGGCCACGGCAAGCTGGATGTCGCGGGCCATGATCTTTATCGATTTGCGATTCTTGATGAATCTGTTGGCCTTGAAGCCTCTGACCTCGCCGGCAAAGCGCACCGGAAAATCGGGCGAAGCAAAGATGCTGATGGGTGCGATGCCGCTCTGGCCGGCCGTGAGCCTCTCGAAATGCTCGTCGGCAGAGAGGCCCAGCGGGCTCAGAATGCCCACCCCGGTTACGACGACGCGGCGGTTCTTCGAGATATCTCTGCCCATTACAGGACGCCGCTTGCAGCGAGAAGGTCCATGAAGTCATCCGTGAAAACGAAGCTCTCCGGCAGCCGGTCCTCCAGATGTACAAAGATAATGCCGGCGGATGCCGCCTCCTGATCCTCCACGGTGATCCTTGCATGGGTCCAGCAGCCTTCGGGCTTTATCTGGTCGATCCAGGCCTCGACTGTCATCCTGTCGCCGGGGCGCACCATTCGGGGAAATTCAGCCTTTTCCACCTTGGCGAGGATGACGTTTTTCCTGAAGTCGTAGGTATAGCCTGCCAGGACCCCGGCGGTCTGCGCCATCGTCTCGATATTTAGCGCGGAAGGCACCACGGGAAAGCCCGGAAAATGATCATGCAGGTGCTCCTCGGCCATCGTCACGCACTTGATGGCACGCGCGTACTTGTCCTTTTCAAGCACCTCAAAGCGATCGATGTGAAACCAGCGCATATCCTCACCCTGAAACGCCCGGCCCTCCGGCGCAAAAAGGGCTCAGGCGAGCTTTCCCTCGAGGTAGTTGACAATCATGCCGACGGTGAAGAGATCGGCGATGGCGGCAATCTTCGGATCCTTTTCGAACTCACTCGTGTTCGCGTAGGGCATTTTTTCCTTGAGCGCGCTGAGGCCCTCATCGGTGAGCTTGCCCTCCTGTACGTAACGGCTCTCGGCGGTGAGGTTTTCCGGGAAGAGCTCGTCGCGCGGGATCTTGATGTCGAATGCCTTCTCAAGGCGAAAGACGATATCAAGAAAGTCGATCGACTCTGCGCCGAGGTCCGACGTCAGCGAGGCGTCTTCGACCACCTCGTCGTCATCGACTCCAAGGGCATCCACCATTACCTCTCTGACCTGCTCAAGGATCTCATCCCGACTCGGCATAGAACTTCTCCTGTCTTCAAGCGTCCTGCAGCGTTACTACCATTTGACGCCAAGGCTCAAACCGCCGTCCACGACTATGACCTGGCCATTTATGTAGGAACCCTCCTCGCTGGCCAGAAACCGTATCGCATTCGCAA
Organism: Candidatus Brocadiia bacterium; assembly: GCA_007131925.1. Lineage (GTDB taxonomy): Bacteria > Planctomycetota > DG-23 > SLPQ01 > SLPQ01 > SLPQ01. Next base: position 3,409 of record SLPQ01000061.1, on the reverse strand, counting down.
CGTCCTCAGGCGTGCCGTACCGCTCGAGCGGCACGAGATCCACGATCTTGTCGTCCGTCAGAGAGCGCACCTGCTCTGAGAGAGGCGTCACTATCATGCCGGGGGCAACGGCGTTTACGGTTATATTTCTCTTTTTAGAGGAAAGCTCCATCGCCAGCACGCGGGTGAGCGCATCGATGCCAGCCTTTGAAGCAGCGTAGTTGGCCTGGCCGCGCCCGCCAAAGCGGCCCGCGACAGACGATGTGTTGATGATCCTTCCAAAGCGCTTCTGCATCATCGGCCGCGTGCATGCCCTGGCCATATTAAAACAGCCACCGAGATTGACGTCAAGCACGAGATCCCACTGCTCCCGCGTCATCATCGGCAAAAGGGTGTCGCGAACGACACCGGCGTTGTTCACCAGTATGGAGACCTCTCCATATTGCTCAATAGCAAGCTCAACGCATTCTTCTGCCTCTCTCATCTCGGCTACATTAAGCTCAAAATGGGTCGCCTCGCCGCCGTCGGCAGTTATCGACTCGGCCACGGTTGCGGCGCCTTCTGCGTTGAGGTCGGCTACGACAACACTTACCCCCTCGGCAGCCAGAAGCCGCGCCGCGGCCTCGCCTATACCACTTGCCCCACCAGTCACAATCGCCGACTTGCCGACAATCCCCATTCCCGCTCCCTTCTAATCTTCCGCCGATACGCCCGCGGCTGACTGGCCGTTACCCTCCGGGCGAAACGACCCAAGACGCCCGGACAAGAGTGCGTATCGCTCATCGAGCGCAGCCTCTATCCTGCCAGCCTGGCGCGCAAGCCTCCTGCCGCCGGCCTCGATCGACATCTCGACAAGCACAAGCCGCGCCGATATTACCCTGTCCTCTCCGACGTGCCCCTCGGCCTTGAAGCTGTACATGCCCTCGGTTTCACCAATAAGTCTCACCTGCGCGCGCATCTGGCGGCCCGGCTCAAAAAAGCTCCCGTAGCGGATATTGCGCACCTCGCGCAAGTGCGCACCGTACCTGGCCCTTCCAGAGGCACGCATAAGCCACATCCCGGCCTCGACGCACACCTGCAGCATCATGACGCCGGGCATGACCGGTCGACTCGGAAAATGGTCCGCAAGGTACTCCTCGGCGCGCGAGAGAGTCTTCAAGACCACGATCCGCGACGGCGGCTCCAGCTCCACTATCCTGTCTACCAGGTGAAAGCGCACGCGCCCCTCACAGAAACGAAAAGGAAAGCCCTTCTGCGGCCTTGAGTTAAGGCGCGTATTCTATATTGCAGACGGTTTTTGTCAAAGCCTTTTTGGCATCTGCAGGTGCGCCGGATGCCCCTCTGAGGCGCTACGCTCCCAGAGGGGCTGGACATGCGCAAAAGAGACGCCATAATGGCAGCCTCGTGGGGCGCGCCGGCGCGAGCCGCTTCTTATAAGGCATGAAAACCACAGGAGCAGAAAGATGACAAAGCTCAAAGTAGGCCTCATAGGCATAGGCAGCATCGCACTTAATCATCTGGAGGGGCTCTCGAAGGTGGAGCAGGCGCAGATCTTCGCCCTGTCGAGCCGCACAGTTACGGCGCTTGAGGCTGCGGCCGAGCGGTTCGGCGCGGAGCGCATCTTCCAGGACTACCGCGAGCTGCTGCAGGACGACGAGGTGGAGGCCGTGTGGGTCTGCACGCCGAATCGCCTTCACTACCCTATGGCGATGGAGGTGCTGGAGGCCGGAAAGCATCTCTTCCTCGAAAAACCCATGGCCGACACCCTCGACGAGTGCAGGCAGATTCACCGCACCGCCGAGGCAAAGGGGCTGTCGGTCTCACTATGCTATCTTTCGCGCTACATGCCGACCTGCCGGGCTGCGCGGCAGGCCATCGATGACGGCAGGATCGGCAGGCCGTTAATGTTTGTGGGTCGGCGCATGTGGCGGCGGGATGAGTTTCCCGGATGGTGGCGCGATGAGAAGCACCTCGCCATACCTCACTTCGCCAGCCACAGCATAGACCTCGGGATATGGTACCTGGGCACACGCGGCGCCGAGGTTTTCGCCATGGCAGCATCGAAAAAGCCACAGTTCCCAGGCGAGTCCGAGTACATACTCACCACCCGGATGGAAAACGACACGATGATGAATTTCGAGTTTTCAATGACCTCCCGACATACCCAGTTTGACCACATTCTAATTGGAGAAGAGGGCACACTCACGACCCTGCCGAACACCGTGATGCTAAATGGTGAGACCATTTTCGAAGTGGATGACGACACGCTGTACTCGCAGGGCTTTTATGAAGAGGCGCGTGAGTTTGTGGCGGCCGTCAACGAGGCCCGCCCGTCTCTGACATCCTCAGAGGAAGCCCTCAAGTCGATGGAGATCGTGGAGGCGGCTCTCCGCTCGGCCGAAACCGGAAGTTCGGTGTCAATTTGAATCGCGCGGGCCCGGCCGCGGAGGTTTTTGCTTGATAAGCTGGGCAAAAGGCGGTAATGTCATTAGCTGGCACGGCCCCCGCTCCTGGGCGCCCGGCGCCGCTGGCATCTTTTCAAGCGGATGCGCGGCGCGCTGCGGCGTGCGGATGATTTCTTGTTGAAAGGACGTGATTTGAGGCCGGGGGGTTGCATATGAAGCATTTGACGGTTGCCTTCGTTGCGTTTGTGCTAATAGCCTGGCCGCCGGTCGGCGGGGCTCACACCGAGACGGACGCTAACGCCGCACCGACGTGCGCGGCGATGCGCGAGGCTTACCTTGCCGCCTTCGAGGTCCTGCACGACATCCGGCTTGTCTCTACCAGGGAATATCTGCAGCTGCCGTGGATACCCCCGATCGTCAGGATGCGCCCCGGCTACGTCCCACAGGACCCCGGCCCTTACTACTATCGCTTTGTGCGTGTGGCGGACAAGTACGGCTGGTGGCGCTATGATTCGGCGGTGGACTGGGACAACAGGCGGTCGGCCGACTGGACGGTCACAGACGGCAGGCTCAGCCTGCATGTGACCGATATGCGCGACATGCCGTATGCCCGTATGCGCGGCATTGCCATCCGCACCGACCGCAAGGTCGGAATAGACGTCAGCGCTGGAACGTCTCTTCTCTTCATGGGCTGGTACAGTGGGGCAGACCCCCTCGAAGCCCTCACCTCGCAATCATGCAAGGTCTCCGGGGAGCCGGTCGACATAGGCGGCGTCAAGACATGGCAGGTCGAGGGTGAGAGCGCGGGCTCGAGGGTAAGGTATCACCTGGCGCCGTCTTACGGCTTTATGCCGGTAAGAGTGGAGCTGCTTGCGGACGAGGGGGTTTTGAACCGGCGGGATTTTGACAGCTTTGAGCAGGTGGCCGACGGCGTGTACTTTCCCATGCGCATTATTGAGACGCACTTCAGAACGCCCTCGCAGGAGGTGGCCTTCAAGGTCGAGTGGAAGGTGCTCGAGATCGAT
>SLPQ01000106.1 GCA_007131925.1 Candidatus Brocadiia bacterium | reverse complement strand
ATTCCGGAGACGGTGCAGAACATCTTTCCGGTGGTGGATTCTGACGGGGTCTACCAGGGGCTCTTTGACCTGGCAGACGTTCGCAGCTTTCTCAACAAGTCTGAGGACACCACCATCATCATTGCCGCGGATGTGATGACTACCGAGGTTGAGCCGATGCGCAACGACTCAGACCTCTCAAATGCACTCACACGCTTCTCACGCATGCGTTACAATGAGCTGCCACTTGTGGATGAGAGCGGCCGGCGGGTTCTGGGCATCGTCAGGCACAAGGATATTGTCGCCTTCCACCAGCAGCGCCTGGAAAGTGAGTCTTAGGAGGCGACGTACGCCTTGACCGCTTCTCGCGGCTGACTTATAATGCGCCCGCTTTACCGTCTGGCGGGAAAGGTGACTCACATGGCAACTCTCAGCACTCTGGCATTTGCAATCCTGCCGCTTCTGATCGCGCTGGACCCCGCCGCCGCAGTCAGTGTGTACCTGTCATTGACGCGACGGCTGGGTGGACGGGAGCGTCTTATAGTGCTGCGAGACACGATCATCACGGCGCTGGTGCTGGGTTTTGCGTTCATGTTTCTGGGCGCGCTCATCTTTCGGGCGCTCGGCATTGACGAAAATGACTTCAAGATAGGCGGGGGCCTCATACTCCTGGTCCTCTCCCTTTCGGACCTTGTCGGCAGTGACCGTGCAGAGCGCACCATGAGCACTCACGTCGGCATCGTGCCGCTCGGGACGCCGATGATAATCGGGCCGGCCGTACTGGCTTCGCTGACCATCCTGCAGAACCAGCATGGAAACCTCCTTGCAGGCACTGCTTTTCTGATTACGATCTCGTTGCTGGCTGCAGCGCTGGCGGCCGGTGGCCTTATTGCCAGGCTCATGGGAGAGGGGGGGCTCGCGGCAATGTCGAAGATAGTATCAATCCTGCTGGCGGCCTTTGCGGTCCACCTTATCCGTGCCGGTGTCACGGCGATCATCACCTCCTGAGCGCAGACGTCCGCCAAGCCAGCCAGTGCAGGCCGAAGGTCCACCGCAGCCGGCACCCGGCGCCACTTGACACCCGGCAGTGCGCCATCATAATCGCCTTTCTGTAAGATCTCTCAAGGGGCAACAGATGCAGACCACTACCGAAGGACGTGGCTTTCACCGACGCCGCTACCTGGAGGCGGCCGGAGAGCGCGTCTCATCGCTGCATCTTTTTGACCACCGTGCATACCTGGGTCGCACTGTCGTGAGGGTTGCAGGCGTTGGCGGAGTCACCACCGAGCATGCACATCGCAATAAGGGCTACGCCCGCAGCCTCATGGACGACACGCATGCCATGCTTTTCGAAGAGGGATATGACGTCGCGGTTCTTTTCGGAATACCGGGATTTTACGAGAAGTTTGGCTATGCCACCTGCGTGGGCGAGGTCAAAACCACCGTGGCGACGCGCGATATAGAGGCTGCAGGTCGAGGCGGGGCTTTTCGCGCCAGGCCGTTTGCGCCGGAGGATTTCCCGGCGGTGCAGGAGCTTTTCACACAGAAAAACGCCGGGCGCGGCATGTGCCTGCTGCGCCCCCACGGCTGGAGTGGACGCTGGCGCCACGGCAGTGCTTTCAGAACGGATGCTCTGGTTACGGTCCTTGAGGGGCCGGGAGGTGAGTTTGCCGGCTATGCGGTGTGTGATGCCCTTCCGGAGCCGCTGGTGGTCGCAGAGGCCGAGGTAAGAGCAGCTGAGGCCCGCGCAGCCCTTATGAAGGTCCTGGCACAAAAGGCCATCGAAAGGCGCGAAGGGCAGGTGGCGTTTCAGCTTCCTGCGGACCATGAGCTGGTCGATGCGCTGCGGCCACTCGGCTGCAATATTGAAAGGGCGTATCCCACAAGCGGCGGCGTGATGGCGCGGATCATAAACCAGGACGCCCTGCTTGCCAGGGTGGTCAGTGGAACCTCTGAGGCCGCCGCGGATGGCACGCGTGATGCTCTTGCCGCAGACATCTCTACTGAGCTGACGTGCTCATCTCTCATGCCGCACGCGCGCACTGGTAATAAAGCGGAAATAGCGATGCCGGCATCGGTGCTGCTGCAGCTGCTTACAGGCTTTCGCACGCCCGGAGAGATCGCAGCTGCGCGCGACGTCAGCATAGAGGGGCCGGGGCTCGATGTGCTCAAAGCCCTCGCTCCCTGCCGCGAGCCGCAGATGTACGGACCGGACCGTTTTTGAAAAGAGCAGCCGCCACCAGCGGCCTCGCAACCGAACAGGGGGAAGGCCAATGAAGCCGGCAGACTTTGCTCGTCTTCACCATGACGTGGCATTCGGAAAGGCAGGCGGAAAGATCATATGGCAGCCGCGCATCGGCTGCTGGTATGAAGACAAAGTCTTCGCCGGGGAGGATCTGCCCGCGCCTTTCACGGGGATGACGCTTGTAGAGGTTTACCGGGAGCTCGCAGTAAGCGCGCGAATATACCAGTACAACGACGCCTTTCGCCGCGTGGAGCACCCCTCTGTCAGGCGCATCGAGCGCCGCCTCAACGACACCGACACCGAGGTAAGGATAGAAACGCCCGCCGGCAGCCAGCTGGAGGTCCTGCGCAGATCGCCGAACAACCCCCACCTGATCCACCTCAAGTGGCCGGTGGAAACCATCGATGAGCTGAAGGTGGCTGCATGGCGCGTTGAAAATGAGACATGGCGGTGGGACCAGGAGACCTTTGAAAAGGTCAGGGCCGAGTGGGGGGACCTGGGCGCGCCCACAATCTTCATGCCGCGCGTAAACGTCCAGAGACTTTACATAGACCTGATGGGCATCGAGAGGGGCATCTTTGCACTGTACGACTGGCCTGAGGAGGTTGAGGCCTTCTTTGGTGCGCTCGAGAAGAGCGATGACCGTCTGATCGATCTTATAAAAGTCTCACCAGTGGACATCATCAATTACGGTGATAACGTTCACGCTGCGACCTGCGACCCGTCGCTCTTCAGGCGCTATGTCCTTCCGGTGTACAAACGGCGCACACAAAAGCTTCACAAAGCGGGCAAGTTTTGCCATGCGCACTGGGACGGCGACACCGGGCCTTTGCTGCCGCTTGCCGCACAGACCGGCCTTGACGGCATCGAGGCGATTACGCCCCTTCCGCAGGGGGATGTGACGCTCGAGGAGGTAAAGGCGGCGCTCGGGGATGAGATGTTTCTCATCGACGGTATCCCCGCCGTGTACTTTGACAGGACATTTCCCGTCAGGGTGCTTAGAGACTGTGCGAAGAGGATCATCGAGCTTTTCGCACCGAGACTGATACTGGGCATCTCAGATGAGATATCATCCACCGGGGACATTGAGCGCATACGGACGGTGTCGCATATAGTGGAGGAGTACAACGCGGGCCTGTGAGGTGGGCGGCCTGCCAACGAAACGAACCGCCAGGCATCCAGCCGGCCGGTCGCAGTACCGCCGTGCGGGTGGCCATGTGAGCTGCCTTTGACCGTATCGTGCAGGCAGAGGGAGAGCATGATGACGCACAGAGAAAGGATCCTTGCCGCATGCAGAGGGGATATCCCCGACCGGGTGCCATGGATAGTGCGCATGGACCTGTGGTATAACGCGCACGTCGCTGCAGAGACCCTGCCTGCACCGTTTCAGGACGCGACGCTTCGCGAGATAACCGATGCGCTCGACGTGGGCTATCATGCCGTGGTGCCGGATTTCCTTAATATCCGGTCTGGCGATGACATGGTCGACCGGCTTCTCGGCGTTTACCGGCTCTCAACCATGTGCTTCGAGACGCATCTCGGCGAAGTCGAGCGGCAGACAGCCCGGGAGGGCGACATGACGCGCGTGACCTACCGCACGCCCGAGGGTACAGTCACGGGCGTTTTCGGCTATACCGAGCAGATGCGCCGCTCGGGGGTGTCGATCCCATGGGTGCGCGAGGGGCTTATCAAGGGGCCGGGTGACTTCAAGGTGCTCTCACATATCTATTCGCATCTTAAGGTGGTGCCGGTCACCGGGCAGTACGAATCATGGAAGGCATCCGTCGGCGAATCGGGCGTCGCAGTGGCTTTTGGCAGCGCCGCGGCCTCGCCCATGCATCACATAATGCATCAGCTCATGCCGGTGGCGGACTTCTACCTGGCCCTGCACGACTGGCCGGAGCAGGTCTACAAGCTCGCTAAGAGCATGCAGGACTGGTACCGTGCGATTTTTGATGCGCTCCTTGCCACTTCCGCCGAGATAGTCTTTATGGGCGGCAACTACGACGAGACGCTCACGCCGCCACCCTTTTTCAAGGAGCACATACTGCCGTGGCTTTCGCAGTGGTCCGAAGCCGCACGCGAGCGCGGCAAGTACCTGCTGACCCACACGGACGGAGAAAATCGCGGCCTGATAGACCTTTACCGGCGCGCCCGCTTCGACGTGGCTGACTCGGTCTGCCCGAGGCCGATGACAAAGATGACACTTCGCGAATTTACCGAGGCGCTGCCGGACGTTACCGTCTGGGGCGGCATCCCCT
>SLPQ01000154.1 GCA_007131925.1 Candidatus Brocadiia bacterium | reverse complement strand
CGGCAGCCGCTTTGCTTCGCTCACTGCCAATGGCTTTCTTATCGCATGCGTTAAGCCGTGAGTCGTCCACCCGGTGGGCAGATACGTGAGGATTTGACCGGCGGCGGGTGAGCTGCCCGCGGCAGGCGGTCTCGTTCAGGGCGTCAACATGTGGTGCTCGCAGCACCAGCAACATGCGATACCGGGCTATTCCCATTCGATCGTGGCGGGCGGCTTCGAAGAGATGTCATACACGACGCGGTTTACTCCGCTGACCTCGTTTATGATGCGCGAGGACAGCCGCGCCAGCAGGTCATAAGGCAGCCGCACCCAGTCCGCCGTCATTGCATCCTCCGACTCCACCGCGCGCACGGCCACGACGTTCTCATACGTGCGCAAGTCCCCCATAACGCCCACTGACTCCACCGGCAGCAGCACCGCAAAGGCCTGCCAGACATCTTCATACAGCCCGGCCTTGCGTATCTCCTCCTCGACTATTGAATCCGCCGCGCGCAGTACATCGAGGCGATCGCGCGTGACCTCACCGATGACCCGCACGGCAAGGCCCGGCCCGGGAAAAGGCTGTCTCCAGACCATCTCGCGCGGCAGGCCCAGAGCCTCGCCCGCCCTGCGCACCTCGTCCTTGAAAAGATCTCGAAGCGGCTCCACCAGCTCAAAGCCCAGCTCCTCGGGCAGCCCGCCGACGTTGTGATGGCTCTTTATGACAGCAGACGGACCTCCCTTCGCCGACACGCTTTCTATCACATCAGGGTATATCGTGCCCTGTGCAAGAAAATGCGCACCGGGAATAGACCCTGCCTCCCTCTTGAACGTCTCGATAAACTCATCGCCCACAATCTTGCGTTTCTCCTCCGGGTCACTCACTCCTTCCAGGCGCTTGAGAAACTGCCCTTCCGCTTCTACATATAAGAGGTTGAGTCCGAAGTGCCTCTCAAATGTCTCTCTTACCAGGGCTCCCTCGTTTTGCCTGCAGAGGCCATGGTCCACAAATATGCACGTCAGCTTGTCTCCTACCGCCCGGTGCAGGAGAACTGCCAGTACCGACGAGTCGACCCCTCCCGAAAGCCCAAGCACCACCCTGCCCTCACCGACCTGTCGGCGGATTTTTTCAATGGCCTCCTCCACGAAGTCCTCAACCTTCCAGTCACCGCTGCAACCGCATATGCGGTAGAGGAAATTCTGGAAGAGCTCGCGCCCATACTCGGTGTGAGTGACTTCAGGGTGAAACTGCACCCCCCAGAAGGGCTTATCCCGGTGGCGTACGGCGGCATGGGGGCACCATTCAGTTGAAACGAGCGGGACAAACTGCTCGCCAAGGTCGACAAGGGAGTCGCCGTGACTCATCCAGACCTCAAACATCTCCGGCAGGTTGGCGGTCAGTTCATCGGTGGCTTCCAGGTGGGCCCGGGTGCGTCCGTACTCCCGGCCCGATGCGGCGCTGACGTCGCCGCCGAGCACAAATGCCCCCCACTGCATGCCGTAGCATATGCCGAGAACGCTGATGCCGAGGTCAAAGATACCCGGATCTGCCATGGGTGCGCCCTCTTCATAGACGCTTGCAGGACCGCCGGTGAGGATGATACCCCTGGGGTTCATTCGCTTAACTTCGGCCGCTGGAATGTCGTACGGTACGATCCGGCAATAGACGTTTGCCTCCCTTATGCGGCGCGCAATGAGCTGGTTGTATTGCGCTCCGAAATCAAGGACCAGGACGGTCTCGGCATTTTCGGCCATATTAGCCCTCGTCAGTGAAGCTTGCACCGTAGTTGGGTGATTCCTTGGTGATCTCAATATCATGGGGATGGCCTTCTCGCACTCCCGCCCCGCTGATGCGGATGAAGCGCGCCCTCATGCGAAGGTCATCGATGGTAGCAGCGCCGCAGTATCCCATGCCCGCGCGCAGGCCGCCCACAAGTTGATAGACGTAGTCGCTCAGCGCGCCCTTATAAGGTACGCGCCCCTCGATCCCCTCGGGCACGAGCTTGTCGCGCCTCGACTGTGGGTAGCGGTCGGAGCCCTTGACAATAGCTCCGATAGAACCCATGCCTCTCGCGACTTTGAAGGATCGCCCCTTGTAGATCATGCTCTCGCCGGGGCTCTCGGCCAGCCCGGCAAAGAGGGTTCCGATCATGACAGAGTCGGCACCGGCAGCGAGCGCTTTTGTGATGTCCCCGGAAAACTTTATGCCTCCGTCGGCGATTATCGGTCTGCCGTAGGAGGATGCGGCGGTCGCACAGTCCATGATGGCGGACACTTGAGGCACACCCACTCCCGAGATTACCCGGGTCGTGCAGATAGCGCCAGGGCCGATGCCAACCTTGACCGCGTCGGCTCCGGCGTCAAAAAGTGCCCGGGTCGCATCGCCGGTGGCGACATTGCCCGCGACGACATCTATCTCGTGATTGCTCTTGATACGCCTGACTGCTTCAATTACACCCCTGGAATGGCCGTGGGCGGTGTCGATCACAAGTATGTCCACGTCATTTTCGATCAGCGCGGCGGCCCTCTCGTCATCGGCTACGCCAATGGCCGCCCCCACCCTGAGACGCCCGCGGTAGTCTCGGCAGGCATCGGGAAACGCGAGCATCTTGTCAATGTCCTTGATGGTGATGAGGCCCGCGAGCCTGAAGTCGTCATCCACGAGGAGCAGCTTCTCGACCTTCGCCTCGTGAAGTATCTCCTTGGCCTGGTCGAGCGTGGTATCAGGTGGTGCTGTTACAAGGTTTTCGCCCGTCATGATAGTCTTTACAGCAGCGTCGTCCCCCTCGACAAACCTGAGATCGCGGTTTGTCAGTATTCCCACCAGCCGGCGTCCTTCGACTATAGGCAGACCGGAAATGTTAGCCTTACGCATTATGCGACGGGCCGTGCCGACGGTCTCTGCGGGTGTGAGAGTGACGGGGTCCGTAATCACGCCGTTTTCGCTGCGCTTGACCTTGCGGACCTCGGCGGCCTGCATCTCTATCGTGAGATTTTTGTGGATGACGCCCAGACCTCCCTCCTGGGCAAGTGCGATGGCAAGGGCTGACTCGGTAACGGTGTCCATGGCTGCAGAAACAATTGGAATATTCAGCTTTATGTCGGCCGTCAGTCGCGTTACCGAGGAGACATCGCGGGGGACTATCTCGCTATACGCGGGCACAAGCAGGACATCATCAAAGGTTATCGATTCGCCGACGATCTTGCTCCCAAAGTCGAAAGTCCTGGACATCGCGATTACCTCCGTGTGAACTGCGGGATGCGAGGCTTGGAAAGCGGCCATTTTATGCTGAAGGCAGCCCCTTTCAAGCAAAAAGCGCCCGCGGCACGGCGCTACGCTGCCGAAGGCGCATAGGTTTATATCAGAAGTGATTGGCCCCTGGCCGCAGAAGCTTCTGACCTTCAGCTGAATGGCGAATATGTCGCCATCGAGGATGATATCCGGCTTATGCTGAGCTCACCGCCCTTGCAAGATCCCGGGCCTGGGCAGCCGCCTGTAGCCGGCGAGGCGTCGGATGTCAGAAGCTGCAGTCGCCCTGATTCGCCCGGGTATGCCTCAATAGCCGCTGGAGGCGCGCTCCATCTCCTCCTGCTCCTTGCAGCTCAAGCACAGTACCGCGTATGGCAGGGCCTTAAGACGCGACTTGCCAATGGCTTCGCCGCACTCCTCGCAAATGCCGTAGGTGCCGTCCTCGATATTCTCGAGTGCTGCGTCTATGAGCTTGAGTTCGCGAGTCTCCTGCTCGGCTATGGCGTAAGATGAGTCGACTTGAAGGTCGGTAACTGCATCATCCACGCGGTCACCGACGGGTCTGCTTGAAGCCTCAGTGGCCGAACCCGTGAGCTTGCCAAGATCGGCAAGCAACTGCTTTCTTCTCTCAAGGAGTTTTTCCTTGATCTTGTCGAAGTTTCTCTTGCTGCTCACGGCTGTCTCCTTCCTGGTGCGTGATTTCCTGTTGGTGGCACTCTTCTTCGATGGCTTACTCACAGCGGCCCTGGCCGCCGACTTGGGGCGGCTCCTGGCGGCAGACTTACCCTTAGACGTCGAGGTGCTTTCGGCAGCCTTCTTAACAGCCTTGGCCGGAGACTTGGGACGGCCTTTGAGGGCCTTTTTGACAGCTTTACCGGCGCTCTTTGCCTTGGAAGCGCGTGAAGCGGCCTTCTTTGCACCCTTTTTGCCGCCTTTGCCTCCGCCGGTGCCTCTTTTTGCTGCGGCCATATGCTTCTCCGCCTGCTTGTTGTCCTTCTTACCTGCCGGATGCACCCTTTATCGCCATAAGCGCCGCGGCATTATAGTAAACCGCTCCAGCAATGAAAGAAAATTTCCGATTCTTCCAAGCCTCATTGGCTCAAAGTGATCATTCCCTCCCTGAACTCAAGAAGCCCTTCCTTTCGCATCCCGAAAAGAACCCCGTCAACCTCGCTGGCGCCGGGCTGCCAGTCCAGCATCCCGGTAAGCCTCTCCAAGAGTGCATCCCGCTCAAGGGGCTGCCTCTGCAACGCGGCCAGAATCGACATCTCAATAATATACGCGTT
>SLPQ01000189.1 GCA_007131925.1 Candidatus Brocadiia bacterium | reverse complement strand
TTGAGTGCTTTGGGGCGGCTGATTCCCTGAAGGTTTCGATCCCGAGAAGTCTCTTTCTCGTAAAAGAGCTCTTACTGCCGGCCCGGGATACCGACGAGCTTGAGGGTATGATCCCGTTTGAGCTGACTGACCTCTTCCCGGTTGATGCTGACGAGCTAACGTGGGACTGGCAGACGATCGAAGTGACCGAGGAGGGCTATACACGTGTTCGCGTGGCGGCTACCGAGACAAGAGAGCTGGAGGAGCGCCTGCAACCGACCATGTCCCTCGAGCATACGGCCCTATCCGTGGAGCCGTCGACGGTTTCACTGGCAAACCTCTACTCAGCCGTAAATGGAGGCTGGCCCGAGAGTTGTGTGGCAATCGTTGCTGCATGGCAGGATGGGCTCGATTTTGCGGTACTGGGACCTCAGGGGGTTGTTTTTGACAGGGGGGTGCAATTTGACCGGTCCGCCGGTGAGGGCGCCTTGATGAGCGAGGTGGTCTCCAGCCTCGCAATATTTTCCGAAAGCAGCCGAGCCGCGGATGTTTCGAAAATAGTGGTCTGGTCCACGGGAGACCCTGCCTCCATGGCCAATGACCTCCAGCGGCTTACCGGTATTGCAGCTGAAATCGGCAACACCGGCGCCCTGATCGATATGGAGCAAAGAGTTGATGCTGCAAGTGCCGCCGCGCTGGGCGCGGCGGTAGGCTCGCTCCGTGCTGACGGCGTGAAGCTCTCGCTTGTGCCGCCTGAGAGAAGGCAAACCGAGCAGCGCAACCGCCGCGCGGCCTCGGCGATTCTGACTGCATCTCTGGTGGTGCTCGCTTTGGGCTTTGCGTATGGGGCGCTCTCCTTCAGGGCTGCACGGCTGAAAGCACACGTGGCCTCGCTGGAGGCTTACGTGGCCGAGATAGCTCCGGAGGCAGGCCAGATAGATGCCAAGCGGCAGCGTCTTGCCGCTATAGAGCGTCAGCTCAGCGGCAGAAACAAGGTACTGGATGTGCTTACGGAGCTCTACCGCGTCACGCCGCGTGACATTTCGCTGATTTCGCTTGAACTGGATCAGAACGGCCTTCTTACCCTCAAGGGCCATGCCCAGGAGATGTACAGGGCGTCAGAATATGCCGAGGTGCTCGAAAGGAGCGAAGTCTTCGGCAGGCAGGCCCAGGCGGGACCGGCGGCGTTTCAGCGAACCGAGGGAGGGCGCACATTCATCTCTTTTACGATAATGAGGGATCTCTCGGAGGTTAACTGAGCATATGTTCAGACGTCTTTCACAACGTGAGCAGCGCATGGTTGTCGTGACCCTTGTCGTGCTGGCGGCCGTTCTGGCGTACAGGGCGGTTTTCCTGCCGCAGCTGCAAACCATATGGGCTCTGCAGGAAAGCGCGGCACGCCTTCATATCGACATCATTGAGATGGAGCGAGCGCTGGCCCTTTCGGACAGGATCGAAAGGCGATACATGGACTACGAGGCGATAATTTCCCCGAAGGGCACTGACTTGGAGGAGTCGACGGCGTTTCTGCGTACGCTCAGCGAGATCACCCGCAGAAATGAGATGCAGTTGGTCAGGCAGGAGCAGCCGCCGATCATGTCCAGCACGTATTACAAGATCTTTTCGTCCAGGCTCGGGGTGCATACCCGCCCCGTGTGGCTGGCCCGCTTTCTCGCATCGCTTGAGGAAGACAGGGAGCTTATAAGGGTGGAAGACATCATGGTGCGCGCGCTTGACAACAGCGAAAACCTGAGCGTCAGTATGAAACTCACCAAGGTAGTGGCAGCCGAAGGAAGGGGGCAGCCATGACGGAGCAGATAAACGAGAAACCCGACCTCGAAGAGACACCCGGACGCGTGAACCTCTGGCAGACCTCGTCTACCGAGCACTTCTCGAAGCCGGTGAGAATCCTGGGGCTCTTTGCCGTGGCTGCCATTGCATGGTGCGTGGCCGAAATGGCGTGGCCCGTCCAGGATGCGCGTGTTCCTGACCTCTTAGATGTCGCGGACGCCGTTGAGCATACCTCCTCCGACACGCAGCGCAGGGCGCCGTCCTTGTCTACACAGGTATTTGCGGCACGCAGGCTTTTCATTCCTGAGGTGCCCGTCGAAAGCAGCGAAACCAGCCGGGCTGTCGTCGATGAGATGCTTCAACGGCTGCGTCTCTCGGGCGTTATTGAGCAGGACGGGGAGATGATCGCTTATGTACTGGTGGATGCCGCCTCACCCGGCTCCGGTGCCAGTCGAGCGCCAGGGCGGACTGCAGGAGCGACCTCTACCGCCTCACCAGCTGCAGGCCGCAGGCTGCGTGTTACAAAGGGAGACCGGATACTGGACTTCGAAGTGGAGGAGATAACTGCTGACTCGATAAGGGTCAAGGTGGCAAACTTCGAGGCAACGATCACCTTCTGACTTTACGCCTGCCTCAACCGACATTCCATTCACTGGCAACACCCGCCCCGTCATAGCAGACAAAGTCTGCCTCACTTGCGTCCGGCGCCCCATTTGGGACTATAACGATCTTCTTGTCATACTGCTCTTCAAGCTTGAAAATATTGTGGCGCTTCTGGTTATTGAGGTACAATGCGACCCCCTCGGCGACGGTCACTTCGACTTTGACGGAGTTCTTGCTGCTGAGCACCAGCGGCAGCTGTCTTAAGATTTCGAGCGCAGCGCTCTCGGCCGTACGCGTGTAGCCTTTGCCCCTGCAGTGAGGGCACTCGCGAAAAAGTGATCTCCTTACTGACGGACGCATTCGCTGGCGGGTGAGCTGGATGATGCCGAAATCCGACATCTTCAGCGATCGAATGCGCGCCTTGTCCTGCTTCAGTGCGGTCTGGAGTTCCTTTTCCACTCCGCGGCAGTGCTCAGGGTCGGCCATGTCCACGAAGTCGATTATGATAACTCCAGAAAGATCGCGCAGGCGAAGCTGCCTGCCTACCTCCCGCGCGGCAATGAGGTTCAGTTCGTAAGTGCTCTGCTCAGGGTTCTTGTGCTTCGTGAACGAGCCGCTGTTCACATCGATGGCTACCAGCGCCTCGGTCTGGTCTATGACAAGGTAGCCTCCTCCCGGCAGATCGACACGCCGCCCGTACACTGACTCCAGCTGCTTCTCCACGCCAAACTTGTGAAATAACGGCTCCTGCCCCTCATAAAGCTTGACCCTTCGCACGTAGCGCGGCATAACGGCCTTGACAAATTCGCGGACCTTCTTGTGAACGCTTTCGTCATCCACTACGATTTCACGGACGTCGGATGTGAAGTAGTCCCTTACTACACGAATGACAAGGTCGCTCTCCTGGTAGATCAAGGCCGGTGCCTTGCTCTTGTGAATACGCTTCTGAAGCGCCGAGTACAGTCTCATCAGGTAGCTCAGGTCGCGGCGCAGCTCGCTCTTGGTGCGGCCTTCGCCTGCAGTGCGCACGATGACGCCCATATTGTCAGGCGGATCGAGGCTGCGCAGAAGCTCCTTTAGGCGCTGACGGCCTTGATCATCGGTGATCTTGCGGCTGACGCCATGTCTCTTGATGTTTGGCATGAGGACCAGAAAGCGCCCGGGCAGGCTCAGATATGTAGTAAGTGCGGGGCCTTTATTTCCGATCCCGCTCTTGGTGACCTGTATGACGACCTCCTGCCCGCGCCGGAGAGACTTTTCGAGGCGAGGCTGCGAACCGCGACCCCGCCCGCGCGATTTTTTCAGGTAGTCGGGGTTTACGTCACTGACATGAAGAAAACCGTTTCGATCGAAGCCACAGTCCACAAATGCAGCCTGGAACGAAGGCTCGACATTGTCCACCCTGCCCTTGTAGATGTTTCCCACGTAATGGTCGCCATCTGCAGATTCGATGAAAACATCCTCGATCTGCCCGTCATCAACAACAACCACCCGGCATTCTTCCGGGTCGGCCATGTTGATGAGCATCTTTTTCGCCATGTTTCTCTCCGCTCTTTTGCGGAGGGGCAGTAAGGCGAAGGCGGGTACGCGTGATCATGAGGTCGTCAGGCAGGTCACCGACAGGACACTCCAGTATCGCTGCTACAACCTCCTCGGGCCGGGCTGCTCCGCCAGGACCGATGCGCAGTGTCATGAACATCCTGGAACTATCCACTCGGACGGTTTCGACAAATTTTCTGACGTTTACGGATTTCGTCCGGGACCCCCCGGCTCTGACAACAGGAGCTTCACTCTTGTCCATGAATGCCCTGATCAGCCCGCACATGTCTTCAAACGGCAAAACTCCATCTATGACAAAATCCGCTTGCGCAACCTCCGCCTTCTGTGCATGAGGCACGGACAGCACGCTAACTATTCCGATTCCCTCGGGCAGTTCCTTTTCCAGTCTCTCCCTGGCCCTGCGCGGGGCAGTCCAGCGGACAAGCTCTACCTCAAAAATCTCCTCGGCCGACTCAATTCCAAGCGCCAGCGCTGTTGGAAAGGATATCTGCGGGCGCGGATTGTACCCCGCGCTGTAAGCAAGCGGCAGCCCGGCACGCCTGAGTGCCCTGTCAAACATGCGCATCAGGTCGTGATGCCCCAAAAATCTTGCAAGCCCCTCCTTGTTGAAATA
>SLPQ01000142.1 GCA_007131925.1 Candidatus Brocadiia bacterium | reverse complement strand
TCCGTCTCCCACACGTCCACGTGCCCCCCATACACTCAACAGCCGTGCTTGATGTAAGGGGCCCCTACTTCGTGGAAAGGCCACTGGTCGGCGGCCCAGAGCAGCCGCGCCCTGTTCTGCTCTTTTCGATGCTTTATCATCGTGAAGGCCCCCTGGCCGAATACTTCGTCCCTGTCAACTACATGGTACACTCCCACGCCTTCGCAGGCGCCAGCCGCTATAACGTCGAAAGAACTCCACTCTGGCAGGCATATCACGACGACGAAAGCACCCACCGCGTCTGGAACGACGACGAAGGCTGGTGCGGGCACATCGTGCGCGACCAGGCATCGCTCGGGGGCGGGGATGAGCCTGTAGTCATATGTCTTGAGAGCCCAAGGACGCGCCAGGCTATAGAGCAGTACATCATCGAGACCGCTGACAGGTGGAGGGGACGCCCCGAGGTGCTGGTGAACATAATGGGCGGGGAGCTCTCCTACATCTGCTACTGCGACCTGACGCTTGAGATGTTTCGCGAGTGGCTGTCGGAGCGCCACCTTACCATTGACAGGCTCAACCGCATCTGGCAGACCTCCTACGGCGGCTTTGACGAGATCACCCTCATGCCAAACGCGCGCCAGGCCGGAGAAAATCGCGCGCGCTGGTACGACTGGCAGGAGTTTAACTGCTATCGCTTTGTCCGGCATAGCGCCTGGGCAAAATCCGTCATCCGGCGCATTGATCCGGACATCCCCGTCGCCGTAGGCGCGGTTGGTTATTCTTTCAAGCCGCAGCTGGGGCGCTCGGGTGCTGACGAGGAGAGCCTGATACGCCTGGTAAATACAATAGTCCTCGACGAGAGCGGCCCCAGTACGATCACAACCAATCTGCTCTGGAGCCTTGCCGAGGGCAAAAAGCCCATTCTGGACTTCGAGTATCATGGCGATGTTGCGGGTATACTGCCCCATTTCCTGCATGGAAACGCGGCCATCGCGATGTGGTGGTGGCCTGAGGAGCCCGACCAGGAGCACCCGCAGTTCAACCGCACAGCCCTGCCCTTCTCATGGGAGATACCCTTAAGCGACGTCGCCGAGTGCCTCAAGACAGCCCTCGACGTGCGCCGGCTCTCAGCTCAGATCGCAGCCTTTCCCAGAGCACCCGCCGAGATGGCGATACTCTACTCGCGAGCCTCCATGCTGCAGTTTGACCCTGAGTACCTGCAGTTTGACCAGACCCCCTACACGCTCGAGACTGAGAAGATCTATGACGCGATGCTTGGTCTCGACGCGCCCGTGCGCTTCGTATCGAGCCTGCAGGTAACGGAGGGAAAGCTCGATCCCTACAGGCTCCTTGTCGTGCCCGCGGCAAAGTATGTAAGCTCACGCGTGGCCGATGAGATATTCCGGTTTGCGCATGAGGGCGGCACGGTAGTAGTTACGCCTGATTCCCTTATCTACGACGAATACGCGCGTCCACGCGACTACCTCGAGGAGCTCGGAATCAGGCTCATCCACACACAAGAGCCCACCCTGGAGGCAGGCCCCGCCCGGAGACACGAGTACCTGCAGGAGTTTTTCCGGCAGGTCCGGCTTGGCCGGCTGCCCACCACTGAGATCATGATGACTGCCCCGGCAAAGACAGCTGGAGTGCGATTAGTCGGCGAGGGGGGCTTTCAGTCGTTCGAGTCTGGTGAGGATGCGCGCGTGCTGGGCACTGCCGAAGATGGCCGGCCCGCTATTCTTGAGATACCCTATGGCGATGGACGCTTCTACTACCTGGCATGTCCGCTCGATGCCCCCTCCATGAACGCCCTCCTCGACATGGCCGCCGATGTCGCAGGTGTCTCCCGGCCGGTGCGGTTTGCCCTCTCTGACGGGAGCCGTGACTGGCGTGTCGAGGGGCGCTCGGTAGACGCCGCAAACGCGCTGCTGCTTTACGTGACAAACCACTCCGACGCATCTGTCGAGGTGCGCGTCGAGTTGCCCTTCGAGGCAGGCCAGGTGGAGGACCTGCGCGACCCGGGCGGCCGGGTCACGCTGGATGCCCTGCGGGTGGATGCCGGGCGAACGAGGATCCTGGCTGTGGAAAAGGCGCTCACCCCATGAGCCCGCCGAAGCGACTGGTGCTGGCAAGCGCCTCCCCCCGGCGAAGAGACCTCCTGGCGCGTGCGGGCCTGGACTTTCGCATAGAGCCGTCCGAGGCAGATGAAACCATGCCTGCCGGGCTCTCTCCCGAAGACGCGGCGGTGGCTCTGGCTCGTCGAAAAGCGCGCGCTGTCGCCTCGCGCGCAAACGGCGAGGTCGTCATAGCCGCCGACACAATCGTCGTCGCTGAGTCTGGGGAGATCCTCGGAAAGCCCTCCGGTCCGGCCGATGCTCGCCGGATGCTTGAGACGCTTTCGGCATCGACCCACTCCGTGACCACCGGCGTAGTCATCATCGACACTCGTTCCGGCAGGGAGCTCTCGCGCGCCGTCACCACCGAGATCGTCTTCGCCGCCATGAGCGATGAGGAGATAGACCGATATATTCAGAGCGGCGAGCCGATGGGCAAGGCCGGTGCGTATGCCATACAGGAGACCGCTGACAGGTTTGTCCGGGAAGTAAGGGGCAGCTTCAGCAACGTAGTCGGTCTGCCGATGGAGGCCGTCGAGGAAATGCTTGCACATATCGACAGCTGAGCGCGCCGCCAGCAGGTCGATAACCACCGTAACGACGGCGACGCTTTGCCGGGCCGGCCCGGGATGGTCCCGCCGAACGGGCGCACGTGAGGCCTCAGTGGCGGGTTGCCGGTGGTATGATTAACGCGTTGGTTTCGCAGGGGGGATGTCTTTGTCGCAATATAGCCTGGGCCGAGCTGCAGCGCTGACCTTGTGCGTGGCCTTTATAACAGGGGTGCTTGCGGGTGCGCGCTGCGGTGCGCCGCTCCTGTTTGCAGGGGTGCTTGTCGTTGCCCTGGCTGTCGGGCTGGTCCTGGTTTTTGCCGGCCGCGGCGCGCTCTTTCTGTCGCTTGCCGTGGCGGTCGCGGCCATGGCGCTCGGTGCATACGCGGCGGCGCTCGCCTCGGATGAGCCCGCCGACTCTGTCTCACGCATCCTCGATGCTGTAGTGCCGGGAGAGGAGGTGCCCCTTCTGCTTGGTGGCGTGGCGAGGGAAGAGGTGCCTCGCGCCGCTGACTCTTCCGGGGCTTACCGTCGATACCTGCTGGCGGTAAGGGAGGTCGAGTGGGCAGGCCGGCGCAGGAGCGCTTCCGGCCAGGTGCATCTATATACGCCGAAGCCGCTGCCCTTCGGCAGCCGAGAGGAGGTGCATGCGCTTCTTGTGCGCCCGGCGCCCGCGCGAAACCCCGGACAGTTTGACTATGCGGCATACCTGTGGCGAAACGGCATTGCAGGTATGGCCTTTGCTCCACACGAAGGTCTCATAACAGTCAAGGAGCAAAGGCGTGCCCTGGAGATGTTCCTGCCGTGGCTTGTCGTGCGGCTCAAGGCGGGCTTTGCCGGGCGCATAGGGCTGCTGGGGCTGTGCGAGGGCGGGGTAATGCCGGCGGTACTTCTGGGCGAACGCCAGGGACTCTCCATAGAGACTACCGAGCGCTTCGTCCGGAGCGGCACGATGCATCTTCTGGCCGTGAGCGGCCTTCATCTTGGTGTCGTGGTGGGCTTTGTGTGGTGCATTGTCTCGTTTATGAGAGCACCGCGGCTTGCGACGGCGGCGGCGATTTTCACAGCAGTTGCGTATGCGCTGGTGGCCGGTGCGCGTCCGCCGGTGGTGCGCGCTGCTCTGATGGCGGTGCTCTTTGCGCTGACGGTGTTGTTGTACAGGCGGTGGTTTGTGCTGTCGGTGCTATCTACGACGGCGCTGGTGATGCTTCTCTGGCGGCCGCTGGATATTTTCGACCCGGGATTTCAGATGTCTTTTGTGGCAGTGCTGGGACTTTTCTATATCGGGCGGCCGCTCGCGCAGCGGCTGGAGTCTCTGGCTGCGGGGAGACCGCAACCGTATGCGTCAACGCTCAGAATGATGACGGCGCGGCTCTCAGGCGCGCTGGGATGGTCACTGGGTGCGTGGCTCTCCGTGGCGCCTCTTGCGGCGTGGCATTTCAACATCGTGACACCGGTGGGGCCGCTGGCCAACCTGCTGCTTGTACCGGCGGCGGCGGCAATGGTCATCGCAGGGTTCATGGCTGTGGCGGCGAGCCTGGTCAGCTGGAGGCTTGCGGGGCTTCTGGCGCTGTCGGCACAGGGAGCCGAGGGGACGCTTCTGGCCGCGGCGGATCTTTTTCAAAGGGTGCCGGGAGGCCATTTCTACGTCAGGTCGTTCGGATGGGGCTGGCTCTTTGCAACGCTTGGGTTTCTGGCGCTGTGCGCAGCGCTCGCCGCAGGGGGGCGGCGGGTGTGGCATGCGGTGGTTGCGGGACTCTTATGTGCGAATGCTGTCGTGTATGGGGCCTTGACCACGCCGCGGCCGGAGGGGGCAAGTGTGGCGGTGCTTGCCGAGGGGGCGGCGAGTGCGGTAGTGCTGGCTGACGGAGCGGGAGAAAACATTCTTTTTGTCCCGGGCGCGGCG
>SLPQ01000146.1 GCA_007131925.1 Candidatus Brocadiia bacterium | reverse complement strand
GGTTCTGGCCTCACTCGCGCTGAGCTTTACCCACTGGCACATCTTCAACGACCCGGCGCCAAGGTTTGCAGGTTTGTCCAATTACAGGGCTCTGGTGAGCAATCCGCTCTTCTGGAAGTATACTTACAACACCGTATTTCTGATGCTTGGTGTGCCGCTGGGTATGGCGGGGAGCCTGGCGCTGGCGCTTCTGCTCAACAAGGGCATCCGTGCGATAAAATTCTTCCGCATGGTGTATTTTCTGCCCACCGTGTCATCCGGGGTGGCCCTGCTCGTGCTGTGGCTGGTCATCTACAACCCTAACTACGGACTCTTCAACCATATGCTCGGCCTCGTGGGCATCGAGGGGCCAAACTGGCTTGCCGGAGCGGTGGAGCTTCCCTTTCTTGAGCGCCTCGGTCTCGATCCGGTTGCCTACTGGTCAAAAGTGGCTCTTGTAATAATGGGCCTGTGGGCGGGGGTTGGCGGCTACAACATGATCCTGTACCTGGCGGGCCTTCAGGGGATAAATCCCGAGCTTTACGAGGCCGCGGAAGTGGACGGGGCGGGCTTGTGGCACAAGTTTCGCCATATCACATGGCCGATGCTTTCGCCGACCACCTTTTTCATATTTATCATGAGCCTCATCGGCGGCTTCCAGGGAGGCTTTCAGGCGGCATATGTCATGACTGAGGGAGGGCCGGCCGGATCCTCCACCACCATCAGCTACCACATATTCACCGAGCTGTACGCCAACAACAGGGCCGGCTATGCTTCGTCTGTCGCATGGTTTCTTTTCGGTATCGTCTTTATCCTTACGATGATTTCATGGCGTTACGGCGGCAGGGTGGTTCACCATGATTAGCTCCGAGCATGAGCTCAGCCTGATTGCGCGTCGCCGCGTCTGGCGGCATGTAAGGCTGGCTGCACGCTACGTTGTGCTTTCGCTGGTGGGCTTTACAATGCTGCTGCCCTTCATATGGATGGTCTCGACCTCGCTTAAGAGCGAGGAGGCGTCCGTCGAAATTCCTCCGCGCTGGATCCCGCGACAGGATGAGACGCATGCCGTGATCGACGGGCAGGAATTCGAAATCCGGGTCATCAGGGATACCTCCGTCGTCAGGCGCCTCGATACCGGCCAAGAGCTGGAAATCTACACGCCTTCGATTCAGAGGCGGCGCCCCTTCTGGGGTCTGGCAGGAGAAGAGAAGGTCACTGCCAATATACCGGTCGGCTTTCTCGAGTTTGAGCGGAACGTCCCTGTCGAGGTCCTTTCTTCGACCTCACTTGTGCGCATCGTCGACGAGGGATCCCGCCGCAATGAGCTTGTCAGCCTGCCGTCTGATGAGGTCACAACCGTGTCATCTATCGACCTGCGCTGGGAAAACTACCCGACGACATGGAGCAAACTACCTTTCGGACGCAGCTATATAAACACCATCCTGGTGGCGTTGACGGTGACCGCCGGGCAGCTCTTGACATGTTCGCTGGCCGCGTTTGCATTTGCGCGGCTGCGCTTCCCACTGCGTGACAAGCTTTTTCTGGGATATCTCGCAACAATGATGATACCGGGCGCCGTAACGCTCATACCGGTATATATTCTTTTCGTCAGGATGCCTGATGCGCTGAACTGGGCATTTGCCACGGACTGGTTTTCCCGCGATCTATATTTTCTGGGCCGGTTCTATGCAGGCCGCCTTGTCGGCGGCAACTCATACTTTGCCATGATGGCGCCCGGCCTTTTCAGTGCATACGGCACCTTCATGCTCAGGCAGTTTTTCATGGGCCTGCCTCGCGAGCTTGAGGACGCCGCGCGCATTGATGGTTGTGGAAACCTGCGCGTCTACTGGCATGTTACCATACCGCTTTCGAAGGTCGCTCTGGCCACGCTCGGCACCTTCACCTTCATGAATGCATGGAGGATCTTCATGTGGCCCCTCATTATCATAAGCCGCGAGGAGATGCTGCCGCTGCAGGTGCTCCTGCAGCGCTTTCGAGGTCAGTATGAAAGCGAGTATGCGCTTCTGATGGCCGGGTCCATCATAGTGCTTGCCCCGATGCTGATGGTCTTTCTCCTGGGCCAGAAGTATTTCGTAAAGGGTATACAGCTTGGCGGCGTAAAGGGTTGAAAAAAGGACATTTCCAGCTCCTGCATAGTCGTCTTCGATGACGCTGGCGTCCGGTTCGGGCGAATAAATATTTTGACATCAGGTGAACCCGTCGTATTATCTTGTGCAGTTGGTTTTTCAAAGGGTAAGATCAGATGATTGCAAAGCGCGACATTATTATCACCCGCACCACCCATGGCACCTGCCTGTATCCGGTGGGGGTAGGGGTGGTAGTACGCGTCCTGGACGCGGTCGCGCTTTAGCGGGATAGAGTGACAACAATCAGAAGTCCCCGCTGGCGCGCAGCCGGCGGGGGCTTTTCTTTTCCAGCCTCAATGCCACGCCGGACATCATGCCACGCGGGACAGTCTCGAAAGGAGATAGTTAATGAGAATGTCCGGCGCAGAGATACTCATCGGCCTTCTGGAGCGCCAGGACGTCCGGATGGTAGCAGGGATTCCTGGTGGCGCCAACCTGCCGATATACGATGCCCTCGGCAGTAACGGCCGCATTCGCCACGTCCTGGTTCGACATGAGCAGGCCGCCGGGTTCATTGCACAGGGTGCCGCGCGTGTCACCGGGAAGCCTGCGGTGGCATTGGCCACCTCCGGCCCTGCCGCCACAAATCTCCTTACGGCAGTGGCCGACGCCATGCTTGACTCGGTGCCGATTGTCTGCATCACCGGTCAGGTGCCCCGGGCCTTGATCGGCACAGACGCCTTCCAGGAGATCGATATATGCGGAATGAGCATTCCTGCCACCAAGCACAATTTCCTCGTGCGTTCGGCTGGCGAACTGCTGGAGGTTCTCCCGCGGGCATTCCATATAGCTGCCTCCGGACGGCCCGGGCCTGTGCTTGTCGATGTGCCAAGGGATGTGCAGACGGAGGAGGTGTCATTTGACTCGTGGCCCGAGCCTGCATGGCCGGCACAGCCACCGGCCTTTGACGTCACGGATGTCGAAAGGGCCGCGGAGCTTGTCAACGCGGCAAAGAGGCCTCTCCTCTGCGTGGGAGGTGGCGTCATACAGTCTGGCGCCTCCCGTGTGGTCGTCGAGCTTGCTCAAAAGGCCGGCGCTCCCCTTGTCACGACCCTCATGGCACTTGGGGCCGTTGACCGGGATCACCCGCTGAACCTTGGTATGCCGGGCATGCATGGATGGTCCTCGGCTAACATCGCCATCGAAGAATGCGACCTGTTTGTGGCGATTGGCGCGCGCTTCGATGACCGTGTGACCGGCAAGCTTGATGAATTCTGTCCTTCGGCGAAGGTGCTGCATGTAGACATAGATGCCAGTGAAATCAATAAAGTCCGATGCGCACACGCCGGCGTAGCTGCCGATGCCGCAGCCTTCGTCAAAGCGCTGCTGGCGCACATTGAGGCAGGCCGTCGCCCGGGCTGGCTGCGCCATGTGGCACTGCTGAAGGCTCGGCATGGCCTTGCCACTCCCGGCATTGAGGACCCGCGCAAGCCTTATGGTCTCATTGCGCATGTGGCTTCAGTCGCAGGCGTAGATGCTATAATAACAACAGACGTCGGCCGGCACCAGATGTGGGTGGCACAGAGCTACCCCTTCAAAAAGCCGCGCGCCTGGCTGACCTCTGGTGGTCTCGGCACGATGGGCTTTGGCCTGCCGGCGGCCATAGGCGCGGCGCTTGCGCAGCCGGGGCGACCGGTGGTCTGCTTTTCGGGGGATGGCAGCCTGCTGATGAATATCCAGGAGCTGGCCACCGCCGTCGAGGAGGATCTCAATGTCAAGATCATACTTATGAACAATAACTCTCTCGGCCTCGTCCGCCAGCAGCAGTCGCTCTTTTACGGGGGTCGGATCTTCCAGAGTGACTTTCGCCATAAGGTGGACTTTTGCCTCGTAGCCGAAGGATTTGGCATGCGGCGGATCGATCTTGAAACTGCCGGCGACCCGGCTAGTGCGCTCAAAGAGGTATTTGCCGACGAGCACCCATGGTTGGTACATGCGCCCATAAGCGCTGAAGAGATGGTTTATCCCATGGTGCCGCCGGGCGCGGCCAACAGCAGCATGATTGGAGGAGAGGGAGATGTCTGGGCAAATCTTTGAGACCGCAGGCGATTGCCGCGGCGAGAGGGCTATCCTGGAAATCACCGTGCGCAACCACCCCGGCGTCATGTCGCACGTCTGTGGGCTCTTCACGCGTCGAGCATTCAACGTCGAGGGCATACTCTGCATGCCGGTCGGCGACGGCACCACCAGCCGCATCTGGTTGCTTGTAGACGAAGATGAGCGCCTTGTCCAGCTGGAAAAACAGCTCGCAAAGCTCGAGGATGTCATGTCGGTCAGCAGGCATGGAGCAAATCACGAGGTCTTTGTGCGACTGGAGGAGTTTTTCCGGGCATAGGGCCTTTGGGGGCTTGTAGCGCTATGCCTGCGGCTGGTGAGTCGTCCGCGAGGCACTCTAAGCAAAAAAGTCGGATATTTTCACCAGCACGTCTTCGTCGCCGAAGCCGCCTGCTTTGGTCACAATGGCGAAGTCGCGGCCGATGCTTTCGCAATCAGATAGCACTACGCCGGGCGCTATCTCAAGGCGTGGTCTCAATGTGCCGCTGTTTGTCGCGAGCATGAGTTGCAGTGCGGTGTCTCCGCCAAAGACGACCGCACCGGCAAAGGGCGCTCTTGTGAGGCAGCGCTCGGCAAGGCGTGCAAGTGCGGCGGCAACGCCGCTGTCTGCACCCGCCGTGCGTGCGCTGAGGGCGTAAGCCCGGACGTCCTGCCCGGGCTCGGCTCGTGCTCGAAGAAGGACGTTTGCGCCCCGAGCGGCTGCGATTTCCACTTTGCCAATGATCCGTTCGGCGGTTGAGCCAGGTATTTCACTCCCCTGCGGCGGTGGCCACGGCAGCGCGATCTCGACAAAGCCGTGCCGTGTGGCATAGTCAGCCTGTCTCAGGGACGCGGGATGCAGGCTGCCGCAGACCGCCAGTACCGCTCCTGAATAACGGGTGCCATGTGACCGGATACTGCGGGTCAGACCAAGCTTATCAGCCAGGACCGAGGCAAAACCTCCCGCCCCGGCAGTGACGAGAAGAGCATCTTCACGGCTGAGTATGTTTGCGATTCTTTCAAGGTCGTCGTCGTCCTCGCAGTCAAAAACGGCAATCCCCCCCGTGCTGGCGCCAAATGTCCGCCCGGCGCATGCGTCTCGTGGTGAGATTACGATAACGGGCAGATCCGTACCTCTGGACAGTATAGCACACACGCTGCTGTCTCGTGCAGGCTCGTGCGGATCTCTGGCAAAGGCGCTCTGCGCAAGCGGCACGCCGTTGACCAGAAGCTCGCCATTGCGCGTAGTCCTGCCTGTGGCCGGAAAGCCCGGGATAAAGGCGAGGCGCGTGACGCCGATCGCGCGCATCAGCGCCTCGATCTCGGCGCCAACATTGCCCCTCAGGGTTGAGTCGGCCTTCTTGTAAAAACGCTGTACGCCTGCCCTGCGCCCACTGAGGGCTGCAGCTTTTACCCGGGCGGCGGCCTCCTCCGGCGCTACGTGGCGGCTCTCCGTGTCCACCACGAGCACACTGGCGGACGCCGCAGCCTCACCAAGGTGCTCGCGAGCGATTGTGACAAGAGTCGATATGCCCCTTGCGGCAAACTGTACCCCCGTGTCGCACGAGCCGGTGAGGTCATCGGCGATCACGACAAGCTCAGCCGCCGATGACATCAAAACGGCCTCAGCGTGCCCGACTCATCAAAAAGCGCTGAAGGCGCCGAGATAACCTCGACATCTGCTCGGCGGCACTGCCCGGTAAGCAGGCTCGCCGATACATACACCTCGCGCGTGTGGAGGGTGTCTTTGATACGCATGACGCGTGCGCCGCCGGTACTATCACAGTGTGCAGCTCGAAGGGCGAATGTAAATGCATCCCGGTCGGTAGCTGCCGCCACCGGGATCTTGGCGCGCTCGAGAAATGTACTGGCGAAGGCGTTTGTGTATGTCTCGGTCAGGTCGATCTTGTCATACAGCCTCCTGGTGGTGACGTCAGCAAGCCCCACGCCGAGCGCGTTGCCATGTGATGCATCAGTAAGGTCACATACCATGATTGCTTCCACGCGCGGACATACAGGGTCTTCCTGGGCGCTCACGCGGTAGCGTCCGATGACATTAGGGTCCATGCCGACGCCGCTTATCTCCTTGCCCATGCGGTCGATAATGAGTACATCCATCTCGTCTGCGGGAAGCCGCGGCATGTTGGCCCGCGCCATTTCCAGGAGCGCCGGCTCTTCCCTGAGTATGTCAGAGGCTTTGAGAGCGCGGACAATCATGGTCTCTTCGAGCGCGTTTTCAACAAGCGCCACTCCGCCGATGATCTTCCCGGACGCGAGGATACCTCCTCCCGCGTCGCCCAGCATATCCCGCAGGCCGCGAACGCCGCCCAGGTGTATCTGGCGGGCGGCCTCTTCATTGCCCAGACCCACCACGCACATTTTCACCAGGCCGCTCTCATATCTGCCGTGAAAGTCGGTATGCGGCTTGACCCGGTTTATCAGGATAACTCCATCTGACTCCCACGCCGCCCTGTCCATGAAAAGGCGCAGTTGGCAGGCCCCTCGCTCGATCTCTACAGTCTCCATGGAGCTTCGCACAGGTGCGCCGACGCTCCCTTCGGTGATGCCGTAGCCGGCCAGTACAGCCGCCTGGCCGGCGCCTGTGGCGCCGCCGTGGCTGCCCATCGCCGGCACTATGAAGGGTGCCCCGCCTTTACTTCTCACAAATTCAACTGTCGCTGCTACGACCCCAGGTAGGTTGGCGATGCCCCGGCTGCCGACTGCCAGCGCTATCCGGTCGCCATGGCCGATGAGCCCTTTGAAGGTGCCGAGCTCCTCTTGAAGTGTACTCAGGACATCTGCCAGGTGGGAGCACTCAAGCCTCTGGCGGATCCGGGTCATCTCAAATGGGATAGTATTCTCATTCATGTGAATGTCACCCTTTGACATCAGCGGCTCAGCCTGCTTCGACGCTGGCATTCTACATGCAAACAATGCGATGCTCAAGGAGCCTGTTGATTTGTGAGGGGCGCCTGGGTAGGCTGTGAAGACTGCTTCGGCTGTTGGCCGGGGAAAGCCTTTCTTATCACACGGGAGACAGGGGAGGCCACTATGGCCTTTTATCGAGAGATCAGGTCGGCTGGGGACGTATCGGGATTTGTCGAGGGGTGTGGGCGCGAGGTGGAGCGCCTGGGAAGTGCCCTCGGGGGATGGCCGATCGAAGCAGTCAGGCTCGGCGGCCACAAAAAACCCGCAGTCATCATCAAGGCCGGCAGCCACGCAAGCGAGATTGCAGGCGTCCATGCTGCACTGACACTGGTTGAGGAGGGCATCGACACCGACAACGAGGTCTGGATAATCCCCTGCGGCGACCCGTTCGGCTTCGATGGATACAGGCGGGCTCTCGAGCACGCGGCCGGCCGGCCGGTGCAGTTGGAAAACGACACTGAGTGTCTTGCCGAGCTGGAGCGCCTCGGCAGGCGGTTTTACAATGAGGAGCACTTTGCGCTCTTTGACGTTAACGGCATCGTTTTCTGCTGGGCCGACCAGGAACGCTTCGACGCCCGGTCGCTTTTCTACGGTCGCATGGACACTTTGGCCCGGCAGGATCCGCGCCTGGCCGGGGAGATCGCCGGCAAGCGCATTTTCTACCCGAACGCGGTCTATTACGGAGGCGAGGGGCAGGGGCCGTTTGACCATGGTGGGCTGGTGAGCTTAGTGAGCCCGCTCGGCTGGGTGAACAATATGAACGGTTTCTTCGACCGTTGTTTTGCGCCGCCGGAGATCGCATCGGTGAGGGCCTTCTGCGAGAGGCTCAGGCCGGGCCTGGCCCTCGATCTCCACGAATCCTGCATAAATACGCGTATCGCTGCCAGCGTCATTGCCTCCGGAGAAAGTATCGGGGACAACTTCCTCATCCTGCCGCCAGTCCATGCGCCGCGCTTCGAGGAGGTCGAGACGCCAGTGGCCGAAGCGATGCTCGAGGGCACGCGCCAAGCGGGTCACGAGTGCTTCTCCAGAAGCCATCTTGAGGCATCATGGGGCTACGATGAGACTGAGTATTTTCCTGGGTATGTGCGCCGTGACTCGAGGGGGGCGAGCTCCTTTTTCAAGTGGGTGGTCCTTTTTGCCGATGCCTCTATCGTGGTGGAGCCCCGCATGGACCGCCCCTGCGCCGATCGTGTAAAGATACACACTGCTGCCGTGCGGGCGGGGATTGCAAGGTATACCGGGTTGACGGGAGGCGGCAGATGAGTGCCTGCCCGGTGCACGACGGAGACGTACAGGCTGCCCGGTGGCGCAAGCAGTGGCTGCTGGAGGAAGGCGTGGCCTACCTGAACCACGGCTCGGTGGGGCTCTCGCCGAGGCCGGTACTGGATGCGTGGACCGGCTGGATACGGCGCATTGATCGGCAGAGGCTGGGCTTTATCCGACGCGAGGCCAATGCGGCCCTCGGCGAAGCGTACCTGAGGCTGGGCTCATTTCTCGGCACGAGCGCCGACAGGCTCGCATTTACTACCAGCACGACCATGGCCATGCTTTCCGTAGCGCGCAGCTTCCCGCTCGAGCCCGGCGATGAAGTCCTCATCAATGACCACGAGTATTGGTCGGTTATCGAGATATGGCAGCGTGCATGCAATGAAGCAGGCGCGAAGCTCGTGGTTGCAAGTATTCCGGTGCCGGTGAACGACCAGGATACGCTTGCTGATACAGTTTTTGCCGGTGCGAGTGAGCGGACAAAGCTTGTGATCTTCAGCCATGTTACGTATCGCACCTCAATGGTGATGCCGGCTGAAGTGATCTGCCGGCGCGCACACGAGGCCGGCATTGCCGTGCTGGTCGATGGAGCGCATGCGCTTGTCCAGTGTCCTGTTGACATCGACAGTCTCGAGTGCGACTTTTACGTAGCGTCGTGTCACAAGTGGCTTTGTGCGCCAGCGGGTACCGGTTTTCTCTGGGTTCATCCTCGCATGCAGACTGTCATGAAACCGCTGACCGGTGCTCGCAGGGGCACGTGGCGGGATGCGGCTTTTACTGGCACCGAGGATCACTCGCGATACCTGGCGGTCCCAGCAGCGATAGACTTCATCGAGTCGGCGGGTCTTGATGACTTCCGCCGCCGCTCGCATGAGCTGGCCCGATATGCGAGGGAACGGATCACACGCCTGACGGGCATCGAGCCGTGGTATGAGGATTCCTCGCAGTGGTACGCATCGATGGCTGCCTGCGAGCTGCCGCTTCTCGACGAACGGGCGCTGCAGGATGCATTGTGGAAGGATTTCACGATCGAAGCATATATTAACAGATGGAACGGGCGCTCGCTCGTGCGCGTCTCATGCCACCTGTATACCCAGGCCGCTGAGATCGACAGGCTGGTGGACGCTCTTGTCAAGAGCGGCATCGGCCGGCCTCGTGCGTGAAGGGGCATCTACTCTTGCCGGCAAGGACCGTGCGCGCTCTGCGGCGCGAGGATGCTTGCAGGACTATCAGCGACCTGAGAGTGCGCGGCGCACTACTTGTGAGGCGGTAACGTCTGTTAGTCTCCGGCCGATCTGTGCTTCTATCACCTCGAAATCGCGCACCGGTGGCGCGGCGACAAGGGTGATTTCGGCTGCAGGGTCGGTCTTGGCCAAGCCGAGAGAGCCGTCCCCGCTGACGGTCACGATCCATCGGCCCGCGTCGAGTGACCTGTAGATCGCTTTGCCGTAACGCGCCGTGGGATCATCCCAGCTCACGTGGCGCAGCCCCTCATCTACAAGAAGACCTTCACTCGGGGGGGTGCGATCGTCGTAAACTCTTCGAATCCATATCCGACCGTTGACAAGCACATAATCGCAGTATATCTCGCGTGACGGGTCAAAGGGTGTCTCTATGAGCCGGTCGACGCCTTCGATGGTGCGAATGGCCAGGGAAAGCCGGCCATCTTCGACCAGCAGCTCTGTAACGGCCGTCCGAGTGACTGCCTCGTTGTAGAGCAGCCGCAGATCCTCGTACTCCTCGACCAGGCCGGCAAGCCGGTCACGGTAGACGTCAATCTCCACCTTGGAGCGCGCGAGGCGGTAGCCTGCGAAGGCGATTATGGCCAGCAGCACGATGCCGATAGCTGCTTCGATGCGTCTCATCATGGCTGTGTACTCCTTGTCTTTCTCAGGGGGCCTCGGGTGCGCTGCGTTGCGGCCAGGGGCGCTGCGCTGCGGCTGCAGACCTCCGCCGAGCACTGGGTGATAATGCAGGCCGCAGTAGCGTGCGGTGGATTGTCGCCCCTCTCACGTAGCGCCCGCCGCAGTCCTCTCATCTCGCAGGTGACCCCCCGTCTGCATTATCGACAATTCCCATAAGGTCTAATGATAAGAAGTGTCTCGCCCGGCGCCAATGATGAGTTTGAACCCTCCTCACAAAGGCTTTCCAGGTCTGCTCGAAAGCCCACAGGGGGGGCGCGAAACCCTTTGCGCTTAAGGGTTTTCGACTTCGTAGCGGCCGGAAGGGCAGGGTTTTTTGCCGTGCTCAGTCAGAGGCGCATCGGCCGGGATTTTCATTTGCATTGTGTAGTATATTACCATTGTGGCCGCGGCGCCCGGTGGGAATGCGCCCGGACACGGGGCGAGGATAAGCACCAGCACGTGCGGATCATCACCCCTATTGTGGCAAGGGTCGCCTTTGGGAAGGTAAGCTCTAACTGTCGAGGGCTTGAAATGATCTCAAGAACGCAAAGGATTCTGGGCCTTGACATCGGCTCGAGCACTGTCAAGGGTGTGGAGCTGTCCAAAAACGGCAACAGGTTTACCGTGACCGGCTACGCGCAAGCGGAAATATCCTCCTGCGGTACTCTAAGAGATACTATTACCGCAGTGCTCAAGGAAGGCCGTTTCAAATCAAAGCAGGTCGTCTCATCGGTGAGCGGGCGCAGCGTCATAGTTCGCTATATCAACACGCCGGCGATGGCGGCCGATGAGCTCAAAGAAGCGATGCGCTACGAAGCCGACAAGTACATCCCCTTCGAAATGGACGAGGTTATCCTCGACACGGTGCCGCTCGAGGAGCAGGTTGATGAAGAAGGCGACATGCGTGTCGTCATAGTGGCCGTAAAAAAGGACATCATAAACGAACATGTCCGCCTGCTTCAGGATGGCGGGCTTTATCCGCACATTGTTGATGTAGACTGCTTTGCACTGGGCAATGCCTTTGAGCTGGCAGCTCCTGCCGGAGTGCCGGAGGAAGTAAGGCCTGGCCCTCCGCCGCCGCCACCCGCCGAGGCATCCGCAAGTGAGGATGGAAACGATACCGGTAATGCTGTGCCTGAAACGCCGGAGGATGAGCAGGCTGAGGAGCTTGACGAGTTGCTGAGCGAAATGGGCCAGGTTGAGCCGGTCGATGTGGCCGTTGACGCCCCTGATGAGATAGCCGAGCCGGCGGAAGCCGCTGCCGAGGAGCAGGAAGAGCCAGAGGGTCCGCGACTTGCCTCGGCGATACCCGACCTTGAGGAGGCGCCGGCAGATGGCGAGCAGGCAGGAGGCGCCGGCGCTGCCGAAGCGCAGCAGGCTGCACCGCCAGAAGCAGAGGAGGGCTCCCGCGTTTATGCGCTTGTCGACATAGGCGCGCAGAAGACAAACATAAATATCATGAACGGCCAAACCTCGTGCTTCACACGGGAGGTCTACATAGGCGGCGAGGATATGACCGAGGCAGTGGCCAAGCACATGGGCATCAGTCCGGTTGAAGCCGAGGCCGCCAAGCGCAGCGGCGACCAGGAGTCGGCGGTACTCGAGGCAGTAAGCCAGACGCTCGATGACCTCGCCAACGAAATATTCCTTTCCTTCGACTATTTCGAAAATCAGTTTGAAACTGATATCAAGACCGTTTACCTGTCGGGCGGGGGCTCGCGCCTTCTCGGTATCGCCTCGGTGTTTGCCGAGACGCTTGGCAGGTCGGTTGTTTCCTGGAATCCCGCGGCAAACATCCCGGTGGCGCTCGCGGAACGCCAGGCGGAAAGATTCAGGGACAATGCCCCGCAATTGGCGGTGGCTATGGGACTGGCCAGCAGGCTGAGGAAGGTGTAAGAAATGATAGAGATAAACTTACTCCCTCCGGAGATGCGCAAGGTAGACCGCACCTCCCTTAAGAGACTCCTGTGCATGGTGACTGTAGTCGTGCTGGTCAGCGCATCTCTTCTGGCCGTCGCGCTGAGTTTCAAAAGGTACAGGGCCGAGGGCGCCAGGAAGGTCTCGCTCCAGTCGGAAGTTGCCAGGCTCGAGCCCCTGGCCAGAGAGTACGACGTGCTTTCAGCTGAGATTCAACAGATCCAGATGAGGCTCCAGACCATCGCCGAAATCCGCGCCACCAGGCTTCGCTGGGGACGTAAGCTCGACCAGCTGTATGCCATACTGCCCGACTACGTCTGGTTCAGTAGGATAGACCTGCGGCAGGCGAGGGGACGCAGCCCTCTGGCGAGCGGGCCTACCGCGACGCTCACGCTTGAGTGCTATGTTGCGGGCGCGGATGAAAAGAAGTATTCGGAGTTCAGGCGGATACTCACAGGCGAGGTTGTGGCTGACGGTGCCTACACGGGCGAGGATTTCTTCTCGGAGTTTCAGTCTCTGGGGTACTCGGGCTGGTCGCGTGAGGATTTTCCGGCCACAGAGGAAGGTGTGGCCCTGAAGTTTGACCTGGAACTCCCACTCAAACCAATGGCGGCCCCGGCCCCGGTGAGCACACCCGCACGGCCGGTCGTCGCTACCCAGTGAAAGTCGAGGGGACATGATGCGTAACAAGAATGACAAGGTCGTGCTCCTTGCGATGCTGATAGGCGCGGGTGTCCTGGCACTGGCCTCGGGCGCCGGTGTCTGGTACCTGCAGAAGGAGTCTGCTGAGCTGGAGACGCAGAACAGCGCTCTACAGACGCGCGTCGCACAGGCGCAGACCAAGATCTCCAAGCTTCCTCAGCTTCGCGCCCAGCGGGAGGAGTCGGAAGTCAGGCTACGGGTGGCCGAGCGGATCCTTCCGAGCCAGGAGGAGATCGAGACGCTCGTTGACAACCTCAGTGCGTTCGCAGAGAGAAGCGGCGTGGTAATAACCAAGGCCGCACCTGTTCGCCAGGTCGCGTATGGCGGTCCCGGAGGCAGTGCAAGACCGTTCGAGGAGGCAAACTTCGACCTCGACCTCAAGGGCGATTACTTTCAGTATGTGGAGTTTCTCAACCTTCTCGAAAACTACAAGCGCTTCATAAGGGTAGACAGCTTTACCATAAGCCCGGGACGATCTCAAGACGAGTCGCTGGGCATCGACCTAAAGTTTGCCACGTTCACGTATGTCGGCTCCACGACCAAAGGAGGCACCCAATGAGAGCCTTCACTACAGTTGCTTCAGCCGCAGTGGTGGCAGTGGTCCTCTTTGCCGGTCTCGCAGGGCAGGCCCAGGAGGCCGCACCGGCAGGTGGAACGATGGTCGCAACGGCACAGAATACACCAGATCCTGAGGACCTGCTGGGTGACCCTTACGTGCTAACATGGGAAAAGGACCCGCGAGCAAGGGGAAGGGATCCTTTCGAAAGCGTCCTGCGCTTTGTGGGCACCGAGACGCGCCGGGCGAGTACCTTTGATCTTCCCCGCACACCCGCGGAAGAGAGTGCTTTTGCTATGAAGGCGGCCAGCACCCTTGAGGAGGCCAATGCGGCACTGGATGACGGTGAACTCAAGCTGGCTGATGAGCGCCTTGACACGGTAAGCAGGATGGTGGAGGTGCCGCTGGTCACTGACAGCGCCAAGGAAAAGCTCGCTGCGGTCAGGGCCGAGCTTCCACAGGCCCAGGTGAGGCTTTCCTCGATGCGAGCGAGGGCGGCTTTAAGGCAGGCACTGGAGCTGGCAGGTCGCATGCAGGCGTACTTCGATCATCATCGCTTTTCAGAGGTTGTCGACCTTCACGGGGAGGTGCTCAGCCTCGATAACGACAGCCAGCTCAGGAACCCTGAGGTGGCAGGCACGGCGCGGCCGCTTCTGGCCATGTGCTCTGAGCTTGCACGGCGTGCGCAGGTGCATATCGAGTTTGCGCAGATGGAACTGGCTATCGACGCTGTCAGCTATTTCCCGCATGGAAGGTCTTTTGCCATCGTCAACGGTGAAGTCATCGGTGAGGGGGGAAGTGTTGCCCCGGAGCTGGGTGTTGCCTCCGTAGCCGGAAGCAAGGTCGTGTTCAGTTATAAAGGCGAGAGGATTGCCCTGGAGCTGGAGAATTAGCGGCCTGGGGGCTGCAGACCGGCTCGTGAGGCTCTAAGGAGGGTGTTGGACCATGAAAAGTTTGCGAAAGCTGGGTTTGGCAGGGGTTGTCATCGTCATGGTGCTTTCTCTGAGTATCGCTGAAGCGACCGACGAAGGCCGCCGAGTCTCGGTGGACTTTCGAAACGCCACGATAAACCAGGTCGCCGATTACATATCGATAGAGGCTGGTGTCAATATCGTGGTGGAGAGGGGTGTCGCAGGCACGGTCGACCTGCGGCTCAACGACGTACACTGGATGGAAGCGCTTCAGATCGCCGCCAGGCAGGTCGGCTGCATGGTGGAGGAGAGGGAGAGCAACATCTTCTATGTCGCCACTCCCCGCTTCTCATTCACTACCAAGGCCGAGGGTGTATCGCTCAAACAGGTGCTCTCCCTGCTGGCGCAGCAGAGCGGGCAGAACATCGTGGTTGCTCCTGACGTAGACGCCGTGGTGCATTTTTCACTGCAGGACGTGCCCTGGCAGGTGGCGCTCTCCACAATCGTCAGGACGGCCGGGCCCTTCTCCCTGGTGCGTGACGAATCGAGCATATACCGCGTCGTGAGGACCGAAGCGCTTTCCGAGCAGAAAGAGACGCGCATCTTCAAGCTCAAGTACATCCAGCCACCGTCAGAATACAAGCCCAAGATCCAGAGCGAGTTTGCCGAGAAGCGCGACGATGCCACAACCGGTGCCCGGGGCCTCGAGGAGGACTTCACCCTGTTCAAAGCGCTCAGAGAGGTTGTCTCGGTACATGGCAGCGTTGCGTTTGACTTCGACTCAAATGCATTCATTGTCACCGCGACACGTCCCATACTGGACCAGGTCGAGGAGATAGTGGCGCTGGTCGACGTCAGGCCCGATCAGGTCTTCATAGATGTTAAGTTTGTTACTACGGCTCACGGGGACCTTCTCAATGCAGGGGTCAACTTTCCCAAGGGGCTTCAGATCAGCGGCACCGGCGGCACAATGTTTCACAACATGCCTTTCAAGCTGGGCCGCGGCAGCTGGGTGGACTCACTGTCGATTACAGGGGAAAGCTACACGCAGGAAGACGTAGACGCGTTTCTCGGCGGGGACAGTCCTTACACCTTCGGGGTTCTCGATTTCAGTAACGTCGCGCCCGTTCTGGAGTTTCTCGCCACTGACCGTGAAAGTGAAATCGTACAGGCTCCGCAGCTGACGGTTGTCGACAATAAGGCAGCGACGGTCTTTGTCGGTGAGCAGATACACTTCGCAGAGGAGTTTTCAAGCTCTGCACAGAGCGGCGGCGTCGTCCGTGGCATTCGCGAGGCCACCAGAAACTCGCCGGTCAAGATCGGCACCCAATTGATGGTGATGCCTCACATAGTGCCCGACACGGACAAGATTATACTCTCAGTAATCCCTACAAGCGAGCAGCTTACGGGAACGTCGTCGCCTGAAGTGTCCGGTTTTGAGAGGTTCCAGATCGCCGATTCCTTCATAGACCTGCCAAGGCTGTCAAGCAGGACCATCGTAACTACCATGATCCTCAAAGACGGACAGACAGCAGTCCTGGGAGGACTGATAGACCAGACGCGCTCTCTCAACACCACCAAGCTGCCCTTCCTGGGTGACATTCCCATACTGGGGTGGCTCTTTAAGAATCAGCGCACGATGAACCAGGTGAACAATCTCTATATCTTCATCAGCGTCAGAATCATAAGGGACGATTCTGACATGCGGACGCTCTTTGCCGAATATAATGTCCCTGGCGCCACGGTCAAGCCTTATAAGAGAGGGGACAAGATTCTCACCATAAAGGAAGAGCTCAAGCAATTGAGGGCCGACGAAAGGGTCCATACAGATCAGCCCGTCGAGATGGCTCCTGAGGGTGGGTCAGGCCCCGGTGCTTCTTCCATGCGCGGGCCTGATCTTGCTCCCGATGTGCTTGGCATGGGCTGGGAAGAGTCAGAGCACGGGGTCGAGGAGTTTGTCATAAAGGAAGAATAGCTGGCTTCATGAGAGCTGTGGTGAAGGGCGGTCCCGG